>JAJZJC010000145.1 GCA_021810205.1 Actinomycetes bacterium
GGGCGACCAGCCAAGCTCGTCCGCCATCAGCTGCGCCACGGTGCTGGCTGCCGCGGCCGTCGCACGGGCGTCTTGGAGGACCGCGCGCGTGCGGCGGCCGAGGACGTCGTCGAGGGTGAGGGCCATCTCCTCGCGCACCGCGTAGACGACCTCGACGCCGAGGTAGGGGAGCCCCTCGACGACCGGGGCAAGGAGCGTCGGCCGGCCTTCGGCGAGCGCTCGCACCGCTGCGGTCTCCGTGCCGTAGCGACGTTCGAGGTGGTCGGCATCACCGAGCATGCCCACGTGGGGCGTACGCAGGGCGCCCCGCCCGGCGGGTGCGCCGCGCAGTCGGACGTTGGCGGTGCTGCGCGCGCGCCGGCGCGTGCTCGCTGGCGCGAGCGCAGGGCGGTCGGTGGCTTCGAGCACCTCTTCGACCTGGCGCATGGTGTCCGCCGCCATGCGGCGGTACGTCGTGAGCTTCCCGCCAGTGACGGTCACGAGGCCGTCGATGGAGGTTCGCACCGAGTGGCGCCGCGAGAGGTCGGCGGTGCGAGTGGAGAGCTTTCGCCCGTGGCGTGAGGCGAGCAGCGGCCGAAGCCCTGCCCATACTCCGGTCACGTCCTCGCGCCGCAGCGAGGCGGTCGTGGAGGCGTTCACCGCGTCCAGGAGGTAGTCGACGTCCTCGGGGGTGCATCCAGGCGCGTCGAGGGGACCGTCATAGTCGGTGTCGGTCGTCCCGATGTAGGTCATGTCGCAGTCGTCCCATGGCACGACGAACACCGAGCGGCGGTCGCCGCGCACGGGCAGCACCGCGGCGATGTCGCAGGGCAGCCGGCTCGACGGGACGCTCACGTGCACGCCCTTGGCAGGGCGCAGCGTGTGGGTGTGGCGTGCGTCGGCGAGGGCGCGGACCTCGTCGGCCCATACGCCCGTCGCGTTCACCACCACCTTGGCGCGACAGTCGAAGTCAGGTCCTTCGGTCGCCTCGCCGAACTCTCCGGCGCTGCCCGGCATACGAGCGGGGCTCACCCGAGCACCGCGTACCTTGCCGTCCGGGTCGGTGAGGAAGTCGGTGACACATGCGTAGTTGGCGGCGACGGCGCCATGATCCATGACCGCCGTGCGAACGACGGCCAACGTGAGCCGTGCGTCATCGGCGTGCGCGTCGAAGTACAAGAAGCCGCAGACGAGGTCCTCGGCACGAAGCGACGGCAGATGCGTCAGGGCATCGCTGCGTCCGACACGCCGGTGACGGGCGCCGATCCGCCACCCGCCGGTGAGGTCGTAGAGCCACAGCGCGGTGGCGAGCGACCGGGAAACCGTCCTCGAGACGACGCCGTTGCGACCGAAGAGCGGGACGAGGAAGGGCAGGGGAGAGACGAGGTGCGACGCGTTGCGCAGCAGCAGCTGGCGCTCGGCGAGGCTCTCGTAGACGAGTCCTACCTCTCGCTGTTGGAGGTAGCGCAGTCCGCCGTGGACCAGCTTGGAGGACTTCGACGACGTCCCCGACGCGAAGTCGCCCTTGTCGACGATCGCCGTGCGCAGCCCGCGATGCGCAGCGTCGAGTGCGATCCCTGCCCCGGTGATGCCCCCGCCGACGACGAGCACGTCGAACTCCTCGGAGGCGAGCCGCTCGAGGGCCGTGGCACGGTCGAAGGGTGCGGAGCGCGTGGGACTCACCGGTCAAGCCTGCCACAGCGGTGTTGGGGTCCGACCGGCCCCGTCTGGGGATTGACTTGAACAACGGTTGTCATATGACAATCCATGACACTACGATGTACCGTGCGATGAGGACCCCGAGCGAGCTGTCCGACCTCCTGCGTGCCCACGGGCGGAAGGTGACGCCCCAGCGTCAACGGATCTTCCAGGCTCTCCAGCACGACGAGGGGCACCCTTCCGCGGAGACGATCTACGAGACCGTGCGTGTCGACATGGAGACCATCTCGCTCAAGACCGTCTACCAGACCTTGCACGATCTCGCGGCCCTCGGCGAGATCACGGCGCTCGAGCTTGGCACCGGCACGGTCCGGTTCGACCCGAACGTCGAGTGTCCGCACCACCACCTCGTCTGCCGGGTGTGCGGCGAGATCCGAGACGTCTTCGTCGAGGTCGGGAGCCTCGAATTGCCGCCGGGAGAGGCGAGGGGGTACGACGTGGGGAGCGCAGAAGTCGTCTTCCGGGGTGTGTGCCCCGCGTGCCGCCGTGCGGAGCCGTCCACGACACGGGCGGCTCCAGCGCCGTTGCCCTCCGGCAATCGATGACCGGGCAATCGATGACCGGGCAATCGACGACCAGGCAATCGACGACCCGGCACAAGATGAAGATGAGAATGAAGATGAGATCCTCGAAGAGATCACCACACTGACCACCAACGAACCAGCATCAGGAGGAGCCATGTCCGAGCTCAAAGGATCCAAGACCGAGGAGAACCTGAAGGTCGCGTTCGCCGGCGAGAGCCAGGCCAACCGCCGGTACCTCTACTTCGCCCAGAAGGCCGACGTCGAAGGCTACCCCGACGTCGCCGCGCTGTTCCGCTCCGTCGCTGAGGGCGAGACCGGCCACGCCTTCGGGCACTTCGACTTCCTGCGCGAGGTCGGCGACCCGGTGACCGGCTCGCCGGTCGGTGCTACCTCGGACAACTTGAAGAGCGCCATCGAGGGTGAGACCTACGAGTACACCGAGATGTACCCTGGGTTCGCCAAGACGGCCCGCGACGAGGGCTTCGAGGAGATCGCGGAGTGGCTGGAGACCCTCGCCCGTGCCGAGAAGTCCCACGCCGGGCGGTTCACCAAGGGGCTCGAGTCCGTTTCGTGAGCGAGACGGTGCTCCAGGGGCGGCCTGCCCGCTAGTGGCGGCGCCCGACATGCTCCAGCTCGACGACATCTTGGATCTGCGCGCCTACGAGCGCGTGCGCGACGACTACCGGCGGCGGGTGATCGCCCGCAAGCGCCGGCGTCGCGTCCCGCTCGGGCCGATCCTGACCGTGGTCTTCGAATGCGCCGACACGGTCAGGTTCCAGGTCCAAGAGATGGCCCGCGCCGAGCGGATCGTCACCGACGAGGGTATCCAGCACGAGCTGGACGTCTACAACCGGCTGCTCCCGAGCCCCGGCGAGCTGTCGGCGACCCTGTTCGTCGAGCTCACCACCGAGGGCGACCTGCGTCGGTGGCTGCCGGCGCTGGTCGGCATCGAGAGAGCGCTCGCCTTCGAGATCGGCCCAGCACCGCTGGTCTCGGTGCCAAGCGTGCCCGAGGCGAGCCATGCAGAGGCCCTGACGAGGGAGGCCGTGACCGCGGCGGTGCACTATGTGCGTTTCGCCTTCCCGCCGGACGCGGTCGCCCGCGTGGAGCGGGCGTCGTCCGAGGCCGGGCCGGCGCCAGACGACGGCGCACTGACCCTCGTCGCCCGGCACCCCGCCTACGAGGCGCGGACGGTGATCGGCGTCGAGACCACGAGCGAACTGCTCGGCGACCTGCTCGGGACGACGGCGCCGCTGCCGCTTCGTTGACGCAGTTCCCGCCGCGTCGCCCCTGGCCACAAGAGCCCCCGGTCCCGAGGATTCTTTACAACGGGGTCTCTTGCAGTCCATAATTGCCCTTCCACTCTGCCGGATTTCTGGCGGCGCCTCCTGGAAGTGCTCTGGGCGGGTCGTTCGTGTCGGCAGGCTCAGCCGACCAATCAGAGGATGTGTTTTCCATGACCGCCACGTGGCGCAAGCGGGCCGCCTGCCGGGGCATCGACGTCGAGGTCTTCTACCCGGATCCCGACGACGACGCGGACGCAGAGCCGGCCAAGGCCGTGTGTGAGGTGTGCCCGGTTCGCCAGGCCTGCCTCGAGCACGCGTTGGCCAACCGCGAGCGCGAGGGGGTCTGGGGTGGCGCCACCGAGCGTGAGCGCCGGCGCATCGTGCGCCAGCGGCGCAAGTCTGCCTGAGCACCGGCCTCACCGGCGCGCTGGAAGCAGCCTGCCGACGCAGCCCAGGCGCTGACTTCGTCGGTGCCGCCGCTCAGGACGCCGCGCATCCGACGCGCCCCGACGTGCCCCGACGCGCCCCGCGTATGGTCGTGGTGGGAGGTGCGCTGCGACGTCCCGCTCGCCCGCCGGCTGTGCTCGAGGATGGGTGAGCGCGACAAGAGCATCGCCCCGGTCACCATCAGCATCCCTCCTCCGGTGGCGAGCCCGAGGTGCATGCCACCGGTCTGCGCCTGCTCGCTGAGCCCGAAGATGCC
>JAJZJC010000146.1 GCA_021810205.1 Actinomycetes bacterium
CGCGATGAGGGCGGTGGCTTCGGGCGCGTTGAGCAGGAGCCCTCGGGCCCGTCGTGCCCTCGCCAGCTCGGCGGCGGCGAACACGAGGAGTCGGTCTCGTTCAGCTGGCGTCAGTCTCATGGATGGGCACGCGTCGTGTCGACCGCGTCTCTACCACGTCTCTGGCATGACCGGCGCGGCCAGTGGCTGGAGACGCCGGGAGCGGCGCTTCGAGGGCGTGGACTAGCAGCGAGGCGTAGTACTGAGCGCCCTGCGGGTCGAGATGGACGCCGTCGGGATAGAAGTACTGCGGCGTGCTCGCGCTGAGGCTGTACCAGTTCACCATCGTGGTGTCGGGCCAGCTGCGGGCGACCGTCGCGATCGTCTGGTTCACGGCCTGCTCCCAGGGGCGTGTCTCACGGGTGTTCACGAGCACCGTGCGGCGCATCGGCCCGAGCGAGCGGAGCAGCGACTCGAGCTGCGTCACGCTGTAGTAGCCGTTGGTGCCCAGCTCGAGGATCAGCTCGTCGCCGATGTCCCCCTCCTGCTTCAGCTGCGGCACCTCCGCCTGCACCTCGTAGAGCTGCTGCCCCACCTGTGCGTCGATCACGGCCCCTGGGAGCATCCGGCGCAGGTACGGCGCGGCGTCGATCATGATCGAGTCGCCGATGATCGTGACGCCGGTACCTGCGGGGAGCGTCGTGGTGGTGGTCGTGCCCCCTGCCGGCAGCGTGCTGCGGCCGCGCCCGCCCGCGGCTGGCCCGCCCGGGTCCCTGGTGGGGACGCTCGACGAGGTCCGCTCGAGATGATGGTGTGGCGGGAGGATGCTCCTCGTCGCTTCGGGGACCGCCGGTGCGCCGGAGATCACCCCGGAGAGCCCGAGCGAGCACACGAGCGCGGCGACAAGGACGGCTCCCGTCGCCGTCCACGCCTCCGTGCCGGGCATGAGGTTCGCCCAGTCCCGGCTGCGCCACCTGTCGCGCAGCTCGTGCCAGCGCCGGCCCAGCGCTCCGTGGCGCACGGGTTGCTCGACGAAGCGCCACGAGAGTGCTGCGGCCGCGACGATGCCGGCGACCTGGAGCGCGTCGCGCAGCAGGTTCTCCTTCGCCCCCTGTGGGGTGGTGAGGACGATGATCGGCAGCGACCACAGGTACATGCCGTAGGAGCGCTCACCGATCCAGCGCAAGGGTCCGATCCCGAGCGCGCGCCCGACCCGTGCGCCGGGGTGGACGCACACCGCGATGAGGATCGCGGTGAGCACCGAGAGCAGCACCATGCCGCCGCGGTAGACGAAGGGGTCGTACTGGCCCGTCTGCCAGTACATGACGAGGATGCCCGCGAGCGCTGCGCCTCCGGCGACCTCGAGCACGGCGCGCGCCCGCGGCGTGATCGGCGCGACGCGCGTGGTCCGCGGCCAGAGGAAGGCGAGCGCTGCGCCGATGAGGAGCTCGAACGCCCGCGTGTCGGTGCCGTCGTAGACCCGGGTCGGGTCCGTGTAGGGGACGAAGAGGAGGGCCATCTCGATCGCGGAGCCCGCCGCGAGCACGAGGGCGCCGATGATGAGCAGGCGGCGGCTGCGCACCCAGCGGAGGGCGACCAGGAGGACGAACGGCCAGACCAGGTAGAACTGCTCTTCGATCGCCAGGGACCACAGGTGGCCGAGCGGGGACTGCGGCCCGTACTGGGCGAAGTAGGAGACGTGGTGGAAGATGTACCACCAGTTGCTGTAGTAGAAGACGGCTGGCAGCAGGTCGTCGCGCAGGCCTGGGATCTGGGACCTGTCGAACAGGGTGGCCCACGCCACGGTCACGAGCAGCATGACGAACAGCGCCGGCAGCAGCCTTCGCGCCCGGCGCATCCAGAACATCCCGAAGGACCTCGCCCCGCGCGTGCGGATGCCGGCGACGAGCAGGTCGGTGATCAGGTAGCCCGAGAGGACGAAGAAGACGCCGACGCCGAGCAGGCCGCCGCTCGCCCATCCGAGATCGAGGTGGTACGCGATGACGCCGAGCACGGCGATCGCGCGGATGCCGTCCAAACCTGCGTTGTACGGGCTCGATCCCTCGACTGGTCGCGGCATCTGCTACCGAAGCTCCTCGTTCTCTTCCACGCCGCTGACGCGGGGCGCGCGTCTCGCGCCCGTCCGATCGTGGCAGGCATCGGCGGGCGAGTCGAGGTCCCCTCCGAAATAGGCGCGTGGGCTGCCCACATCCGCGCGGCGCCTGCGCCGCACGCAGCGCGACGCCCTAGCCTCGGACTGGTGGAGGTGGCCCAGCGCGGTGGGTGACTCGGTGGAGGTCACACCTGCAGGGTTCCGCACGTACCGCTGGTCCGACCCCTCGCTCGTCGCCGTCGCCCTGCTCGCCCTCGCATCGGGTTTCGGGCAGTTCGGCGCGGTGGCCGCCCTCGGAGACGTGTCGAAGACCTTCGGCCATCTGGAGCACGGGGCGACGTTCGCCGACCAGGCGGGACTCTCGGGGAGCGTGATCGGCATCGGCCTCGCCATCATCCGCGCCTCGTCTCTGCTGGGCCTCCCCCTGGCCTCGCTCGCAGACCGTTTCGGTCGCAAGCCTGTGCTCGCGACCATGTGCGCGACGGGGCTTGCGTTGACCGCACTTACGACCCTGAGCCCCACCTACTGGTGGTTCGTCGCGATCTTCGCCCTCGGCAGGCCCTTTCTGAGCGCGGGCGTAGGGCTGACCCAGGTGAGCGCGGTGGAGCTCACCACGTCGCACGAGCGGGCGAAGGCAGTGTCCCTCATGGCCGCGGGCTACGCCGTGGGTGCCGGTCTGGCAGCGATCGTCCACAGCCTCGCCGAGAAGACGCTGGGCTTTCGCGGGATCTTCGCGCTCGCCGTCGTGCCGCTCGTCTTCCTCCCCGTGGTCTTCCGCCGGGTCGTCGAGCCTGACCGCTTCGCGCGGGTCGAGGCATCCGCCACCGGCGCCGAGCCCGTCCTCGGCGCGGTCGCCCAGCCGTACCGGCGCCGACTTCTCGTCGTCGCACTGCTCGCCTTCAGCATCTCGGTCATCACCGGGCCGGCGAACAGCCTGGTCTTCATCTACGCCGAGAACTTCCTCCACCTGGGCGGTTTTCTCACGAGCGGCATGGTGGTCGCAGCCGGCGCGGCGGGCCTCGGCGGCCTGCTCGTCGGGCGGTGGCTGTCGGACCGGCTCGGTCGGCGTCCCACGGTCGCCATCGCGATGGCGGGCATGGCGATCTTCGGCACCCTCGCGTACACCGGGCCCGCGTGGGCGCTCTTCTCGGGCTACGTCGCCGGCGTGACGTGCGCAGCCGTGTTCGCGCCGGCAGGCGGGTCGCTTGCCAACGAGCTGTTCCCGACGTCGGTGCGCGCGTCGGTCGCCGGGTGGTACATCGCGGCTGGCGTCGCGGGGGCGGTCGTGGGGCTGCTTGCGTTCGGCGTGGTCGCCGACGTCCGGGGCACGTCGCACCACCTGGCGCTCGCGGCGGTCGTCGTCTTCCTCCCGATGATCCTCACGACGGGGTTCCTCCTGCTCCTGCCCGAGACCAAAGGGAAGGAGCCCGAGGAGCTCTGGCCGGCCTTGCCGGCGGGGTCAGCGGGCGAAGACGTGGATGCCGAGCCACGCCCAGCCGACGACGACCGCGACGCGCAGCCACGTGCGAGTGCCGAGCGCGTCACGCAGCGCGGCGGAGGGGCGGCGGATCCGGATCCTGCCGACCCGCCAGGTGTGCGCGGAAGCGAGCCATAGCACGAGCGCGGCCAACGCGATCGCGGCCCACAGCCCGTAGGTGACCTCGGCCCACGTCATCGCCGTACGAGGTACCAGCCGAGGACGAGCCAGGCCAACCACCCTGCGGCCTTCGCTGCGCGGTGGCGCAGCAGAGCGTTCAAGCCGAAGCTGAGCGTGGGGTAGTCGGCGCGGGGCCCTGGATGGAAGTACGAGGCCAGCTCGATGCCGAGGAGGACGACGATCACGACCAGCCAGGGGATCCCCGTGCCCTCGCTCGCCGGGCGGGCAGGGTCCATGCGCCGCCAAGGCCCGGTGCCGGGCCGCGACCTCTGGGCGACGAGGACGCCGACGCACAGCACGGATGGAAGGGCCACCGCGGCGTAGGCAAGGACCGTGAACGGCTTCACGCCTGACGCCAGTGCCGCGTAGAGCGCCGCGGCGCAGAGCGCAGCGGCGCTCGCGCGCCGCGCGCCCGCCGTCGGGTGGTGCGCCGTCGGGTGGTGCGCCGTCGGGTGGTGC
>JAJZJC010000147.1 GCA_021810205.1 Actinomycetes bacterium
CATCCCCATCCGCGGCAAGGGCCAAGACGACGTGTGGATGGTCCACGACTTCGCCCTCATGGAATGGGTCGGGGCGAACTCGTTCCGCACCTCGCACTACCCCTACGCCGAGGAGGTTCTCGACTACGCCGATCGACGCGGCGTGGTGGTGATCGACGAGACGCCCGCGGTGGGGCTCAACATGGGCCTCGGCGGCGGCATCTTCGGCACCCAGGGGTTGCCCACGTTCTCCGAGGCGACCGTCAACGCCGCCACCCAGGAGGCCCACCGCCAGGCAATCGCCGAGCTGATCGCCCGGGACAAGAACCATCCCTGCGTGGTCGCCTGGAGCATCGCCAACGAGCCCGAGTCCGACACCCAAGCCGCCCGGGCCTACTTCGAGCCGCTCGCCGCCCAAGCCCGGGCGCTGGACCCGACCCGCCCGGTCGGCTTCGCCAACGTCATGCTCGCCCCACCGGACAAAGACGTCATCTCCGACCTGTTCGACGTGCTGCTGCTCAACCGCTACTACGGCTGGTACGTCGACACCGGCGACCTCGCCGCCGCCGAAGTCCACCTCGAAGCCGAGCTTCGGGCCTGGGCCGCCAAGCACGACAAGCCCATCATCATGACCGAGTACGGCGCCGACACCCTCGCCGGGCTGCACGACGTGGTCCCGGGCCCCTGGAGCGAGGAGTACCAGGCCGCGCTGCTCGAAATGTCACACCGGGTCTTCGACCGGGTCGACGCCGTCGTCGGCGAGCAGATCTGGCATTTCGCCGACTTCGCCACCTCCTCGGGGATCATGCGCGTCGGCGGCAACAAGAAGGGCGTGTTCACCCGCGACCGCCAACCCAAAGCCGCGGTCGCCCACCTGAGACAGCGGTGGAGCCAGGCGCCGTGACCGGCCCGGACCAGCCACAAAGGCTGCGCCTCGCCCGCTACGCCGGCTACGGAGCAGGCGACGCCGCCAACAACCTCACGTTCTCCATGGCCTCGGCGTTCTTGTTGATCTACTACACCAACGTCGCGGGCATCCCGCCAGCCGAAGCCGGGACGCTGTTCCTCGTCGTGCGCATCCTCGGCGGGGTCACCGACCTCGCCGCCGGCCGCATCGCCGATGAGACCACCACCAGGTGGGGCAAGTTCCGCCCCTACGTGCTGTTCGGATCGGTGCCGCTCCTCGCCCTTCTCGTCGTGGTCTTCTCCATCCCCCACGGACTGTCGCCCGCTTGGAAGCTGGTCTGGGCCTACGTTTCCTACGCCCTGTTCCAGGCCGCGTACAGCACCGTCAACATCCCCTACGGGTCCCTCGCGGCCGCCATGACCCAACAGCCCTCTGATCGCGCCCGGCTGTCGACGGCGCGGCTGATCTTCACCGCGGCAGCGATCCTCGTCATCGCGGCGGTCGTCTCCCCGGAGCTCTCGCACGCCGCCAACCTGCAGCACTCGCTCACCATCACCGTTGCGATCTTCGCCATCATCGGAGTGGCCATCTACGCCTGGTGCTTCGCCGCCACCCGAGAAACGGTGCAACGCGACGCCGAACGGTTCAGCATCCGCGCCACCTTGCACATGCTCCGCCACAACCGGCCACTGGTGATCCTCTGCTCATCGAGCCTGGCGCTCTACACCGGCGTCTTCGGCGCCCAGACCGTCGGCATCTACTACGCCAAGGACGTCCTCGGCGACACCAACCTCTTCATCGTCATCACCCTCGCCCAGACCGCCGGCATGATCATCGCCGCCCTGGCCGTCCCAAGGGCAGTCGGCGCCGTCGGAAAGAAGGTCATCTACCTCGCCGCCGGCTCCTTGTGTGTGGCGGCGGGAGCCGGCATCGCCCTGTCGCCTGCCAGCCTGCCGGCGTTGGGCATCGCCTCTTTCGGCGTGCTCGGGCTCGGGACCGGGGCCATCATCGTCGTGCTCTACGCCATGGTCGCCGACACCGTCGACTACGGCGAATGGAACAGCGGAGTGCGCGCCGAGGGACTCAACTACGCCATCTTCTCCTTCACCTCCAAAGTCGGCCTCGGGGTGGGGGGCGCCATCGCCGCCTACACCATCAGCATCGGCGGCTACACGGCCAAAGCACCGACGCAGACCCACGCCGCCCTGCAGTCCATTCGGCTCGCGGCGGGCGGCCTCCCTGGGGCCCTGGTGCTCATCGGCACGCCCGTCATGGTCGCCTACCCCCTCACCGAGCGGGCATTTCGGGCACTCGTCGCCGACATCGCCCAGCGCCGGGCCGCCGCCCAGCTTCCTGGCGACGCGACCACGCCACAACCCAGCCCACCCGCTCCCGCGCCACAGACGCGTCTTCCCTCACGATGATGGCCGCCCCGAACGCGACGGCCCGGCGCGCCCACCCCCGCCGCTGTCGACTCCGGGCCCGGCGCCGTGACGCCATCGCGCCGCCACCCGCGAGGGCATTCGAGAGCATTGACGTGAAAGTGACCGACACAGGCCATGATCGACTGCGGCGGAGAAGCCGCCGCGGGACGCGATGTTCCGGCGGAGCACCGCTTGATCGCCGAAGACGACGCAACGCTCGCCCAGCCGATCGACAAGATGGCGCCGAGCCGGCTCGTCCTCGTCCACACCGAGGCCCCCGAGCACCTCGCAGGGCGCGGGCATCGGCGGCGATTTGGTGCGAGCCGCTCGACCGGGCCGCGTCCGAGCATCTGACGATCGCGCCACTCTGGCCCTTCGCACGCCGCTGGCTCAACGACCACCCTGAGACGGCGAGCACCGCCCGCATCGACTGGCCCCGGACATCGATTCAACTCGAAGACGATCCGAACGAACAAGGAGAGTGATCTGATGGCCGCAACCTGCGCCCACCTCGACACCGTCACCGACGTCACTGCATCGAGCAACGGCTGCGAGGACTGCCTGGGTATCGGCGGCCAGTGGGTGCACCTCCGGCTGTGCATGCGCTGCGGGCACGTCGGCTGCTGCGACAGCTCACCGCATCGACACGCCACCGCTCACTGGCATGCCCATAACGACCATCCCATCATCCGCTCCTACGAGCCGGGCGAGGACTGGTGGTGGTGCTATCTCGACGAGCTGTCCTTCGACGTCCCCGGTGCGCCGCCCTCGCCGTCGCATACCTAGCTAACTCTTCAAGGGCTTCAGTGCCCTGCAGGGCGAGCTCGCTGCGGCTGGGCCAGGCGGACGTCACGGTGTGGGCGAAAACTGCGGCCACGCCATCCACCACGAGTGTCCCGGCCGCGTCGCCGAGGCGGCGGTCGAGGTGCTAGGCAGGGCCTATGGGAACCATGCGCGCCGAGGCCACCCACACCGTCGCCGTTCCGCCGGCCGTCGTCTTCGCCTGCCTCGCCGACTTCGCCCACCACGCCCAGTTCCTGCCACCGGCTTTCTCGAATTTCAGCGTCGTCTCGGGCGGGATCGGCGCCGGGACACTCATCCGCTTCACCGTGACCGCCGGAGGCCGGAACCGGAACTACGAGATGGAGGTGAGCGAGCCCGAGCCCGGTCGCGTGCTGGTCGAGACCGACAAGAACTCGAGCCTCGTCACGACCTTCACCGTCGACCCCGACGCCACGGGCGCGCGCGTCACCATCTCGACGACCTGGCAGAGCGCGGCCACAGGGGTCGGTGGCTTCTTCGAGAAGCGCTTCGCTCCGCTCGCGATGGCCAGGATCTACCAGGACGAGCTGCGGCGCCTCGAGGCCTACGCCAAACAGCAGGTCGCTTCGGCCTGACGGCGACCTGGAGCGAGCGGGCGATCACCGGACAGCACGTCGCGGCCCCCGTTGCTCGCCGCGCGCAGCAGCGACGCGGCGGGCAGCGACAGATGAGCGCAGCGACGTCGCGTACCCGCCCGGGCCGACGCCGATCAGAAGGGAGCCGACCTCGTGCAGCCTCGGCCAGCTGCCGCCCGAGACCTCGGCGCGGACGGTTCGCGCAAGGCTGCGCCGGCGGGAGTGCGCGAAGGGACCAATGGGCGACGGGGTCGCCTCGAGGCGCTGCGCTCCCTTCGCGAGCGGCGTCTCGTCGCTCACCTCCCAGCCCATGGGCGCGGCTTCGGCCACCTGGGCTCGCCACATCGAGACGTCCGATCGATCCCGCCGATCGCGGCGCGATGAAGTCCGCGGGAGGTGGCGCGACGTCTCATGGCGCGGATGGACTCCTCCACCCTGGTAGCCGGCTCGGAACAACGACAGCTACCAGTGACGTATAACGG
>JAJZJC010000148.1 GCA_021810205.1 Actinomycetes bacterium
CTCCGCGCGTCGCCTCCGCGCGTCGCCTCCGCGCGTCGCCTCCGCGCGTCGCCGCGAGCTCACGACGCTCGGTCCCCGTCGGCCCCTTCTCCTGAGAGGACACCGCCGCCGCGGGCTTGCTTGACACCTCTGCCTGCCCTTTGTACGGTCCGTGGGTCCCATACCCGACGGTGCACGCGCTCGTGCCCGGAGCGTTGCCAGTGGAATTCGGGATCTTCGATTGGATCGACGACGACGGCAGCCCGCCGGGCGAGCTGCTGGCGCGGCACCTGGATCTCGTGGCCCTGGCCGACGATCTCGGCTGCGTCGCCTATCACCTCGCCGAGCACCATGGGACCCCGCTTGGCGCGGTGCCCTCGCCGAATCTCTTTCTCGCCGCGGCTGCGGTCCGCACGAGTCGGATCCGCCTCGGCGCCATGGTGAACGTGCTCCCCCTCTACGACCCCGTGCGCTTGGCCGAGGAGGTCTGTTTCCTCGACCATCTGAGCGGCGGGAGGCTGGACCTCGGCGTCGGGCGCGGCGGCGCGCCTGCAGAGCTCGCGGTGTACGGCTTGCGCCCCGACGAGGCCCGCGCGCGCTACGAGCACGTGTTCGAGACGCTGCTCGCCACGATCGCAGGCGAGGAGCGGTTGACCGACGAGGGATCGACGGGCCACCCGGCAGCGGCGATCTTCCAGCGCCCGCGCCAGACGCCGTACCCGCCGCTTTGGTATCCCACCTCGAACCTGAGCACCGTGCCGTGGCTGGGCTCCCAGGGTCTGAGCACCTTGTTCTCCAGCTTTCTCCTCGACCACGCCGGCGCGGACCCTGCGAGCGCCGTGCGAACCTATGCGCAGCACTGGCAGGCGGCTCGCGATCGCCCCGGGAGGCTGAACGCCCACGTGCCTGCGCCAACCGTCGGGGTCATCCGGCACGTGGTGGTCGCCGACGACGACGAGTCGGCGCATGCGCTCGCGCGCCCGGCGCTCGACCGCTTCTTCGACACCTTCAACAAGAAGTGGATCGAGGCCGGTCTCGGGCCGTACGTCGACTACGACTACGACCGCTTCGAAGAGAAGCGCCACGTGCTCGTGGGCTCCGCGGGCCGGGTGCGCGAGGTGCTGGGCGAGCTGATGGCGGTCGAGGGCAACTACATGGCGGGCGTCTTCTCCTTCGGCGGCCTGCCGGCGGACACCTGCCTGCGGTCGTTGCGGCTCTTCGCGAGCGAGGTCGCGCCGGGCCTCCCCGTGGTCACCCTCGCGGAGCGGGCAGCGCAGGCCGGCTTCTCATGAGACCGGGTACGGGGATGAGACCGGGTACGGGGCCCGCGGTGCTGAGTCTTCGGTGCCGGGCCCCCGGCGCCGCGCCTTCTGGGCGAGGTACCCACCGCAGGCAGTTCAAACGTCGCGCCAGTACATGATCGCGGGCTCGCCGTCCACTGCGCGCGGCACCCGCCCGATCTCGCGCCAGCCGAGGCGCTCGTAGAGCTGTCGCCCGGGATTCGACTCGAACACGAGGTTGAACATGATGGCGTCGAACCCGCTCGCCCCGGCGCGCACGATGGAGTCCTCCACGAGCCGGCGGCCGATACCGCTGCCCCGGTGCTCGCGCGCCACGACGTAGCCGGCATTTGCGATGTGCGCGGCCCGTCCCGGAAAGTTCGGCTTCAGGTAGTACGCGCCGACCACGTCGTCCGCCCGACGGCCGACGACCACGACCGGTGGATCGATCCAGCTCGCGGCGAAGCGGTCGGCCGTGAGCGGTGCCGACTCGGGGTACCCCTCGCCACGCGCGACCACGTCCGAGAAGATCTCGAAGAGCCGCTCGTGATCCGCCGGGGCTGCCTCCTCGAGTACGAGTTCGATCATCAGCCGATGATCGCACGTGGATGCGGTCGCGCCCGGTGCGCGCTGACGCACCCGAGCGGGGCTACAGGGCCAGCGCGTCGGGGGCGCCGGCGTCATAGTCGGCGATCCACGACTCGCCGCGCCCGGTCCTGTCCCGCCCGAAGTGCTTGCGGATCGCGATCTGCACGTTGCGCCTGAGGGCAGCGATCGGAGAGACCAGGTGGTTGTCGGCGCCCCGAGCCCGGGCCAAGAGCACCACTTGGCTCGCGCGCGGACGCCGGGAGCGCTCGTAGAGCGCGAGGCCGCCGAGCGGGTCGTCTCTGGTGTGGTCGAGCGCAGAAGCGAGGACACAGCCGTCCTCGATCGTCTGGCAGGCGCCTTGACCGAGATAGGGGAGCATCGGGTGCGCGGCGTCACCGAGCAGCGTCGTGCGGCCCTTCGTCCACTTGGGCATTGGGTCCCGGTCGTACAGCGCCCACTTGTACCAGCGCTCACTCGAGGCAAAGAGCTCGCGCATCGCGCGGTGCCAGTCCCTGTAACGCCCGAGCACCTCTTCGCGGTCGCACTCGGTGATCCAGGACTCGTGTTCGTACTGCTCGTCGTCGTGGTGACAGACGACATTGATGAGCTCACCGCTGCGCATGCCGTAGATGACGAGCGCGCCGTGCGGGCCGAGCCAGAGGCCCTGGTAGGGCTCGAGCGACTTGGCCGGCGTCGCCTCGACGGGGATGACGCTCCGGTAGCAGATCTTGCCGGTGAACTTGGGTGCGTCCGGGCCGAAGAGGCTCGCTCGCACCGCGGAGTGGATCCCGTCCGCGCCGATGATGATGTCGGCCTCGATCTCGGTGCCGTCTCGAAATCGGGCTGAGGCGACCGTGTCGCTCGTCGTCACCGATTCGCAACGCACCCCGAGCGATACGACGTCGGCAGGAAGCGACTGCGCCAACACGTCCAGCATGTCCGCGCGGTGGATGGTGCAGGCGCTCGCGCCGTAGCGCGCGGCGGTGCCCGCGCGGTCGGTCTTGGAGATCACCCGGCCCTTCCACGTCCGCAGCATCTCGTAGGGGGCTTGGTAGCCGGCGGCACGGATGGGGGTTTCGAGGTCCAAGGCGCGCAGGGCCTTCATCGCGTTCGGCCCGAGGGCGACCCCCGCACCGATCTCCTTCAGCTCGGGAGAGGACTCGTAGACCTCGACGGTGAAGCCACGGCCCATCAGCGCGCGCGCTGCCACCAATCCCCCGATGCCGCCGCCGATGATCGCGATGCGCGGGTGTCTTGCCACCGATCCCCTTCCGGTCAGGACGCTACCGGATCGCTCCCTGGCGACGGGTCGCTGCCTCGGTGGGATTGGCGGCGCGGCACGCCGGTCGACGACCCCGTTCGTGCCCGGGTCCCCCGGCCGGCGATCGCCGGGGCGTACCGTCGGAGGCGTGCCCCACGTGCCCGCGCCACCTCGCTCGCCGGTGCACCACTGGACGGCCTCGCTCGCCGCCCTGGCGGCCCTCGTGCTCTATCTCCTGCTTCCCGGGGTGATCGCTGTCGGACCGCGGTGGCTGATCCCGACGCTCGAAGCGGTGCTCGTCGTCGTCTTGCACTTGGTGAGGGCCGTGCGTCGCTCGGAGGAGGAAGTCGAGATCCGGATCCTCATCGTCGCCGTGATCGCGCTGATCGGCCTGGCCAACGTCATCTCGGTGTCCCTGTTGGTCGACCATCTGCTCTACGGTGGGATCACCAGGGGACGCCCGCTGCTCTACGGCGCCGTCTCGGTCTGGTTCACGAACATCATCGTGTACAGCCTGTGGTTCTGGCAGCTCGACCGTGGCGGCCCCGTGGCTCGAGCGCACGGGCACGAGCGCACCCCCGACTTCCAGTTCCCCCAGATGGTCACGGCGCCTGCTCCGGCCTCCGCACCGGCGCCGCGGACCGATACGGGGTCGCCGGCGAGAGCTGGGTCGGCGCAGGCGGCGGTCTGGGAGCCGACGTTCTTCGACTACTTCTATGTGGCCCTCACCAACGCGGCCGCGTTCAGCCCGACCGACACCATGCCACTCAGCCGCGCGGCAAAGGCCCTCATGAGCGCCGAATCGCTGGTCTCGATCGTGACGGTCGGTATCGTCGCCGCCCGAGCGGTGAACATCCTCGGCTGATCGAAAGTGGACCGGGACCTCCTGCTGGCAGGTCGGGCAGCGCTGGAGCGCTCCGAGACGACGTACCCCATTCGGCTCCGATGAGACCCACTGCGATCCTTGCCAGAAGGGATCCGTAGGACGCCGGACGCATCGGAGGACAATGAGCCCATGGGCACGAAGAACCGAGA
>JAJZJC010000044.1 GCA_021810205.1 Actinomycetes bacterium
CGAGGTTGGAGGCGATGAGGGGCTCGATGCGCCCGAGGTCGAAGAGGCCCCCGCCGTGGAGGCGACCTCCGAGGCGACCGCGGACGGCGCCGGCGAGGAAGACGACATCGGCGGGGAAGCAGCAGACACCGACGACGTTGCCGGCGACGGCACCGCGAGCGAGAGCGAGAAGGGCGAATAGATGGGCCAGAAGGTCAACCCGTACGGCTTCCGGCTCGGCGTGACCACGGACTGGAAGTCTCGCTGGTTCGAAGAGCGCCACTACCGCGACTTCGTCGTCGAGGACTGGAAGATCCGGGACTACCTCATGTCTCAGCTGGAGGCGGCGGCGGTCAGCCGCATCGAGGTCGAGCGCACGCGTGACCGCCTGCGCGTCGACATCCACACGGCGCGCCCGGGCATCGTGATCGGCCGGCGCGGCGCGGAGGCCGACCGCCTGAAGAAGAAGCTCGAGCAGATCACCGGGCTGCAGAACCGGATCCAGCTGAACATCCAAGAGATCAAGCAGCCGGAGCTGGACGCCGCGCTGATCGCCCAGGGCATCTGCGACCAGCTGGCACGGCGCGTCGCGTTTCGCCGCGCGATGAAGCGGGCGATCCAGACCGTCCAAAAGGCGGGGGCCCAAGGCGTCCGGGTGCAGTGCTCCGGCCGCCTCGGCGGCTCCGAGATGGCGCGCAAGGAGTCCTACCGGGAGGGTCGCGTCCCTCTTCACACCCTGCGCGCCGATGTCGACTACGGCTTCCGCGAGGCGCGGACCACCTCCGGGCGCGTCGGCGTGAAGGTATGGATCTACAAGGGCGACATTCTTCCTTACAAGGTCTCGGTCGAAGAGAAGATCACCCGAGAGGCCGCCATGGCGGTCGGTGAGACCTCCGGCCAGGGTCGGCCGCGCCGCCTGATCACCGCAGGCGGCGGCCGCCGGCGCATCGACCAGGGCGTCCCGGGCACCGGACCGGAGACGGCGGTCGAGGAGGGCGGCGCCGAGCAGCTCGCCGAACCGCCCGCTGCGAGCGTGGTCGCGCCCGTCGTCGAGGGCGACGGTGCAGTCCCCGCGCCGGCGTTTCCGGCACCCGAGACCCCGGCACCCGAGACCCCCGCAGCCCAAGTTCCCGCAGCCCAAGCCCCCGAAGCCCGAGTCCCCGCAGTCGAGGCTCGAGCACCCGTGGCGCCGGCATCCGAGGTGCCCGCGGTCGAGAGCGCACCCGCAGAGGCTGCACGTACCGAGCCGGCACCAGCCGAGGCTCGAGTGCCCGAAGCGCCAGCAGCCGAAGCGCCAGCAGCCGCAGCGCCAGTGCCCGCAGCGCCAGTGCCCGAAGCGCTAGCGCCCGAAGCGCCAGCGCCGACCGAGGCGTCCACGGCTCCCGCCGAGGAGACCGAGGAGACCGAGGAGAGTGAGGCAACCGAGGAGACCGCTCCCGTGTCGGACCTGATCGCCCCTCCCGCCGAGCCTGACGAGCTGGAGCGCCAGCTCGCCGAGGACGAGGCGATGGAGCGGCGCAGCCGCCAGCACCACGAGGCGCCGCACTTCCGCAGGGAGGTGGACTGAGATGCTCATGCCCCGAAAGGTCAAGCACCGAAAGCAGCAGCGGGGGCGCCTCACCGGCGCCGCCAAGGGCGGGACGGCCGTCACGTTCGGCGACTTCGGGATCCAAGCTCTCGAGCCCGGGTGGTTGACCGCGCGCCAGATCGAGGCAGCCCGTATCGCCATGACCCGCCACGTCCGTCGTGGTGGGAAGATCTGGATCCGGGTCTTCCCGGACAAACCGGTCACCCAGAAGCCCGCCGAGACCCGTATGGGGTCGGGCAAGGGGAACCCCGAGCACTGGGTCGCGGTCGTGCGGCCCGGTCGGATCCTCTTCGAGCTCGCCGGCGTCGACCAGGAGCTGGCGCAGGCCGCCATGGAGCGCGCCATCCAGAAGCTGCCGATGAAGGCACGCTTCGTCGTGCGGCCGGGCACCCACGGTGCGTCGGAGGTCCAGGTCTGATGGCAACGTCCGAACTTGCCGGGATGGCGACGAGCGAGCTCCTCGACCGCCTCGTCGAGTCGCGAAAGGAGCTGTTCAACCTCCGGTTCCAGATGGCGACCGGCCAGCTGGACAACTCCGCCCGCCTCGGCCACGTCCGCAAGGACATCGCACGGATCCTCACGTTCCTTCGCCAGCGCGAGATCGCCGAAGCCCAAGAGGCACTGGTCGCCGTGGCCGGCGGGAGCGCCGGCTCGGCGTCCGCCGGTGCTGGCGACGCCGGAGACCAAGAGGAGGAGGGCTGATGTCCGACGTCGACGCCACCACGCGTGGTGAGGCGCAAGCGACGCGAACGAACCGACGGAAGGTGCGCGAGGGCACGGTCGTGTCCGACAAGATGCGCGCGACCGTGGTCGTCGCGGTCGTCGAGCGCGTCCGGCACCCCCGCTACGGCAAGACGGTGCAGCGCACCAAGCGGCTGTACGTCCACGATGCGGAGAACACCGCCCGCGTGGGCGACCGCGTGCGCGTGGTGGAGACGCGGCCACTGTCCAAGCTGAAGCGCTGGCGCCTCGCCGAGATCGTGGAGCGTGCCCGATGATCCAGCAGGAGTCGCGGCTGCGGGTCGCCGACAACTCGGGTGCGCGTGAGGTGCTCTGCATCCGCGTGCTTGGAGGGTCGCGGCGCCGCTACGCCAGCATCGGCGACACCTTCGTGGCGACGGTGAAGGACGCGATCCCCGGTGCCGCAGTGAAGAAGGGCGACGTCGTCAAATGTGTCGTCGTGCGGACGACCAAGGAGAAGCGGCGCCCCGACGGCAGCTATATCCGTTTCGACGAGAACGCCGCCGTCCTCATCAACGACCAGCAGCAGCCGAGGGGCACCCGCATCTTCGGCCCGGTCGGCCGCGAGCTGCGGGACAAGCGCTTCATGCGGATCGTGTCGCTCGCGCCGGAGGTGTTGTGATGCGCATCAAGAAGGGCGACAGGGTGATCGTCAGGTCTGGCAAGTACAAGGGGCGTCGCGCCGAGGTGGTGCGGGCCCTGCCGTCGGACGGCAAGGTCGTGCTCGAGGGAGTGAACATCGCCAAGCGCCACTCCAAGCCCACGGCGCAGACGTATCAAGGTGGCATCATCGACAAGTTCATGCCGCTGCCGGTCTCTGCGGTGTCCATCGTCTGCCGATCGTGCGGCGAGCCGACGCGGATCGGGATGCGCACCGACGAACAGGACCGCAAGGTGCGCGTCTGCAAGAAGTGCGGAGCGGAGCTGTGACCCCGGCGAAGAGCGCGGCCAAGGCCGCCAAGGCCACGAAGTCCCCGGCAGCCAGGTCCAAGGCGGCGAGCCGCTCAGGGGCGCCTCGGCACGGCGGGCCGGCCAAGTCGCTGCCGGACATCGCGCGTACCGCGGGGCGTGCCGCGGGAAGCGCCGGGGCGAGCGCGCCGCGCCTGAAGACGCGCTACCGCGAGGTCGTCCAGGGCCAGCTCATGACCGAGCTCGGCCTCGCCAACGTCATGGAGGCGCCCCGCCTCGAGAAGATCGTCGTGAACATGGGCGTCGGCCGTGCCGTCCAGCAACCGTCGCTCATCGAAGGTGCCCAACGCGACATCGAGGTCATCACCGGCCAGAAGTCCGTCGTCACCCGTGCGAAGAAGTCGATCGCGGGGTTCAAGCTGCGCGAAGGCATGCCGATCGGCGTGCGCGTGACGCTGCGCGGCGACCGCGCCTGGGAGTTCCTCGACCGCCTCATCAGCCTTGCCATCCCGAGGATCCGGGACTTCCGCGGGCTGTCGCCACGCTCGTTCGACGGCCACGGCAACTACACGTTCGGGGTGAACGAGCAGCTCATCTTCCCCGAGATCGACTACGACCGCATCGACACCGTGCGTGGCATGGACATCACCATCGTCACCACGTCCCGCACTGACGAGGAGGGCCGGGCGTTCCTTCGGGCGTTCGGCTTCCCGTTCCGACAGGAGACCCGATAGGCACCATGGCGAAGAAGGCACTCATCGAGAAGCAGCAGCGCACGCCGAAGTTCAAGGTCCGGGCATACACCCGGTGCAAGCGATGCGGCCGCCCCAAGGCGGTCTACCGCAAGTTCGGCCTGTGCCGGATCTGCCTTCGGACGATGGTCCACGCAGGAGAGGTGCCCGGCGTGACCAAGGCGAGCTGGTAGGAGCGCGGCCATGACCATGACCGACCCGATCGCGGACATGCTGACGCGCATTCGCAACGCCAGCACCGCCCAGCGCGAGACCGTGTCGATGCCGGGCTCCAAGCTGAAGGAGTCGCTCGCGCAGATCCTCGAGCGCGAGGGTTTCATCGCGGGCTACGAGGTGCACCATGCAGACGGCAGACCTGGGTCCACCCTCGAGATCACCTTGAAGTACTCCGCGGACCGCTCGCGCAGCATCGGCGGGATCCGCAGGGTGTCCAAGCCCGGCCTGCGCATCTACGCGCGTGCCGACAAGATGCCCCGGGTCCTCGGCGGCATGGGCGTCGCCGTCCTCTCGACGAGCCACGGGCTCATGACCGACCGTGAGGCGCGCAAGCGCCATCTGGGCGGAGAGGTCCTGTGCCATGTGTGGTGAGCTTGCCGTGCGCGACGACGGACGCGCCTCGCACTCGGACCACGTGAACGAAGGAGGCCGCTAGATGTCCCGGATCGGACGGGCGCCGATTGCCGTCCCCCAGGGCGTGACCGTCGCCCTCGAGGACACCAATGTGACGGTGACCGGGCCGCAGGGCAGCTTGGCGCGACGACTGCCCGAAGGCATCACGATCAGCCAGGACGGCGACGTCCTCACGGTGGCCCGCGGCGACGACGAGCGCCGGCACCGCGCGCTGCACGGGCTCACTCGCTCCCTCGTCGCCAACATGGTCACCGGCGTCACCCAGGGGTTCACCAAGGAGCTCGAGATCGTCGGCGTCGGCTACCGGGCGAACCCGCGGGGCACGCAGGCGATCGAACTGGCCCTCGGCTTCTCCCACCCCGTGGTGGTAGACGCGCCCGAGGGCATCAGCTTCGAGGTGCCCAGCCCCACGCGTATCGTGGTGCGCGGGATCGACAAGGAGCTGGTGGGCCAGGTCGCCGCCGACATCCGCAAGATCCGCAAGCCCGAGCCCTACAAGGGCAAGGGCGTGCGCTACGCCGGCGAGCGTGTGCTGCGCAAGGCAGGGAAGGCGGCGAAGTGATGGCAACCACCAATCGCGAGAGGGCGTTGCGGGTCCGCCGGCACACCCGCGTCCGCAAGAAGGTCGCTGGGACCACCGAACGGCCGCGCCTGGCCGTGAGCCGCAGCCTGCGGCACATCTCCGCACAGGTCATCGACGATACGAGCGGACGTACGCTCGTTGCCGCGTCCACCACCGAGGCGGAGTTGCGCGACGCCCTCGTGGGGGGTCGTGGCGGTAACGTGAGCGCGGCGGAGGCCGTGGGTCGTCTCGTGGCAAGCCGGGCGAAGGCCGCCGGGGTGCGCCAGGTCGTGTTCGACCGTGGAGGTTTCGCATATCACGGCCGGGTGGCGGCGCTGGCCGATGCCGCCCGCCACGAGGGACTGGAGTTCTGATGAGCGAGGTGCAGTACGAGGAGCGGACGATCCGGGTGAACCGAGTCGCCAAGGTCGTCAAGGGCGGTCGCCGCTTCTCCTTCGCAGCGCTCATGGTGATCGGTGACGGCAACGGGCGGGTCGGTCTCGGTTACGGCAAGGCCAAGGAAGCTGGTCTCGCGGTGCAAAAGGGCATCGAAGAGGCGAGGAAGAACGTCTTCGAGGTCCCGCTCGCCGGCTCGACCATCACCCACCCCGTCATCGGGGAGAGCGGCGCCGGACGTGTGCTGCTCAAGCCCGCTGCACCCGGCACCGGTGTCATCGCCGGCGGCGCGGCGCGCGCCATCTTGGAGATGGCCGGCATCCGCGACATCCTCGCCAAGTCCCTCGGCTCGTCCAACGGGATCAACGTCGCGCACGCGACGGTCGCGGGCCTGCGGGCGTTGCGCCGTCCCGACGACATCGCGGCGTTGCGCGGCAAGGCGGCCGACGAGGTCACCCCGAGCGGAGTGCTGCGCGCGTATCGCGAGCGCCGCCGGGAGACCGAGCTCTACGCGGAGGTGCGCTGACCATGGCCGTCCTGCGGGTGACGCAGGTCCGCTCGGAGATCGGCTCGAAGCCGAAGCACCGGGCGACCCTGCGTGCGCTGGGCCTGCGTGGCATCGGCAAGAAGAACGATCTGCCCGACCGCCCCGAGATCCGGGGAATGCTGGCTCGGGTTCCCCACCTGGTGAGGGTGGAGGAGGTCTCGCAATGAAGTTGCACGAGCTCGCGCCCGCCGAGGGGTCCCGTCGCCCCAGGCGGCGCGTCGGCCGCGGCATCGCCGGCAAGGGCGGCAAGACCGCCGGCCGCGGCACCAAGGGCCAGGGGGCCCGCGACACGATCCCGGCGGGGTTCGAAGGCGGGCAGCTGCCTCTCATGCAACGGGTGCCGAAGCTGCGAGGCTTCAAGAACCCGTTCCGCATCGAGTACACGCCGGTCAACCTCGATGCCGTGGCGGCCATCGGCGCGGACGAGGTCGACCTCAGCCACCTCGTTGCCGCGGGACTCGTGCGCAAGGGCGCCCTCGTCAAGATCCTGGGCCGCGGGGAGCTCACTCGCCCTGTGCGTGTCCGCGCGCACGCGTTCTCGGCGTCCGCCGAGGCGGCCATCACGGGCGCCGGCGGCTCCGTCGAGCGGATCGCGCTCCCGTACGCCTCGGGCCGCCCGCCCGCACGCGGCAACGCGCTGACCAACCGGTAGGCAGGCATGCTCGCCCGCCTCGGCAACATCTTCCGAGTGCCGGACCTGCGCAACAAGGTCCTGTTCACCCTGCTGGTCATTGCGATCTACCAGGTCGGCGCCAACGTGCCGGTCCCAGGGGTGAGCTGGTCCGCCCTACAAGGTCTCGAGAAGTCCGCGGGATCCTCGGGTGTCCTCGGGTTCTTGAACCTGTTCTCGGGCGGCGCGCTCGTGCGGCTCGCCGTCTTCGGACTCGGCGTCATGCCCTACATCACGAGCTCGATCATCATCCAGCTCCTCGCCACGGTCATCCCCAAGCTCGAAGAGTGGCGGGACCAGGGCGCGGTCGGCCAGAAGAAGATCACCCAGACGACGCGCTACCTCACCATCGCGCTCGCGCTGATGCAGTCGACCGGTCTCGTCTACGCCTTTCACGGCCACGACTCCGCCCTCATCGGCACCAACATCAACCTGATCCCCAAGTTCAGCATCCCGCTCGCGGCGTTCATGGTGCTCTGCCTCACCGCGGGGACCGCCTTCGTCATGTGGCTGGCCGAGCTCATCACCCAGCGCGGCATCGGGCAGGGGATGTCGATCCTGATCTTCGCGAACGTGGTGGCCTCGATCCCTTCGGGTGGCAAGGGCCTCTACGAGGAAGGGGGCGCCTTCAAGTTCGGCGTGATCATCGCCGTCTCGCTGGTGCTGCTCGTGTGCATCGTGTTCATGACACAGGGCCAGCGGCGAATACCCGTGACCTTCGCGCGCCGCATGTCGGGCCGCCGGATGTACGGCGGGCAGAGCACCTACATCCCGCTCAAGGTGAACCAGTCGGGGGTGATCCCGATCATCTTCGCGAGCTCGGTGCTCTACATCCCGGTGCTGCTCAGCAACGTGATCCCCGCCGGCGGCTTCCAGACGTGGGTGAAGACAAACATCACCCCGACGTCGCTGTTCTACATCCTCATGTACTTCGTCCTGATCGTGGCGTTCACCTTCTTCTACGTCTACGTCGCCTTCGATCCGCACCAGCAGGCCGACATCATCCGGAAGCAAGGCGGGTTCGTCCCCGGCATCCGGCCCGGGCCGCCGACCGAGCGGTACTTCTCACGCATCTTGAACCGGATCACCGTGCCCGGGGCCCTGTTCCTCGGCGCGGTCGCCGTCATCCCCTCCCTGCTCATGGCGTTGTGGCATCTGAACAGGTTCCCGTTCTACGGGATCACGCTGCTGATATCGGTGGGCGTCGCCCTTACAACCATGCGCCAGATCGACAGCCAGCTCATGATGCGCAACTACGAGGGATTCCTGAAGTAGGGCCTGGGTGGTTCCCGGCGTCAGGCTCGTGGTCCTCGGCAAGCAGGGGGCCGGCAAGGGGACGCAATGCGTGCGCCTGTCGCACCATTACGTGGTCCCGCACGTCTCCACCGGGGACATGCTCCGGCGCGAAGTGAAGTCGAGCACCCCGTTCGGCATCCGCGCGAAGAAGCTCATGGACGACGGGGAGCTGATCCCCGACGAGCTGATCATGGAGATGGTCCAAAGCCGTCTCTCCGAGCGCGACGCCAGGGCGCGCGGCTTCATCTTGGACGGCTGCCCGCGCACCATCGCCCAGGCACGCCAGCTCCAAGAGATGCTCGAGCCGGAGCGCCTGGACCTGGTGCTGAACCTGGAGGTGCCCACCGCCGTCGTCTTGAAGCGTCTCGCGTCGCGTCGTGTGTGCGTCGACTGCGGGACCAACTACTCGGTCTCGTCGCCGCCGTCGGTCAACTGGACCTGTGACGTGTGCGGCGGCGAGGTGATCCAGCGCGAGGACGACACCGAAGATGCCATCCGGCGGCGTCTCGAGATCTACGACCGCGAGACCGCGCCGCTCATCAAGTGGTACGAGGAGCGCGAGCTCCTCGCCCACGTGAACGGGACGGGCGCAGCGGACGTCGTGACCAAGCGCTGCGTCGAGGCCATCGACGAGCGCCGGCAGTGAGCGCGGCGACTCCGCCACCCGCGCCGGCAGTGAGCGCGGCGACTCCGCCACCCGCGCCGGCATCGAGCGCGGCGGTGCGGCGATGAGGCGGAACCCCCAGGAGCTCGACAAGATGCGGCGGGCGGGCAAGGTCGTCGCCGAGATGCACGAGCGCACGCGTGCCGCCATCCGTCCGGGGATCACCACGCTCGAGCTCGACCGCGTCGCCCGCGAGGTGCTCGAGCGGCGGGGCGCCACCTCCAACTTCCTCGGTTATCACGGGTTTCCCGCCGTCATCTGCACCTCGCCGAACGACATGATCGTCCACGGCATCCCCGGCGGATACCGCTTGGAGGAGGGCGACATCATCTCCATCGACTGCGGGGCGATCGTCGAGGGCTACCACGGCGATGCTGCGTATAGCGCGGGGGTGGGAGGGATCTCGGCCGAGGCGGCGCGCCTCATCGAGGTGACCGAGCGGAGCCTGTGGGCCGGGATCGCCCAGCTCACCAAGGGCGGCCGGCTCCACGAAGTGGGACGTGCCGTCCAAGAGGTCGCCGAGAGCGCAGGCTTTACGGTGGTGCGCGAGTACGTCGGGCACGCCATCGGCACCGCCATGCACGAACAGCCCCAGGTGCCGAACTACTGGCCCGGCACGCCCGGCCCCACCTTGAAGACCGGTATGGTCTTCGCGGTCGAGCCGATGGTGAACGCCGGCGGCCCGGGCACCCGCCTCCTGGACGACGGTTGGAGCGTGGTGACTGCCGACGGATCGCTCTCCGCCCACTTCGAGCACACCATCGCGGTGACCGAGGACGGCCCCGAGGTGTTCACCCTGGCCTGACCAGGGACCCGGGCTGGCAATTCATCGCCGATACGGTAGACTTCGAGACCGTCTCCTGGCCGTTGGCTCGGCCGAGGCCATTTCCCATTTGAACGTCCGGCGGCGCGCCGTCGGACCCGAAGGACAGTCGAGGAGAGTCACCTGCCGAAGCCGAAGGAAGACGCCATCGTGCTCGAGGGCACGGTGGTCGATCCGTTGCCCAACGCAATGTTCCGAGTGGAGCTCGAGAACGGGCACAAGGTGCTCGCCCACAGCTCCGGGAAGATGCGCATGCACCGCATCCGCATCCTGCCCGGAGACAAGGTCCAGGTCGAGATCACGCCCTACGACCTCACTCGCGGGCGGATCACCTACCGGTACAAGTAGGGCAGGAAGGAACGTCATGAAGGTGCGCCCGAGCGTCAAGCCGATCTGCGAGAAGTGCAAGGTGATCCGCCGGCACGGCCGCGTCGTCGTGATCTGTGACAACCCCCGGCACAAGCAGCGCCAGGGCTAGGAAAGAGGAGAGACCCCCCATGGCACGTATTGCCGGAGTGGACGTCCCGCGCGAAAAGCGCGTGGAGGTCGCCCTCACCTACATCTACGGCATCGGCCCCACCCAGGCGCGCCACATCCTCGCTCGCACGGAGGTCCACCCCGACACGAGGGTCCGTGACCTGACCGAGGAAGAGGTCATCCGCCTCCGCAGCGACATCGACGCCAACCTCGAGGTCGAAGGGGACCTGCGCCGGGACGTCGCCCAGGACATCAAGCGCAAGATGGAGATCAACTGCTACCAGGGTGTCCGGCACCGTAGGGGGCTGCCCGTCCACGGCCAGCGAACCCACACCAATGCCCGCACCCGCAAGGGCCCGAAGAAGACGGTGGCCGGAAAGAAGAAGGTGCGCAAGTAATGCCGAGGCCGACCAAGCAGCAGGGGGCGGCACGCCGGCCCCGGCGCCGCGAGCGAAAGAACGTGAGCTACGGCGTGGCCCACATCAAGAGCTCGTTCAACAACACGATCGTGTCCATCTCGGACCCCGAGGGCAACGTCCTCGCGTGGGCATCTGCGGGCAACGTCGGTTTCAAGGGCTCGCGCAAGTCGACGCCCTTCGCCGCGCAGCTCGCCGCCGAGGCGTGTGCCCGGCGGGCGATGGAGCACGGCGTGCGCAAGGTCGACGTGCTCGTCCGGGGCCCGGGCTCTGGCCGTGAGACCGCGATCCGTTCCTTGGCCGCCGCGGGCATCGAGGTCGTCGGGATCAAGGACGTCACTCCCATCCCGCACAACGGCTGCCGCCCCAAGAAGCGGCGCCGGGTCTGAGGAGGCGACGATGGCGCGTTACACGGGTCCCGTCTGCCGTCTCTGCCGGCGCGAGCGGACGAAGCTGTTCTTGAAGGGCGAGCGGTGCTTCTCGCTCAAGTGCCCGGTGTCCGAAGCGGTCACCGACCGCCACAGCCGGGCGTACCCGCCGGGTGAGCACGGGCGCGACCGGATGCGCCAGGGCTCCGAGTACCTCGCCCAGCTGCGTGAGAAGCAGAAGGCCCGGCGGATCTACGGCGTCTTGGAGAAGCAGTTCCGGAACCTCTACGAAGAGGCGGACCGGCTCCCGGGGATCACCGGCGAGAACCTGCTGCGCATGCTCGAGCTACGGCTCGACAACGTCGCCTTCCGCGCCGGCTGGGGGGCGAGCCGCGCCCAGGCGCGCCAGTTCGTCCGCCACGGCCACGTCCACGTGAACGGCAAGCGGGTGACGATCCCGAGCTATCGAGTCCGCAAGGGCGACAAGATCACCCTCAAGCAGTCGTCGCGCGAGATCTTCGTCGTGCGGCGGAACATGGACACCCTCGACCGCCAGCGGCCGCCGTGGCTGGAAGCCGGCGACGGGGGTTTCACCGTCGAGGTGCTGAACCCGCCGCTACGGGACCACATCGACGAGCCGGTGCAAGAGCAGCTCATCGTCGAGTACTACTCCAAGTAAGCCCCAATCCCGGGCCCGCCAGCCCGGAGCACGCCACCCAGAAGCCAGCCAGCAAGGCCATCTCCCAGTACGCCAGCAAGGAACGAGTCCGATGCTCATCATTCAACGACCCACCGTCGAGGTCCTCGACGAGGACGGCGGCGACCGCCAGCGGTTCGCCGTCGGCCCGCTCGACCCTGGCTTCGGGCACACGCTGGGCAATGCCCTGCGTCGCACGCTGCTGTCCTCGATCCCCGGGGCGGCGGTCACCCAGGTGCGCTTCGACGAGGCCCTCCACGAGTTCGCCACGCTGCCAGGCGTGAAAGAGGACGTCACCGACATCATCTTGAACCTGAAGGACCTCCTCGTCCGTGTCCACAGCGACGAGCCGGTGACCCTCCGCTTCGACAAGCGGGGACCGGGCGACGCCGTGGCCGGTGACATCCAGACCTCCGCCGACGTCGACATCTTGAACCCGGACCTGCACATCGCGACCCTGAACGCCAAGGGTCACCTGGCATTCGACGTCACCGTCGAGCGCGGGAGGGGCTACGTCTCGGCCGATCGGAACAAGAAGACCTCGACGATCGGGGTGATCCCCGTCGACTCGATCTTCTCGCCGGTGCGCCGCGTGACCTTCCAGGTGGAGCCAGTGCGCGTGGAGCAGTCCACCGACTTCGATCGCTTGGTGCTCGACATCGAGACCGACGGGTCGATCACCCCGCGCGAGGCGATCGCCTCTGCAGGTGACACCTTGCGCACCCTGGTCGGCTTGATCGCCGATCTGGAGGAGTCGCCCCAGGGACTCGAGCTCGGCGAGACCGGCAGCGTGTCGGGCGGCTCACCGGACCTCGACCTCGCGATCGAAGAGCTCGACCTCTCCGAGCGCCCGCGCAACTGCCTCAAGCGCGCCCAGATCAATACGATCGGCGAGCTCGTGGACCGCACCTACGACGACCTTCTCAACATCACCAACTTCGGGCAGAAGTCGCTCGACGAGGTCGTCCAGCGCCTCGACGAGCGAGGTCTTTCGCTGAAGGGCAAGGACTGAGATCATGCTCGGCACCCCCAAGCGCGGCCGCCGCATGGGCGGCGACGCCGCCCACCAAAAGGCCATGCTCGGCAACCTCGTGGCGTCGCTCATCGCCGCGGAGTCGCTCGTCACCACCGAGACCAAGGCGAAGATGATGCGCCCGGTCGCCGAGAAGTGCATCACTGCGGCCCGCAAGGGCGGCGTGCACCAGCACCGCCACGTGGTCGCCCTGATCCGTGACCGCGACATGGCGCACAAGCTCTTCGCCGAGATCGCGCCGCGCTACGCGGACCGTCCCGGTGGCTACACGCGCATCTTGAAGCTGGGCCGCCGGCCCGGTGACAGCGCCCCGATGGCCCGTATCGAGCTCGTCTGACCGAGCTCGTCCGATCGGGCCGTCGCTGAGCGAACCGTCGCACGTGGCGCCCGACCTGCAGGCCGCGCCGGCTGCGCAGGGCGCCGCCGGTGCGGGCGATCCGGGGCGAGGCGACGGTGCAGGGCGCCGCAGGCGCTGGCGCCTCGACCTCGCGTACGACGGGCACGGCTTCCGAGGGTTTGCCGCCCAGTCGGGCGTCCCGACCGTGGCCGGCGCATTGGCGGCCGCCATCGGGCGCGCCGCCCGGACGCCCGACCTGCCGGTCCTCGTGTGCGCGGGTCGCACCGATGCGGGTGTCCATGCGGCGGGCCAGGTGGTCCACATCGACCTGCCCGAGGCCTACGACGGCGACCTGAAGCGCGCGGTCAACCGCCAGCTGTCACCCGACATCGTGGTCCACGCGGCGAGGCCGGTGCCCGGGGACTTCGACGCGCGCCGCGGCGCGACGGCCAGGCACTACCGCTACCTGGTCCTGAGCGCCGCGGACCCCGATCCGCTCCTCGCCGGCCTCGCCTGGCACGTCCCCGTGCCGCTCGACCTGCGCGCCATGGCCTCTGCGACCGATCCGCTCCTCGGCGAGCACGACTTCCGGGCCTTGTGCAGGCGGGTGCCGGGGCGCAGTGCCGCAGAGCCCATCGTCCGCCGGGTCATCTCCGCGGGGTGGCGACGCGTGCCGGCACCGGGGGAGGACGTGCCGGCGCCGGGGGAGGACGTGCCGGCCCTCCTTCGCTTCGACATCCGGGCGACCTCGTTCTGCCACCAGATGGTGCGCTCGATCGTTGCCGTGCTGGTCGACGCGGGCCGTGGGCGGGCCAGCGCGGCGACCGTGATGGCGCTCCTTGCCTCGGCCAGCCGCGCCGGCACCCCACAGCCGGCTCCGGCCCACGGGCTCTGCCTCGTATCGGTGGCCTACGGCGACGACCGCGACGGCGGGCGGGAGGAGGGCGGCTTGCCCGGGCAGGCGCCCCGCCGTTAAGCTGTCTTGCCGTCTCTACGACCCTGTTCGAGGAACCTCCTTTGCGCACCTTCAGTCCCAAAGCCGCCGACATCCAGCGTGCGTGGCACCTGGTCGATGCTGACGGCCTGGTGCTCGGCCGCCTCTCGACCGAGGTGGCGCGCCTGCTGCGCGGCAAGCACCGTCCGTACTTCGCCCCCCACATCGACACCGGTGACCACGTGGTGGTGGTGAACGCCGCCAAGGTGGTCCTCACCGCGGGCAAGGCCGACGACAAGTTCGCGTACCGCCACAGCGGCTACCCCGGTGGCCTGCGCAAGACGAGCTATGCCGAGCTGCTCGACCGCAGCCCCGACGAGCTCGTCCGCCGGGCGGTGCGGGGCATGCTTCCCAAGGGCACCCTCGGGCGCCAGCAGCTCGCCAAGCTGAAGGTCTACGCGGGTCCCGAGCACCCGCACGAGGCCCAGTCGCCCGAGCCCTACGAGATCGTCGGCGCGAGGAGGGCTGGCTGAGATGCCTGCACCGCTGTCACAGACCACCGGCCGGCGCAAGCAAGCCGTCGCACGCGTGCGGCTCCGCCCCGGCCAGGGCAAGATCACCATCAACCGGCGCGCCTTCGAGGACTACTTCCCCTCGGCGACGCACCGGATGGCGGCCACCGAGCCGCTCAGGGTCACGAGCCTGGCGGAGGCCTACGACATCGACGCCACGATCGACGGCGGCGGCATGTCGGGCCAGGCGGGGGCGTTGCGCCTCGGGATCGCGCGGAGCCTCTGCGCGCTCGACCCCGAGCTGCGCAGCGCACTCAAGCGCGCTGGGCTCCTCACGCGCGACGCGAGGGAGAAGGAGTCCAAGAAGTACGGGTTGAAGAAGGCCCGCAAGGCGCCGCAGTACTCCAAGCGGTAGTCGCCTTGGCGCGCCCGGGCTTCGGCACCGATGGGGTGCGCGGGGTCGCCAACGTCCACCTCACCGCGGAGCTGGCGACCGCGCTCGGCCGCGCGGCGGTGCGCGTCCTCGGCTTGCCCTGCGTGGTCGTCGGGCGAGACACCCGCCAGTCCTCCCCCATGCTCCAGGCGGCGCTCGCCGCCGGCATGGCGTCCGAAGGGGCCGACGTCGTCGACCTGGGCGTGCTGCCGACGGCCGGCGTCGCGTTCGCTGCCGCGCAGCGTGGGGTGCCCGCGGCCATGGTCTCTGCGTCGCACAACCCCTACACCGACAACGGCATCAAGCTCTTCGGGGCCAACGGGATCAAGCTGAGCCCCGAGCTCGAGGAGTGGGTGGAGGCCGAGCTCGACAACGACCGCGGGACCGGCGCGGTGGGCACGCTGTCGACCGACCTCGGTACGGCTGCGGACTACCGCGACCATCTCGTGGCCTCGCTCGACGGCCGGCGCCTCGACGGGCTGCGGGTGGTGGTCGACTGCGCCAACGGCGCCGCGTGGGAGGTGGCGCCGGCCGTGCTCGAGGCCCTCGGGGCGCACGTCCACGCGATCTGCGTGGCGCCCGACGGCACCAACATCAACGCGTCGTGTGGCTCCACCCACCCCTTGCGCCTCGCCGAGACGGTGAGGGCGACGAAGTCGGATCTCGGCCTTGCGCTCGACGGCGACGCGGACCGGCTCGTGGCCGTCGACCACACCGGCAGGGTCCTCGACGGCGACGAGCTCCTCGCCATCTTCGCGGTGGACCTCGCCGCACGCGACGACCTCCCAGGCAGCGCCGTGGTGGTGACGGTGATGACCAACCTCGGGTTCCGCCACGCCATGGCCGCCCGGGGCATCGAGGTGCACGAGACGCCTGTGGGGGATCGCCAGGTTCTCGTCGCCCTCGACGAGAAGGGCCTCGCCCTCGGCGGGGAGCAGTCCGGCCACATCGTCTTCCGGCGCCGCGCGACCACGGGTGACGGCATCCTGACGGGGCTGCTGCTGGCCGACACGGTGGTGCGCGCGGGGCGTCCGCTCGCCGACCTCGCCGACGGCTTGGTGGAGCGGGTCCCCCAGGTCCTCGTGAACGTCTCCGTCCCCGATCCTGCTCGCCTGGCGGACGCCCGCTCGGTATGGGACCAAGTGGCGGCGGTGGAGGCCGAGCTCGGCGACCGAGGGCGGGTGCTCCTGCGCGCCAGCGGGACCGAGCCGCTCGTGCGGGTGATGGTCGAGGCGCCCACGCCCGAGCTCGCCGCGGACGCTGCCGGACGGCTGCGCGCCGCGGTCGAGCGTTCGCTCGCGGCGGGTTAGCCTCGGCGCCATGTGCGGGATCATCGGGGTCACTGGCGACGACGGTGCCCTGGAGGTGATCATCGACGGGCTGCACCGGCTCGAGTACCGCGGGTACGACTCTGCCGGCGTGGCGACCGTGCGGGGCGACGGGCTCTGGCGGGCCCGGGCCGCCGACGGCACCCACTCCGTCGAGGCCCTCGTCACCGCCACGGCGGGCTGCGGCGGTGACCGCACCGGGATCGGCCACACGCGCTGGGCGACCCATGGCGGGCCGACCGTCGAGAACGCCCACCCCCACGTGGACTGCACCGGGCGCATCGCCCTCGTGCACAATGGCATCATCGAGAACCACGCCGAGCTCGCCGACGCGCTCGCCGGCGCCGGTCACCGGTTCAGCTCGCAGACCGACACCGAGGTCCTGGTCCACCTGCTCGAGACCGAGGTCGCCGGCGGCGCCGCGCTCGGCGACGCGCTGCGCGCCGTGATGTCACGTGCCGTGGGCGCCTACAGCGTGGTCGCCATCTCGGCGGACGATCCCGAGCTCGTGGTCGCCGGGCGTCGGTCGGTGCCCCTCTTGGTGGCGAACGACGACGGCGCCGGCTTCGTCGCCTCCGACGTCTCCGCGCTGCTCGGGCGCGCCACGCGCTACTTCGCCCTCGAGGACGACCAGGTCGCCGAGGTGCGCCCGGCGTCGTTGCGGGTGACCGACCCCGACGGCGCTGAGGCCGAGCCGACTGCGCTGTCCGTCGACCCCGCCTGGGACGTCGTCGCCGCGCAGAAGGGCGGCTACGACGACTTCATGTCCAAGGAGATGCACGAGCAGCCCCGCGCCATCGAGGACACCCTCTTCGACCGGCGCGACCACGACGGCTCGCTCGTGCTCGACGAGCTGCACCTCGGCCCTGACGACCTGCGGGCGGTCGACAAGGTCGTGGTCGTGGCGTGCGGCAGCAGCTACCACGCCGGCATGGTCGCCAAGTACGCCATCGAGCGCTGGGCCCGCCTGCCGACCGAGGTCGAGATCGCGAGCGAGTTCCGTTACCGCGAGCCGGTCCTCCACGAGCGGACGCTCGTGATCGGCGTCAGCCAGTCGGGCGAGACCCTCGACACTCTCGAGGCGCTTCGTGAGGCGCGGCGTGCAGGCACGCGCACGCTCGTCGTCTCGAACGTCGTGCACGCCACGATGGCACGGGAGGCCGACGGCGCGCTCTACACGCGGGCGGGGCCCGAGATCGGCGTGGCGTCCACCAAGTGCCACGTCGCCCAGATCGTGGCGCTCGAGGTCCTCGCCCTGGCGCTCGCCCAGTGGCGCGGGACGCTCGGACGCCCTGCCGTCTCGTTGCTGTTCGACCAGCTGCACGAGCTTCCCGAGCTCGTCGAAGAGACCCTCGGGCGCTCGAAGGAGGTCGAGGCCGTCGCCGCCGCGCTCGGGGGGGCACGCGACTACTTCTTCATCGGCAGGCATCTCGGCTACCCCGTCGCGCTCGAAGGCGCACTGAAGCTGAAGGAGATCTCGTACCTGCGTGCCGAGGGCTACCCCGCAGGCGAGCTGAAGCACGGCCCGCTTGCCCTCATCGAGCCGGGCACCGTGGTCGTCGCCTTGCTCGACCCGCTGCGAGAGAAGATGACCTCGAACGTCGCGGAGGCCGCGGCGCGCGGCGCGACGGTCGTTGCCCTCGCCTCCGACGGCACGCCCGAGGTGGCGGGCCTGGCGGGCGTCGAGCACGTGCTCCACGTCCCCGCCGTCCCCGAGCCCATGTTCGCCCCCGCGGTCCAGGTGGTGCCGCTCCAGCTCCTCGCGTACGCCCTCGCCCGCCGCCTCGGCAACGACGTGGACCGCCCGAGGAACCTCGCCAAGACGGTGACCGTCGAGTGAGCCCGATCGCCGGCGTCGGGGTCGACGCAGTCGACATCGGGCGTTTCAAGGCGGTGCTGGATCGGCGCCCCGCCATCGCGACGCGCCTGTTCACCGAGACCGAGCGGCGTGACGGGGCCGGCGACGCGCAACGGCTCGCCGCGCGCTTCGCCGCCAAGGAGGCGACGATGAAAGCCCTCGGCGGCGGTATCGGCACGATCGCGTGGCACGACGTCGAGGTGGTGCGCGAAGAGAGCGGCGCGCCGTCCTTGGTGCTCACCTCGAGCGCCGCCGCGCTCGCCCGCCGCCGCCACGTCTCGCACTGGCACGTCTCGCTCACCCACACCGCGGCCGTCGCGGTCGCGATGGTGGTAGCCGAGGAGTAGTCGTGCGCCCCGTGGTCACCGTGGCGGAGATGCGCGAGGCCGACGCGGCGGCACCCGTGCCCGAAGAGACGCTCGTGCGGCGCGCCGGGACCGCCGTGGCGCACGCTGCGCTCCGCATGCTCGGCGGTGCCTACGGTCGGCGCGTGGTGGTCGTCGCGGGCAAGGGGAACAACGGCGCGGACGGCAGGGTCGCGGGCGAGCTGCTCGCACGCCGCGGGGCGCGCGTGACGGTGGTGGGCCCGGGCGACGCGGTCCCGAGCTGCGACCTCGTCGTCGACGCCGCGCTCGGCACCGGGCTGCGCGGCCGCTACGACGCACCGGCGGCGCCCCCGGGCGCCAAGGTGGTGGCCGTCGACATCCCCTCGGGGGTCCACGGCGACACCGGCGAGGCGCCGGGCCGGCCGATGCGGGCGACACGCACGGTGACCTTCGCGGCGCTCAAGCCCGGCCTCCTCCAAGGTGAGGGACCCCGCCTTGGCGGCGCGCTGGAGGTCGCAGACATCGGCCTCGGCGAGCTGCACCCGCGCATCATGCTCGCAGAGGATGCCGATGTGGTGCGCTGCGTGCCGGCGCGGCCGCCCGACTCCCACAAGTGGGTGACTGCGGTCGTCGTGGTGGCGGGCTCGCCGGGCATGGAAGGGGCGGCGGTGCTCGCCGCCGAGGGCGCCGCGCGCGCCGGGGCGGGCATGGTGCGCCTGGGTGTGCCGGGCGTGACGGGCACGAGTGGCTCGTCTGCCCCCGGCGTGCACTGGCCCCTCGAGGCGGTGCGCTTCCCTCTGGCACCTACGGGTGCGAGCGCCGAGGGCGCCGAGGGCGGCGAGCCGGGCGCCGGCGCGGACGCCGAGGGCGGCTGGGCCGACGACGTGCTGGCGGTCGCACAGCGCTGTCGCGCCATCGTGCTCGGCCCGGGGCTCGGGCGGGACGCGGCGACCCAGTCCCAGGTCCGTCGCGTCGTCCTTCGGGCGACGGTGCCCGTGGTGGTCGACGCCGACGGGTTGTACGCGCTCGGGGGCGCGGACCAGGCGCGCGCGGTGGTCGCCGGTGACCGATCGGTGATCCTCACCCCGCACGACGGGGAGTACGCGCGCCTCCTCGGAGAGGTGCCGGGTCCCGACCGGGTCGCGGCCGCTCGGCGCCTTGCCTCGGTGCTCGGGGTCACGGCGCTCGTGAAGGGCTCGCTCACCGCGGTGGCGTCACCCGGCGGCGAGGTCGTCCTGTCGGCGGCGGGGAGCCCGAGGCTCGCGACGGCGGGCACGGGCGACGTGCTGTCGGGGGTGATCGGGGCGCTCCTCGCCCGCGGCATGCCGGCGATGTCCGCTGCCGCGCTCGGCGCGCACGTGCACGGTCGCGCCGCGGCCCTCGGCCCCGCAGAAGGCCTCGTCTCCGCCGACCTGCCCTCGCTCGTCTCGCGCGTCCTCTCGTCGGTGCGCGGTGGTTGAGGCGCGGACCCGTCCCGCCTGGGTGGACGTCGACCTGGCGGCGATCGGGCACAACACCTCGCTGCTCGCCCGCCATGTGGCTCCGGCGGCGCTCTGTGCGGTGGTGAAGGCCGACGGCTACGGGCACGGCGCGGTCCCAGTCGCCCGCGCGGCGCTTGGCGGGGGCGCCGCCGGGCTCGCCGTCGCGGTGGTCGACGAGGGCGAGGAGCTGCGGACGGCGGGCGTCGACGCGCCGGTGCTCGTCCTCTCCGAACCCCCTGCAGCGGCCATGGACGCGGCTGTCGCCGCGCGCCTCACGGTGACGGTGAGCTCGTCTGCGGGCATCGCGGCGCTGGGAGCCGCCGCGCGGCGGGCGGGCAGACAGGTCCCGGTCCACGCGGCACTGGACACCGGCATGCACCGCGAGGGCGTCTCGCCCGAGCTGTTGCCCGAGCTGGTCGGCGAGATCGGACGCGAGCGCGCGTTGCGCCTGGAAGGGGTATGGACCCACCTCGCGGTCGCGGACCGCCTCGGCGCGGAGGACGACGCGTGGAGCGCCGGGCAGCTCGAGCGCTTCGACGAGGCGGTGGCCGCCTTGGCGGAGCGTCCCCCGGTCCTTCATGCCGCCAACACCGCCGCGGCGCTCCGGTGGCCCGCGGCGCGCCTGGACATGGTGCGCTGCGGTATCGGGCTCTACGGCCTGTCTCCTTCTGCGGCGCTGGCGGGCGTGGCCGACGGTGTCGGCGACGACGGGGCGGCACGGGCGCTCGGCGCGCTGCGCCCCGCCCTCGCGCTCCGTGCAAAGGTGTCGGCGGTGCGCGAGCTCGACGCCGGTGCGCGTCCCTCCTACGGCCGCCTGCGGCCGCTCGGCGAGCGCGGCGTCGTCGCGACCGTGCCGCTCGGGTATGCCGACGGTGTCCGGCGCGCGCTGTTCTCGGGGGGTGGAGAGGTGCTCATCGGCGGGCGGCGTCGGCCGCTCGCGGGCATGGTCTCGATGGACCAGCTCGTCGTCGACTGCGCGGACGACACCACGGTCGCCCCGGGCGACGAGGTGGTGCTCATCGGCCGCCAGGGCGACGAGACGATCAGCGTCGCGCAGTGGGCGGCGCGCACGGGGACCATCGACTACGAGGTCGTCTGCGGCATCGGCCCACGCGTGCCGCGCACCTATGCCGGCGAGGTGCGCCACGGCACGTCCGGCCGCAACGGCACGTCCGGCCGCAAAGGCACGTCCGGCCGCAAAGGCACGTCGAGGTGGTCGCGACCGTGAACCTGCGCCGTGCCCTCGCCACCGGTGTCACCGTGGCGTTCGGCGGCGCGGCGGCGTACGTCGCCGAGCGCACCGTCGCGCGGCGCTGGCGAGCGCCGGCAGGCGCCGCCGCCGCCGCCGGTCGCACGATGCCCGCCGACATCCGCCACCATTTCCTCGACGTGAGCGACGGCGGCCGGATCCACGTGACCGAGCGCGGCGACGGGCCCGCGGTGGTCTTCCTCCACGGCATCACCCTCGGGGTGGCGACCTGGGCACCCGAGTTCCGGGCGCTCGGCGGCAGGACCATCGCGATCGCATGGCGCGGGCACGGTCAGTCGCGCGCGGGTCGGGAGGGTTACAGCTTCGAGCGCCTGGGCGCCGACGTGCTCGAGGTGCTGCGCGCGCTCGACGTCGAGGACGCCGTGCTCGTGGGCCACTCGATGGGCGGCATGGTCGCTCAGCTGCTCGCCGTCGAGCACCCCGAGGAGCTGGCCCACCTCGTGCGCCGGCTCGTGCTCGTCGCGACGAGCCCCGGCCCGCTGCCGATCTCGCCGCTCGCCGCGTTCGTCGATCTCGTCTCCTCCCGGCTGCTCGCGGCGAGGGAGCGTCATGGGCGCGGCCCGCTGCCGGGCGGCCTCACGATCTGGGCGGCGCGCGCCGCGTTCGGGCGACGGCCGAGCGCCGTCGACGTCGAGCTGCTGCGCGCCATGCTCGACACCATGTCGCCCGGCCCGGTCGCCGCGCTCCTCCCGCACCTCTTGACCTTCGACGTGCGCGACCGCCTCGAGAAGGTGGAGCTGCCGACGACGGTCGTCTCGGGGACCAGAGACGCGCTCACCCCGCCGCGCACAGCGCGGGCCATCGCGCGCCGTGTCCCCGGCGCGTCGCTCACCCTGCTCGAGGGCTGTGGGCACATGGTGATGCTCGAGCGCGTGGAGGAGCTGTGCGCAGCGCTGCGTTAGCGGACATCGCGGCAGAGGCGTCGTCGTGCACGCGCTGCGCGCTCGCGGCGACGAGGACCAAGGTGGTCTTCGGCGCAGGCGATCCCGAGGCCCGGCTCTTGTTCGTGGGCGAGGGTCCGGGGCGCGACGAGGACCTCCAGGGCGAGCCGTTCGTCGGGCGCTCGGGGAAGCTTCTCGACCGGCTCATCGCAGAGGAGCTGGGCACGGACCGCAGCCGCTGTTACATCGCGAACGTCGTGAAGTGCCGCCCGCCGCAGAACCGTGACCCCAAGCCCGACGAGATGGCCGCGTGCCGTCCCTTCCTCGACCGCCAGCTCGCCGTGATCGCCCCGGCAGTGGTGGTGACGCTCGGCAACGTCGCGACCCGCGCGCTGCTCCGGACCGCCGACGGCATCCGCTCGCTGCGTGGACGGGCGTACCCGTTCGGCGACGCGATGCTGGTGCCCACGTACCATCCGGCGGCCGCGTTGCGCTCGGGCGGCGAGGTGGTCGCCGAGATGCGCGCCGACCTCGTGCGGGCCAAGCGACTGCTCGCCGCCGCGGGGCCGCTTGGCGGCGGCGCGCCGCAGGGTGCAGGGGAGCGAGCACGAGGCCCACTGCCATGAGGAGACTGCCATGAGGAGACTGCCATGAGGAGACGGGC
>JAJZJC010000149.1 GCA_021810205.1 Actinomycetes bacterium
TGCGCCGTCCACACTCGATGCGACTCCGGCGCCGATCGACGACATCGACCTCGCCAAGCTGCGAAGAACCGACCGCCTGGGCGGCCTCATCCACGAGTACCGGATGCTCGCCTGAGCTGGGTGGTTGGGATTCTCGGCACCCACAGGTTCGACACGTGTACTGCCGCGTTGCGCGCCGCGCAGTTCAGGGAGCTTGCCGTCGTAGCTTGTGGAGCAGTCCGTGCACCGCCAGCCTCAACTGGTCCCGCACACCAGGCTCGTTGTAGATGATGAAGTCGTCGAAGCGGTGCGGCCCTTTTTTGTCAGCGGCGGTCGCCGCGGCCGCGCGCGCGGCCCGCAACTGCTCGACCGTCATCTGCAGGGACCGCTCATTGGGCTGGTAGGTGGCACCGAGCGGATAGTCGCGGCCTGGCTGGTCCGTCATCTCGATGTGACAGCCGAGGACGTGGGTGACCTCCCGCTGTTCGGCGAGGACGATGATCCGATCGAGGCTCGCCTGGAACTCCCGGAAGTCGAAGGCGTAGAGGCGGCCCGGGAGGACGGTGTCGCCGGTGAGCAGGAACCCGGTCCATCGGTCGTACACGGTGATCGCCGCCCGGTGGTGGCCGGGGCTGCCGGTGACCTCCAGCACCCGACCGCCGAGGTCGAGTTTCACGACCTGGTCGGGCCAGCTGGTGAAGCCGAAGTAGCGTTGGACCGTCTCGAGCTCACGGCCGACCACCGTCGTGGCGGGGCGTCCGTCGAACTGGGCATCGGCGGCGACGTGGTCGTTGTGCCCGTGGGTGTGGGCGACGACGAGCTCGTAGGCCGAGCGGGGGTGCTCCGACAGCCATGTGTCGACAAGCGCGTCGACGGTGGCGCGCAGCGGGAACCTGACGGGGTCGGCGGTGGCGCCGGTGTCGAACAGCACGGCGCGGTCGTTGCCGAACAGAAGGTACATGAACGGCGCTTCGTAGCTGACCGATTTGCTCTGACGCAGGATGACGGTGTGCGGTTCACACCAGTGGACCTGGATCGGCGGCCCGGTGGTGCGGCGTCGTGCGGGCGTGCCGTGGCTCCAGCACATCGCAAGGGCGGTGGGGGTGGGCGCCGTGCTCTGGAAGTCGATGTGGCGGTCACTCACCGGTCCGATCCTTTGCGTCAAGTCGCGGGCTCGGCAGGGGGGTCGCTGCCAGGAAGTAGCGGACGGGACGTCGGTCGGGGGACGTGGGACGGCCGTCGTTGACCCGGGCGGTATAGGGCGCCAGCAGCGCCATCCACTGCTCCTTCATCCTTGCCGCCTCATCGGGCGACAGCAGGGCCATCGCTGCGACGATGCCTGCGTTGTGCCGCCACTCGGGGTTGGCATCTGCGGGCCGGCGTGAGTAGTCGAGGATCGCCTGCATCTCGTGCTCCACGACCACCCGCTCGACCTCCTGCCGCACCGCCACGTCGTCGGCGGCGGTCCGCACTGAGAGACGACGGTTCGAGGCCCGCCACCGCCGTTCGCGTCGGTCGTGGCCTGGCTCGGTCTCCTCCACGTAGCCGTACCTGGCGAGCTGGCGGAGGTGGAACGAGCAGCTCGCTTGGGAGGCGCCGAGAACTCGTCCACACTCCGCGGCCGTCGACGGCCCGACCGCTCTGAGCAGATGCAAGAGATCGAGGCGTAATGGGTGGGCCAGCGCTCTGATCGCCCTCGGATCAGTGATCTCCATATCCAAAGACTACTTTGGCAGATTTCGGAATGTCAAACTTATCTTTGAGATCTGACTCGATCGCTGAGTGACGGACCTCGTATGACGACACATCACGTATCGCACGGCACCTGAACGGCAGCTTGACCGAGCCCCGCAGCGGCACTCCCCCGAGTCGGCCGACCTTGCGATAGCGCCTCGGCGTGTCGTAGTGGCAGCCGAACGGCTCGGCCGCCTCCTTCTGCGTCACCCACTGCTCGCCGTCCGTGGCCGGCTCCCTTCTTACTGCCGCCACCTCGGGCCAGCAGCGCTCACCGTCCAACGACGCCCGCCCCAAGACCCTGCGCTGGGAGATCTTCCACGCGCCGGGACGCCTCGTCTACCGCTCGCGGCGTCGGATCGTGCGACTCCTCGAGGGCTGGCCCAGCGCCGGTGTCCTGCTTGGCGCCTACCAGCGTCTCGCTCTGCTGACCTGACTCACCATGTCCCACGAGAACCGGCTACGCGCGTCTCTGGCCGTCCCTACATGCCCCTCGGGTCACTTTGCATGGTCGAATTCGACGTCATGGGCGTCACGACAATCGGAACAATGACCAAATCAACACGCACCGGCTTCAATCATTGAGAAACATGCGGCGAGACGCCCTCGGAGAACTCTCGCGAATGATCGAGGCTTAACGCGACCATCACCGCGTGTGACCGACAAGGCCGACTAGGCAAATCGTTGTATCCCCCGGTCGGTAGCCAAGCCGAGCGTTCAAGCGATTGATCGGATCGTTTCGCTCCTCGTTGCTGGTGTGAGGTTCGCTGTAGCCGTGTGCGAGCGCCCAGTTGATTTCTGAGGTTCCCCAGTGAAAGTGGACACCCAAGAGCCCGGCTCGCGAGTCGGGTGGGAGGATGTCACCATGGGAATAACGAGAAGGAAGTTCACTCTCGAGTTCAGAACCGAGGCGGCTCACCGCGTCATCGACACCGGCCGGACGGTGCGCGACGTGGCGAAGGAGCTATCGGTTCTGGAGAACTCGCTGAGTACGTGGGTGCGTGACGAGCGTCGACGGATGGAGGCGCTGCAGGCCAGCAGCAACGAGCCACTGAGCGTCGCCGAACGGGCCGAGCTGCTGCGGCTGCGCCGTGAGGTCGCCGAGAAGGACAAGGACCTGGCATTCTTGGGAAAAGCAGCCGCGTACTTCGCTTCGAAGCCACCAAAGCAGAGAGATTTGCGTTGATGGCCGCGGAGTGCGCGAACTTCGAGGTCACTCGCATGGCCCGACTCCTGGAGGTCTCGACCGCGGGCTACTACCGCTGGAAGAAGGCCCAGGGCCGTGAGCCCCTGGCGAGCGAGCAGCGTCGCAGCAGCCTGGACGACCGGATCGTCGCCTCGCACAGTGCCTCGCACGGCACCTACGGATCCCCCCGTGTGACGAGCGATCTGCACGAGGCCGGCGACACGGTCAGCGAGAACACGGTGGCTGCGCGCATGCGCGCACTGGGCATCGCGGGGATCAGCCCGCGCACCTTCAAGATCACGACGATCTCGAGCCGTGACGCCCACTACCCGGTCGACCTCGTGAACCGTGCCTTTGTCACCACCCAGCTGAACGTCCAGTGGACCAGTGACATCACCTACATGACCATCGGCACCGGCGAGGCCTACCTGTGCGCGATCCGCGACGCCTGCTCGGGTCGCGTGCTCGGCTGGGCGCTGGCGAACCACATGCGCGCCGAGCTCGTGCTCGAGGCCCTCGACGACGCCGTGCGCTCGCGCACCATGAACTGTGTCGGCACTATTTTCCACACGGATCGAGGCGCACAGTTCACCGACCATGGCGTGATCGAACTGTGTGAGAAGTTCGGCATCGTTCGCTCGATGGGTCGCACCGGCAGTTGCTTCGACCACGCGAGCATCGAGTCGTTCTGGTCCATCTTCAAGCACGAGTACTTCTACCGCCACGTGTTCGCCAACATGTCAGAGCTTCGCGTCGGCGTCGAGAACTACATCCACTTCTACAATCACGATCGTCGCTACTCGACCATCGGCAACGTCAGTCCCGTCACCTACGAACTAGCCTTATCCCGAGTAGCACTGGCCGCATAAACCGTGTCCACTTTCACTGGGGAACCTCATTCGGTCGTCTTAAGGGCACGAGCGATCCCGCGTCCACGCCAGGCTCTCTTGACCGCAGTCATGGAGTTCCCAGCGGAACCCGAGGTTGTGAGCGTCAACTTCGCGTAGCCGACAACCTCTTTGTCGGCGAGGGCGACGAATGTCGCCTCGGGAGAGTCGGCAGGTCGTTGAAGTCGATGCGTCATCCATTCCTCGAATGGTTCGGCGGAGACGTCCTCGAAACCGGGGATGTCCGGTCGGGCTTCTACGTCCACCTCGTACATCCCGCGTGCGAGCTCCGGCCGC
>JAJZJC010000150.1 GCA_021810205.1 Actinomycetes bacterium
ACGAGGGGTTGGGAGGCGGTCAAAGAGGCCGGGGTGCTCATCGGATACCGGGGGGTGGTCATCCATGACCGCCTGGCGCTGTATTGGAAGCTCAAGACCGCCAAGCACGGGATCTGCGGGGCCCATTTGATCCGCGACCTCGCATCGGTGGCGGCCATCTCATCCCAGCGCGCCTGGGCGGCGGGCCTCGCCGAGCTGCTCGTGGAGATCAACCGGGCCTGTGACGACGCGCGCGCCCGGGGGCTCAAGACGCTGTCGCCGGCGGTCAAGCGCTCGTTCTCCTCCCGCTACGACGAGCTGGTGGACAAAGCGATCAGGCTCAACCCCGAGCCCCGCCAACGCAAGCGCAGCCCTCTCGAGCGCCAGAGCTACAACCTCGCGATCGCTTTTCAGACCCACAAACGCTCGATCCTGGCCTACCTGCACCACCTCGACCTGCCGATGACCAACAACCAAGCCGAACGTGACCTGCGGCCCGTGAAGCTGTTGGTTTACCGGCCCTCGGAGGCTGGTCTCCGCGTAGCGGCCTGAGGGTCCACCACCGACCGCTGGCGGAGTCGGATACTCGGCTTCGGAGGGGGACGTGATGGTCCTTGCAGTGGTGCACGGGGAAGACGGCAGCCGGCTGGAGGGAGACGGCCCGGTCACCGATCTGGCGAACCGGTTCCTGGCTCATCTCAGCTCGCGGGGGTTCTCGCCGGCGACGGTACGCGGATACGCCTACGACCTGTTGAACTTCTCGCGGTTCCTCGCCGAGCGCGACCTGGCCGTCGGCGAAGTGGTGGCTTCGGATATCTTCGGGTGGCTGGACTGGCAGGCCAAGCCGGCCCGGGCGAGCGTGTCGAGCCCAGCGAAGGTGGTGCGCCTGGCCGACCGGCAGCGGCCGGCGGCGGCGACGATGAACCGGAGGGTGGCGGCGGCGCGGGGCCTGTTCGAGTACGCGGTGATCTGTGGTGTCCGGGCGGACAGCCCGGTCCCGGTCGGCCGCCGCTCCAGCGGTGCCAGAGCCGTGCGTGGCGGTCTGCTCGGACATGTCGACGGCGGCCGGGGACGACGGCGGGGTCGGCTGGTGCGCGAACCCCGCCGGCTTCCTGACAGCGTCGAGCCCGGCGACGTCGCCACGTTCCTGGCGGATCTGGGATCGCACCGGGACCGGGCGATGACACTGTTGATGGTGCTCGGAGGCCTGCGCGCCGCTGAGGTCCGCTCGCTGCGCCTGGCGAATGTGGACATGGGCCGCCGTCAGGTTCGGGTGATTGGCAAGGGCCGCCGGGAACGGGTCGTGCCCGTTGACGGCGTGTTCTTCTCCGAGTTGGCCGCCTACCTGCGGACCGAGCGACCGCCGGGATGCCCGACAGCGGAGTGTTTCGTGGTGCTGCGCGGTCGGACCGCCGGGGCGGCGATGACCGAGGCCGGGATGCGCAAGGTGTTCCGCGTCCATCGGGACCGCTCTGGAGCGACCAGGGTCCGCCCGCACCGGCTGCGCCACACCTACGGGACCGAGCTGGCGGCCGCGGGCATGGACCTGTTGGTCCTGCGTCAGCTCATGGGGCACGTCTCGCCGGACACGACCGCCTCCTACGTGCACCTGGCGCCCGAAACACTCGCAGCCGAGTACGCCAAGGCCCGAGCGGCGGCAAGGCTGTGAGCGCTGCTGTGTTGGCCGTCGACGCCGAGGTTCCCGACGAGGTGCTGGTCGGCTATGACACGTTCTGCGCCACCCTCGGCCTCTCCGACGATGCGCTGGAGCTGCGGGGCCGTCTGGCCCGCCGGTTCCTCGCCGCCCACCCCGGCCTGGACACCTGGATGAGCAGCCCGCTTCCCGACCGCCTCGCCGATCTGCGTCGAAGCAAGGCGTGGCCGCTCGTCACCTGGGCGATCCTCACCGGCCGGGTGCGCGCCGACATCGATCTGCTGGTGGGCCGCCACCTGGGCGGCATGCACCGCTGCGCTGAGATGCTTCGACCGGGCGAGTTCGCGGCGGTGGCCGAAGCGGCGGGCCGCCTGGGCTGGAAGCCCCGCTGGGTGGCCAACGTCATCGCCGAGTCGCTCACCCTCGCTGTCGCCTACACGGGCCGAACCCCGACACAACTGACCAGCTACGACCTCGACGTGGTGGCCACAGCGGTCGAGGCCAGCCAGGCGGCGTCGCCGGCTTGCCGGCGACGTCACCGCAAGGGCCTCCAGCGGCTGCGCCGGGTTCTCTACGAAGCGCACGTGATCGACCAGCCCGCCCCCTCCGCCCGGACGAGATCGGGCCCAGAGGGTCAACTCTCCGGTGTCGGCGCTGCCGAGGTCCGCCGAGCGATGCTCGCCTACCTCCAGGCCCGATCGGCTGTCCTACAGGCCTCGACGCTGACCGGGATCGGCAACGACCTGGCCAGCTTCGGGGAGTTCCTCACGACCTGCCATCCCGAGCTGACATCCCTGGCCGGGCTGGAACGCCGCCACGTCGAAGGCTTCTTCGCCTGGCTGCCCAACCGGCCCCGCCGCCGCCACCTCGCCACCGGCAACGACGCGCCGATCTCGGTCGTCGCCATCTCCCGGGCCGTCATCACCGTTCGCACCTTCCTCGAAGACATCAGCGCCTGGGGATGGGCTGACACTCCCGCCCGACAGCTGATCTACAACAACGACATCCCCCGCCTGCCCAAGCCGCTCCCCCGAGCGTTGGCCCCCGACGTCGACCGTGCCCTCATGGCCGCCGTCGCGGGCCTCGAAGATCCCTTCGCCCGCGTCGGGTTGACAGTTCTGCGAGGCACGGGCCTGCGCGCCGGGGAACTGGTCGACCTCGAGCTCGACTGCGTCATGGACTACGCCGCCAGCGGCACCTGGCTGCGCGTCCCGCTCGGCAAGCTGGCCACCGAACGCAGCGTCCCTCTCGACGAGACCACCCTCGCCGCCCTCGACGACTGGATGAGCCGGCGGGGCCGCCAACGCGCTCTCCCACACCCCCGCCACGGCCGGCCCGTCGACTTCCTCTTCGTCGACCACGGCCAACGCCTCCGCACCCCACGGTTGCGGCACGGCCTCGAACTGGCCGTGGCCTCCGCCGGCCTCACCGGCACCGACGGCCAGCCGCTTCGAGTGACCCCCCACCAGCTGCGCCACACCTACGCCACCAGCCTCGCCAATGGCGGCATGTCCCTCCAGGCGCTCATGGTCCTCCTCGGCCACCGCAGCCCCAACATGACGATGCGCTACGCCACGCTCGCCTCCCCGACTCTGCGCAGCGCCTACGAACAAGCGATCGACAAGCTCCGCCCCCGCATCGCCGTCGCTCCCACCGGCCGGACACCCGTGCCCGACCACGTCGAGTTCCTGCGCTCCGAGATGCTCAAAACTCGCGTCGCTCACGGCTACTGCTCACGCGACCTCGTCGCCGACGCCTGCCCCTACGCCAACATCTGCGAGCAGTGCGCCAACTTCGTCACGACCGCCGAGTTCCAGCCGGCCATCGAGGCCCAACTCGCCGACATACGCCTCCTCGCCGACGACGCCGAAGCCCGAGGATGGACCTCCGAAGCAGCACGCCACGCCGCCGTGATCGCCAGCCTCGAGCGGCACCTGCAACGGCTCAAGAACACCCGGCCATCCGAACCTTCTCCTTGACACGAGCCCGAGGGCCGGTTAATGCACCGGAAGGTCTCCTCCTGCTTCAAGTCCCAGGCCGGCGCCACCCGCTTCGCCCGGGTCCGCAGCTACCTGTCCACCACCCGCAAAAACGACGTGCCTGCCCTCGACGCCCTCGTCCGGCTCTTCAACGGTGACCCCTGGATGCCCCCAGCTCCCGAGGCCGCCGCGTAACGAGGTGAATGGTTACGTTTGGTGACCTGCGTCAAAGTCGGCTTCGGTGGGATCCTGACCTCCACTACATCATCCTCACATGGTCGCACTACTTTCGCGGCCCATTGGGCAACTTAAGGCGTACGTTGCCGACTCCGGCGCC
>JAJZJC010000151.1 GCA_021810205.1 Actinomycetes bacterium
GAAGCGGACTACCGCAACTGCCAGCCACGCGACCTGCCGTACTGACCACTCGGCGAGGATGGCCGCGACCGCAACGACGCCGCCAGTGGAGTAACGATGGGACGGTGAGCGAGCCTGCCGTCCGGCGAGTGCTGCCTGCGGACGCCGAAGCTGTCACCAGGCTGATCGAGCGAGCCATCCGGATTTCTACGGCAGGCGTCTACCCGGCCGAGGCTGTGGAGGCCTGGGCGACTGGCAGAACCGCGGAGGCGGTCCGGGCGATGATCGAGGTCACCGACGGCTTCGTCGCCACCGCCGGCAAGGCCGTGGTCGGCTGGGCCAACCTCGACGGCGACGAGGTCGACCAGCTCTACGTCGACCCGGACGCCGGAGGACAAGGTGTCGCCCGGCGGTTGTACGAGACCATCGAAGCACTGGCTCGAGCCAACGGCCTCGACCAGCTGAGAGCTGTGGCCTCCTTGCGGGCGGAGCCCGCTTTCCGCCGCTTCGGGTTCCGAGAGGTTGGCACCGACCAGGTGGCGTTCAACGGCCTTCCCTTCACGGTCGTGCGCATGGCCAAGCACCTCGACCGGCCCTTGCCGGACCAGGCGGTCGTCCGTGATGGGCGCGGCCGCGACGTCGCCGGCCACGGGGTCAAGTCGAGACGAAACGAGATGCCAATCCCGCTCTTTCCCCCAAGCCGGACGAGTCCCTGGGGTAGCGTGGTGACGTGAGGTTCGAACGGATCACCACCGATCCAGAGCGGATGGGGGGGATGCCCTGCATCCGTGACCTGCGGTTCCCCGTCGCCACCGTGGTGGCCATGGTGGCTGACGGGATGAGCTTCGAGCAGGTCTTGGCTGAGCATCCCGACCTCGAAGAAGCGGACATTCGCGAATCGCTGCGCTACGCGGCCGAGGCGGTCACCGAGCGAGAGTTGCCACTGCGCACGAGCGCGTGAGGTTTCTTCTCGACGAGAACCTGTCGCCTCTCCTCGCCGAGCTCCTCAACGCCGCCGGCCACGACGCGCTCCACGTCCGAGACGTCGGCCTGCTCACGGATCCCGATCGGGTCATCCTGGAGCGAGCCAGAACTGAGCGACGAACCGTGATCTCCGCTGATACCGACTTCGGGCAACTGCTCGCCACATCGGACGCGAGCCTGCCATCGGTGATCTTGTTTCGTCGGGAGGGGGAGCGTGGTGCCTCGAGGCAAGCGGACCTGTTGCTCGCCAACCTTGACCAGGTAGCCGCCGACCTCGATGCAGGATCCATCGTCGTGATGGAGGCGACCCGGGTGCGTGTTCGGCGACTCCCACTGGGCGGCTCCGAGTGAGGTTGGTGCACCGGACCGATCACCGGCGACGAATGTTGCTGGCGCCGACCCTGACGTGTGGTGGCGGGTGTCGCCAAGGACTCCCAGCTCAAGCCGCTGGAAGAGTCCGCAGCCCGGTCAACTCCACGTGTGGGGTTAGCGCGCGTGCCACCCCTCCGACACCGAGTTGAACCCCCACGCTGACGGGAACCTCCCTACTCAGAGGAGGCGGGTAGCGCGTGGGGGTTCGAGTCGCTGCTGGCGAGGTCTGAGCGGGGCCGCCCTCTCCGCGCAGCCTGCCGGGAAGCGTCCCGAGGAGCCGCCAGTGATGGGCACAAATGACTGCGGGCGATGAAGATGAAGAGGCGGAGTGCCACGATCGGAAGGGCGCCCGAGCGTCGTTCTGTGCTTCCTGCAGGGGTCTTCCCGTTTCCTTGCCGGGGCGCAGATGAGGAACTATGGGATGGTGGGAGAAGCTGCAAGTCCGGCAGGCGGCGGCGGTGGTGGGATGTCGGGGTTGGAGCCTGGTGTTGGCACCGCGGAGAACTATCGGCGGTTCGCCCGCCGGGAGGCGGCGGGTCGCTCGGCGCTGTACGAGTCGCTCGCGTTGGCGGTCGCCGACGACGAGGCCATCCTTGGCTTCCTGGGTGCCCTGCCGGCTGAGAAGCGCCAACCGAACCTGTTGTTCGCCGCCGCCCGCTTTCTGCTCGACGCTGTCCCCGATGTGACCGACCTGCGCCGCCTGGTGGCCGACCGACACGACCGGCTGGTCGAGGTGATGTTGGAGCGGCGCACCCAGACCAACGAACCGGCCCGTTGCGCCACGATCCTGCCGGCATTGTGGCGGCTCTCCCAGCCGTTGGCGTTGATCGAGGTGGGCGCGTCGGCGGGGCTCACGCTGCTGGTCGACCGCTACAGCTACGACTACGACGGGAGCAGGGTCACCGGCACGGACCCGCAGGCGCCGATCCTGTCCTGCCACCTCGAGGGTCGGGTGCCGCTGCCCGGCGGGGTGCCGGAGGTGATCTGGCGGCAGGGGATCGATCTCAACCCGCTCGACCCAGCCAGCGACGACGATGTCCGCTGGCTGGAGTGCCTGATCTGGCCGGGGGAGGAAGGCCGGGTCGAGCGGCTGCGCGAGGCGGTGGCGGTCGCTCGCCGCCACCCGGTCACGGTTCGGCGCGGCGACCTGCTCGACGACCTTGCCGCGGTGGTGTCCGAGGCGCCCCGGGCCGCCACGCTGGTCGTGTTCCACACCGCTGTACTCGCCTATGTCGATGCCGACAAGCGGGCCACGTTCGCCGACGCTGTCGGCGGGATGGGTGTGACCTGGCTGTCCAACGAAGCGCCCGGGGTCCTCGGTTGGCTGCCGGCGGCCACCGAGAGCGACGGGTTTGTGCTCGTTGAGGACGGCCGCCGCGTCCTGGCCGGGACCGACCCTCACGGGAGGTGGCTGCGGTGGCGGTGACCGGCCCGTTGCGCACCGAGCGGCTGGTGTTGCGCCGCTGCGTCGATGCGGTCTCGAGCCGTTCGCCGGCTCTCAACGCCGATGCCGAGGTGATGACCCACTTCCGCTCGACGCTCGACCGGGCAGCCAGCGACGCTGTGGCGGCCGCTGCTGACACCGGAGCGCCCGGTGCAGGTTGGCCGGCGTGCTTTCGAAATCGGCTGGACCGCGGTGCAGTAATCGTGGATGCTTGCCGCCATGACCGACAAAGCCGTTTCGGGCGACTGGTTCCTGCCGGCACCGACGGTGGAGGCTGGGTGGCTGCTCCTGCGACGGCCGGAGCCAGACGACAGCAGCGCGCTCCACGACGCCGTCGCTGCTTCGTCGGAGCATCTCCGGCCATGGATGCCCTGGGCGGCGAACTACACCGCTGAGATGGCGCGGGAGTTCGTGCAGCGCAACGCCGCCAAGCCAGGGAACCCCCCCGTACCCGAGGCCTCCTATCTGGTGTGGGACCGCGACCGGCGCCTCCTCGGGGTCTGCGGGCTGCACGCCCGGCTCGGTCCGGGGGCGCTCGAGATCGGGTACTGGGTCGACGTGCGCCGTACCCGCCGAGGCGTGGCCACGCTGGCAGCGGCCGCGCTCAGCGAGCTCGCGCTGGCCATTGCGGGGGTACAGGCGGTCGAGATCCACCACGACCGGGCCAACCAGGCAAGCGGCGCGATCCCCGCCCGACTCGGCTACGAGCTGGTCGCCATGGTCGCCGACGAACCAGAAGCGCCCGCGGAGGCGGGCGTCGAGATGCAGTGGCGAATGACGCTCTCCGGCTGGCCGGACAGTGACGGCGCCCGCTTACTACAGGCGGCGAGAACGGCCACTTCGTGAACCCGGGGGCCTGAGCCCGTCGTCGCCTGCCTTCCGCTGTCGGTCACAGGATCCGCTTGCGGACGCATCGCGGTGCGTGCTGCAACAAGCGGTTCTGGCCTGCGCGGAGTTCCAGAACAGGGTGATCTGTGCTGAATGGGCAACTGTCCGGTCGGCGTCGCCAAGCCGCCCGAATCGGCGATCTCGCGTTGGCCTCGGTGGTGCCGGCTAGGTGTCAGAGCGTTGCAGAACGACGGCAGCCTCTCGGTGGGTCTCACCGGTGATACACTGAGATCATGAGTGAGGTTTC
>JAJZJC010000045.1 GCA_021810205.1 Actinomycetes bacterium
GTGGCGAGCTCGACGCCGAGCCGGTCGGTGAGGGACCCGAGCCCACCGCGCAGCGCCCAGAAGGCCGGCGCCGCCGCCGTGTGGGAGTCGTGGGCGCCCTCCACCGGGCGGGCGGTGCCACCGGGTGCGGGGCCGGGCACCGCCGCGCCGCCGGCGGCCATGCGGCGAAGGCTGCGCATCAGGCTCGCCCGGCCCTTGGCGACGCGCAAGAGCGCGGGGAGGACCGCTGCCGCGCTGGCGTCGGCGACGCTCCCGCCGTAGATGCCGCCGAGCAGTGGCTCGACCAGGCGGTCGACCACCTCGTGCCCGAGCTTCCTCGACACGAGCGGACCGATGGCGCGGTCACCCAGGGGCCCGCGCCGGTCAGGGAGGGGCGCGACAACGTCGACGGCGAGGCGCGCGCTGCCGAGCGGCGAGAGGATGCCCGAGCGCGCGACTGGCAGATAGCGCGTCGGCACCCCGAGGAACAGCCCGTCGGGCAGGCGTCGGGGGGCGCCGCGCGCGTAGACGGTGGCTCCTGATGCCCCGATCGGCACCAGGTCGTCGCCGAGCCCCACCTCTACGCACAGGTCGTGGGCCTCGGGCCGGCGACCGAGGAAGCCGTCGGGGCCGACGTCCACGGGGCGGCCGTCGATCTCGGCGCCCGCGAGCTTGCCGCCGAGCCGGGAGTCCGCCTCGAGCAGCACCACATGGGGAGTGTCGGGACCCGGCCCGATCGCTCCGCCCGTGAGCTCCCAGGCGGCGGTGAGCCCGGCGATCCCCCCGCCGACGACGGCGACTGCGGTTCCGGCGCGCCCAGGCGTGGTCACTGCTCGCCTGTCCCGGCGGCCGAGCTGCCACCTGCCGCCTCGCCACCTGCCGCTCTGCGCACCACGGCGGCGAGGATCGTTAAGAGCCTGGGGTCGTCGTTCAGCGACTCGGTGCGCACGAGCGCGAGGCCCAAGGCGTCCGCCACCCGGCGTGCCTCGATGTCGACGTCGTAGAGGACCTCGAGGTGGTCGGCGACGAAGCCGATCGGGCACACGACGACCGCCCGGGTGCCCTCTTGGGCGAGCTCGTGCAAGGTGGCGCGGATGTCAGGTCCGATCCAGGGCTCCGGCGTCCTGCCTGCGCTCTGCCATGCGACGCGCCACGGGATCCCTGCTCGTGCCAGGTCCGCAGCGGCCGCCACCGCGTCGCCCGATGCCGCCACCTGGTCTGGGTAAGGGTCTCCCGCCGCGATCACCCGCTGGGGCAGGGAGTGCGCGCTGAACAGCACCGTCGGCGGTCCGTCGGCCCGGACGCGGGCGAGGGCCTCGTGTACCCGTCCGGCCACGAGCTCGGCGAACCCGGGCGCGTCCCACCACTGGCGCACTGCCACGAGCTCGGTGCCGCCCCCGGCGGCCTCGATCGCCTCAGCGGCGCGCAGGAGGTACTCGTCGGATCCCATCGAGGCGCGGTGCGGCGTGAGGACGATGCCCACGATGCTGTCGGTCTCCCGGGCGAGCGCGCTCGCAGCGTCTTCGATGAACGGCACCGTGTGCTTGGCGCCGAAGCGCACGGTGAAGCTGCCCGGCGCTGCGCGCTCGAGCTCGCGGGCGACGCCGGCCACCTGCGCCGCAGTCCGTTGGGCGAGCGGTGACGTCCCGCCGATCGCCTCGTAACGGCGCCAGAGCTCCGCGAGCTGCTCGGCGCTCGGTGGACGGCCGCGGCGAATGCGCGTGTAGAAGGCTGCGATCTCCTCGCGCGCCGCCGGCGTCCCGTGCGCCATCACCAAGACGCCGATCGACGGCCGCGTCACGTCGCTGCGGCCCCCGGCCGGCTCTCCTCGCGTACCAGCTCCACGAGCGCGCAGAGTACCGCCGGATCCGTCTCGGGCAGCACCCCATGGCCGAGGTTGAAGATGTGGCCGGGCGCGCCGCCCGCCTGGGCGAGCACCTCACGCGCGCTCGCGGCGACTGCCTCCCACGGCGCGACGCAGATGGCCGGGTCGAGGTTGCCCTGGACCGCCACGCCGGGGCCCACTCGCCGGCGCGCCTCGTCCAGCGGCACGCGCCAGTCGACCCCCACCACGTGCGCGCCCGACGTCGCCATGAGCCCGAGCAGCTCACCGGTCCCGACGCCGAAGACGATGACCGGCACCCCGAGCGTGGCGACGTGCGCGACCACCGCGCGCGTGGCGGGGAGCGCGAACCGGGCGTAGTCGGCGGGGGAGAGGCACCCCGCCCAGCTGTCGAAGAGCTGGACCACCGCGGCGCCCGCTTCGACCTGGGCGACGAGCGACGCCGTTGCCATGTCGGCGAGCCGGGCCGCCAGGGCGTCCCACAGCGGCGGGTCCGTGTGCATCAGGGACTTGACCTTGGCGAAGGTCCGCGAGGGGCCGCCTTCGACGAGGTAGCTCGCCACGGTGAACGGGGCGCCAGCGAAGCCGATGAGTGGGACGTCACCCGCGAGCTCGGCGACGACGAGTCGGGCCGCCTCTGCAACGTAGGGCGCGTGCTCGCCAGGCGAGAACTCCCCCAGGCGCCGGAGGTCCGCGGCCGAGGTGAACGGCTCGGCGACGACCGGGCCACGCCCCGGGACCACGTCGATGCCGAAGCCGACGGCGTGCAATGGGACCACGATGTCGGAGAACAAGATGGCGGCGTCCACGCCGTAGCGGCGGACCGGTTGGAGCGTGAGCTCCGCTGCGAGTGCCGGGTCGGCGATCGCTTCGAGGATCGATCCGCTCCCGCGCGCGGCGCGGTACTCGGGGAGCGAGCGGCCGGCCTGTCGCATGAACCACACTGGCGTGCGCTCGACGGGCTGGCGGCGGCACGCCCGCACGAGGAGATGGTCGTGGGCGCTGGTCACCACGGGGATCATCGCAGACCACGGCACCGCGACCGCGGGCGGGGGCGCCGTGCCTGCGCCGGGGCGTCCCCTACTAGGATGTCTCGTTCGCTGTCATGGCCCAGGAGGACGAGAGTGCCCGACGAGCGGGACCTCCAAGAGGAGCAGGAATTCCTCGACAAGGCATATGAGGGCCTCGAGGCGATGCGCGCCGAGGCCACCAGGATGCTCGAGTCCGTTCTCGACGTTGGTCGGGGAGGGACGTTCCAGTCGCGCACCGAGCGCGACATCGTCGTGCGGACCAGCATGGCCCGGCTCGCCCAGCTCGACATCGGTGACCAGGCACTGTGCTTCGGCCGCATCGACAGGGCGCCCGAGCCCGGTGCCTCGCCCGGCGAGTCGTTCCACATCGGACGGCTGGCCGTGTCCGCGCCGGACCACGAGCCGCTCGTCGTCGACTGGCGCGCCCCCGTCGCCGAGCCCTTCTACCGTGCGACGGGCCTCGATCCCCAGGGCCTGTCGCGTCGCCGGCACCTGGCGGTGTCGGGCCGGATGGTCTCCGGCGTCGAGGACGAGTACTTCGGTGCCGCGCCGGATGGGACGGCGTCCGCCCCCGCCGGCGTGCTGGACCCGGCGCAGCTCGGCGGCCCCGGCGCCCTGCTCGCGGCGCTCGGCCAGGCCCGTACCGGGCACATGGGTGACATCGTCGCGACGATCCAGCGCGAGCAGGACGAGATCATCCGTTCGCCGCTCCCCGGCGTCCTCATGGTCCAAGGTGGACCGGGGACCGGGAAGACGGCGGTCGCGCTGCACCGCGCGGCCTACCTGCTCTACACCCATCGCTTCCCCCTCGAGCGCCAGGGGGTCCTCGTCGTCGGGCCGAACCCGCTCTTCTTGCGCTACATCGAGCGCGTGCTGCCTTCGCTCGGGGAGACCGGCGTGGTGCTCTCCACCGTCGCCGGGCTCGTCCCCGAGATCCGGGTGCGTGGGACGGACGAGCCGTGGATCGCCCGGTTGAAGGGCGAGCCGAAGATGGCGACGGTGATCGCCAGGGCGGTGCGTACCCGTCAGCGTCCATTGCGCGAGGACGTCGAGGTCCCCTTCGGCGCGACGACCCTTCGCCTCGCCGCAGCGGACACCGAGCAGATCGTGGCCACGGCCCGACGCCGTCCCGGCCCGCACAACGCACGGCGGCGCTACGTCGAGCAGCAGGTTCTCGACCGCCTCACGACGCAGTACGACCGTGCCCGGCGGCGGACGCTGGGGGACCAGGCGAGCCCGCCCGTACACCAGGACGCAGGAAACGAGCTCGACCTCGCCGAGATCGCTCGCCAGCTCCGCCGGGTGCCCGCGGTCGCCACCGCGCTCGACCGCATGTGGCCCCGCCTCTTGCCCCACGAGCTGGTCCACGACCTCTTCGGCGCCAAGCCGCTGCTCGCCGCGGCGGGGCGGGGCGTTCTCGGCGACACCGAGCTCGGCGCGCTCTTCCGGTCCCGCAGCACCTCGCTCGACGAGGTGCGATGGACCGTCGCGGACGCGGCGCTCGTCGACGAGGCGCGGGCGCTCTTGGGTCCTCGTCGTCCGCGCGCTCGCCGGCGCCCCGAGCAGGGCGAGCGCGCCGACCAGGTGAAAGAGATCGGGTTCTGGCCACCAGGGCTGGGCACCGCGCCCGTTGTCGCCTCCAATGGCGCCCGCGACGACGAGGAGATCCGGTCCTTCGGTCACATCGTCGTCGACGAGGCCCAAGACCTCTCGCCAATGCAACTGCGGATGCTCGCCCGCCGTTCGATCTCGGGCTCCATGACGGTCGTCGGCGACGTTGCCCAGGCCACCGGTCCGTGGGCGCCGTCGGGCTGGCATGACGTGGCGGCCCACCTCACTCCCGCCCGGCCGCCGCGCATCGTCGAGCTCACCGTCGGCTACCGCACCCCGGCGGAGGTCATGGAGCTCGCAGCGGGCGTCCTCCGGGTGGCCGCGCCGACGCTCACCCCGCCGACGCCGGTCCGCAGGTCCGGCCAGATCCCGACGGTGACCCACGTACCTCGAGCCGACCTCGGGGCGGCGGTCGCACGGATCGCAGCTCACGAGATGGCCGCCGTCGGTGCGGGCCGCACCGCGGTGCTCGTGCCCAGCGGGAACGCGGACGACGTCGTGGCCGCCCTCGAGGCTGCCGGGCTGGCGCCGGTGGATCCCCGCCAGCCGGGGGGGCCGGGCCTCGCCGCGCCGCTCGTGGTCCTGCCCGCAGGGGAGTCCCACGGGCTCGAGTTCGACTCCGTCGTCGTCGTCGAGCCTGCGCTCATCGCTGCCGGATCCGAGCACGGCACCCGCCGCGGGCGAGGCGACGTCGCCCACGGCGCGCCCGCCGGCGACGAGCCGCGGGTGCCGTCGACGACGACCCACGGCCTGCGTGCTCTCTACGTCGCGCTCACCAGGCCCACGCAGCGCCTCGCGGTCGTCCACTCGCTCGGCCTGCCCGAGGGCCTCGCGCGTGGCTGAACCCCGTACCCCGGGCTTCGTCGCTCCACCGTGTGCAGGTGGTTGGCATTGCGCCGTCGCGGTCGGCTAGTAAGTACGCCGTGAGCCAGGCAATTTCGGTGCAGCAACCGGGCAAACCGGCTCGAGTGGTGCACGACCGACCGCCCATGCTGGCGGTCGGGGTCATGATCTGGCTCGGCTCCGAGCTGATGTTCTTCAGCGGCCTGTTCGCGGCCTTCTTCACCATCCGGGCCAACGACCACCCGTGGCCGCCGACCGGTACGCACCTCGACGTCGTCCAGGCGGGCGTCTTCACGGCGATCCTCGTCTCGTCCAGCTTCACCATGCAGTACGCCGTCTTCTGCGAGGAGCGGTTCAACCGCCACCGCGCGCGGATCTGGATCGCGATCACCATGGTGCTCGGGTTCATGTTCCTGGGTAATCAGTTCTACGAATGGGTGACCCAGACGACCCGATGGAACACGAACGCCTTCGGCTCGCTCTTCTACATCATGTCGGGCCTGCACGGGCTCCACGTCTTCTTGGGGCTCGTGGCCATGGTCTTCTTGCTCGGGCGCATGAAGGGGCCGGCGGGCGACCCCGGCGAGCTCGCGGTCTTCCAAGGGGTCAGCTACTACTGGCACTTCGTCGACATCGTCTGGATCGGGCTCTACAGTTGCCTGTTCCTCTTGAAGTGAGGACGAGCCGGTGCTGCGCCGTCTGCTGAGAAATCGCTACGTGCTGCCTGGCGCGCTGCTGGCCGGCGTCGGCCTGATGTGCGTGCTCACCCTCTCGCCCGGCGCGCTCGCCGCGACGAAGCACTCGTCGCACGCGCACTCCACCACCTCGACCACCGTGGTGCCCCAGACAGGGCACGCGGTCATCACGACACCCGGTGGCACCCACTTCGTGAACACAAAGCCGACGGTCACACCGACAGCGCCGGCCTGCAAGCGCGACGCGGAGTCGATCGGCTACAAGGCCCCGCCGAACAGCGGGTCCCCACAGGACAGCTCGTACTTGAAGTGCTCGCACGGCAAGGTCGTCGAGTACGGGACAAAGCAGTCGATCATCTACAAGCTGCCGCCGAGCTCCTACATCGCCGCGGGCCACCGCCTCTTCGAGGAGAACTGCTCGAGCTGTCACCTGTCCACAGCCCAGGGCAGCGCCGCTGCACCGTCGCTGCGCGGCGTCGGGCCGGCGACCGTGAACTTCTGGGTGACCACGGGCCGGATGCCCGCCGCCGCCCCGCTGCAGGTCGAGGCGCAGGAGAAGCCGCCACGCCTCACCGTCAAACAGGCGAACGAGGTCGCCGCCTGGATCAACTCGCTCACACCGGCCGCCCCCTACATCCCGACAGTCAAGGTGACCAAGGCCAACCTGGCCGAGGGCGCAAGCCTGTTCGCGCTGAACTGCGCGGCGTGCCACACGATCACCGGCGCCGGTGACGCCCTCGCGTACGGGACCTACGCGCCGTCCCTCCATCCCGCCACCGCCCAGCAGGTCGCCGAGGCGATCCGCACGGGCCCGGGCAACATGCCGCGCTTCACCGGCAACCTCTCCGACAAGCAGGTGCGCGACATCGTCGCCTATGTCACCTCCAAGATCGAGCACCCCAGCAACCCCGGCGGGTTCGGTCTCGGTGGCGTCGGACCGGTCGCCGAGGGCTTCGTGGCACTGCTCTTCGGCGTCGGTGGCTTCATGCTGATCTGCTTCTGGATCGGGGACCGGTCGTCTTGAGCACGCACGTACACGAGGACCAGCGATGACCGACGAGCAAGAGCACCACATCGACGTCGAGGTCGGGGACCCCGACGGGATCGGTGGCCCGCCCTCCACCGTGGCGCTGCCGGTGGCGACCATGGACGACCCGCACCTGCGAGACGCGGCGCGCTACCCGAGACGGGTCGAGGGCATCGTCGCCGTCTTCTTCCTCCTCGGGATCGCGGGGGTCTGCGCCTTCGGCGGCGCCTACATCGTGCGCGCCGGCACCCAGGTCTACGCGGCGACGCTGTTCGTGGGCCTGTTCGGGCTGGGCTTCGGGCTGACCGCCTGGGGCAAGTACCTCATGCCCCAGGGCCCCTTCGTCGAGGAGCGCCATGCCCTCGACTCGGGTGCCCAGTCTCGTGAGGCGATGGCCGCGGCGCTCGTCGAGCGCACCGGCGTCGTCGTCAAGCGCCGCAAGCTGCTCGGCGGCATGCTGCTCGGCGGTCTCGGGGCGTTCGGCATCGTGGCGGCGTTCCCGCTGATCCGCTCGCTCGGGCCGCGCGCAGGGTCCAACCTGTTCACCACGAATTGGAAGAAGGGCTCGCTGCTCGTCGACCAGACAGGCAGGCCCGTGCACCGCACAGACATGCAGGTCGGCGGCCTGCTCACGGTCTTCCCCAAGGGCAAGCAGACAACAGTGACAGCGGAGGCGATCGACCAGACCGTGCTCCTGCGGGTCCAGTCGACCACCCTCACCACGATGAAGGGGCGGGGAGATTGGGCGCCCGACGGGTACGTCGCCTACTCCAAGGTGTGCACCCACCTCGGGTGCCCGGTCGGCCTTTACGAGCAGGAGCTCGAGCTGCTGGTCTGCCCGTGCCACCAGTCGATGTTCAACGTGCGCGACGGCGCGTTCCCGGTCTTCGGTCCCGCGCCGAGGCCACTGCCGCAGCTGCCGATCTACTTCGACTCGAAGGGCTACCTCCGGGCGCGCAGCGGCTACGACCAGCCGGTCGGGCCCGGCTTCTGGCAGCGCACGACAGAGGGCAACGGGAAGGCCAGCTCGACATGAGCGGCGCGCGAGGCTGAGGACGCAAGGCGACGGCTGGCGAGGGTGACGACGCGATGGCAATGACACAAGGAGAACGGCCGCGCACGCGCCGCCAGGCCCGGCGGGCGATGGGCCCCTACGGGCGCGTCCAGCAGGCGGTCAACGAGCTCGACGACCGCATCGGCATCGCCAGAGGCGGCCGCATCTTCTTGGACAAGATCTTCCCCGATCACTGGTCGTTCATGCTCGGGGAGATCGCGCTCTACTCCTTCGTGGTGCTGGTCGCGACGGGCATCTTCCTGACGCTGTACTACGTGCCGTCCGCGACGACCGTCATCTACCACGGGCCCTACAAGCCGCTCGACGGCATGTCGATGTCGACGGCGTACGAGTCGACCATCAACATCTCCTTCTCGGTGCGCGCCGGGCTCCTCATGCGCCAGATGCACCACTGGGCGGCCGACGTCTTCGTCGGCTCGATCGTCGTGCACATGGCGCGCATCTTCTTCACCGGCGCCTTCCGCAAGCCGCGCGAGCTGAACTGGACGATCGGCATCATCCTTCTCATCCTCGCCATCTTCAACGGCTTCCTCGGTTACTCGCTGCCCGACGACCTCATCTCGGGCACCGGTATCCGCATCGCGTACTCGATCCTCGAGTCGATCCCATGGGTCGGCAGCTACCTCGCCGAGTTCCTCTTCGGCGGGACCTATCCCGGGACGATCATCCTCGAGCGCTTCTACATCCTCCATGTGCTGCTGCTGCCGCTCATCATCATGGGGCTGATCGGCGCGCACCTGGGCCTCTTGGTGCGCCAGAAGCACACCCAGTTCCGAGGGCACGGCCGCACCGAGCACAACGTCATCGGGTCGCCGATGTACCCGACCTTCATGGCCAAGACGACCGGCTTCATGCTCATGGTCACCGGCGGCCTCGCGCTCCTGGGCGGCTTCGCCCAGATCAACCCGATCTGGCAGTTCGGCCCGTACCAGCCGCCGAAGATCTCCTACGCCGTGCAGCCGGACTGGTACATGGGCTGGCTGGACGGCGCGTTGCGCATCATGCCGTCGTGGGAGTGGACCGGCTGGGGCCACACCATCCCCTGGGAGGTCTTCCTCCCCGCGGTGGTCTTCCCGGGCCTCGTCTTCAACATCTGCCTCGCCTGGCCCGCCCTCGAGCGTCGCTTCACCAAGGACTACGCGATCCACAACCTCCTCGACCGTCCGCGTGACCGGCCCAAGCGCACGGCAGCCGGCGCCGCGATGATCGCTCTCCTCTTCACGGTCTTCGGGGCGAGCGCCACCGACGTGCTGGCGAACTACTTCCACGTCTCGCTGAACGCGACGCTGTGGTTCTTCCGGATCGCCGTGATCCTCGTGCCGATCATCACCGGGCTCGTCACCTGGAGGATCTGCATCGAGATGCAAGGCACGCCAGGTGCAGTGAAGCGCAAGCGGGCCATGCTGGTCTCGCGCACCGCCACCGGCGAGTACGTCGCCGAACCCGCGCCCGAGCGTCCCGGTGACCTCCGGGTCGAGATGGATCCCGAGCCGGTGCCCGTCCGCATCGACTACAGCCCCGAGCCCGTCGGGGGTCCCCCGACGATCGCCACCGAGGATCCCGGCGTCCGGCGGGTGAACCGCTAGCACTGCACACCGCCGGCGGCGTGCGCGGCACAGCCGGCACGCCCGGCGGGGTTCCTTTCGTGCTGGTTGGTCGTGTCGGCACGGTGCCACCACCACGTCCGATTCCCGCCAGACATGGGAGCGACGCCGGCGCGACGATGGCGCCGTGGTGGAGGACTTCGAGCACTGCTACCGGGCTGTGCAGTCGCGAGACCCGCGCTTTGACGGGTGGTTCTTCACCGCCGTGACGACGACCGGTATCTTCTGCCGGCCGAGTTGCCCGGCGCGCACGCCGCATCGCAGCCATGTGCGCTTCTATCCGAGCGCAGCTGCTGCCCACGAGGCAGGCTTTCGTGCGTGCTTGCGCTGCCGGCCCGACGTCGCCCCGGGCTCGCCGGAATGGAACACGCGGGCTGATGTCGCGGCCCGGGCGATGCGCCTCGTGGCCGATGGCATCGTCGACCGAGAAGGGGTCGGAGGGCTCGCCCGTCGACTTGGCTACAGCCCCCGCCAGCTCCAGCGCCTCCTTCTCGCCGAAGCCGGCGCCGGCCCGGCCGCCATTGCCCGCGTCCAGCGTGCGCAGACCGCCCGGGTGCTCATCGAGACGACCGACCTGCCGATGGCCGACGTCGCGTTCGGCGCGGGTTTCTCGAGCGTCCGCCAGTTCAATGACACCGTCCGCGAGCTGCTCGGCCGCTCGCCGACCACACTGCGTCGTCGGTGCCGGCACGGCTCCACAGAGAACGCGCCGGGCGGATCGCACGGCGCGCCGGCCGGCGCCAGGCTTTCGCTCCGGCTGGCGTACCGGCGCCCGATGGCGTGCGAGGCGCTGCTCGGCTTCCTCGGGGCTCGCGCCGTCGAGGGAGTCGAGACCTTCGACGGGCATGTGTACGCACGCACCCTCCGCCTTCCGCACGGTCACGGCGTGGTGTCCCTCGAACCCGCCGACGACCATGTCGTTGCGTCGCTCTCGCTCACCGATCTTCGCGACCTCGCCGTCGCGGTGAGCCGTTGTCGCCGGCTGCTCGATCTGGATGCCGATCCAGAGGCCGTCGACGCGGCGCTCGCCGAGGACGCCCTTCTCCGCCCGCTCGTCGGGAGCACGCCCGGGATGCGGGTGCCCGGCGCCGTCGACGGGTTCGAGATCGCCGTACGGGCGATCCTCGGCCAGCAGGTCTCCGTCGCCGCCGCGCGCTCGGTCGCCGCCGGGCTCACGGCCGGCCTTGGCGAGGTGCTCGAGCCCGGCCTCGGGACGGACCCCGCGCTTGCCCGGCTCTTCCCCGATGCCGCCGCGATCTGCGGTGCCTCTGACGAGCAGCTGGCGACGAGCGCCGTGCGCCGAGCAGCCCTGCGTGCGCTCGCCCAGGAGGTGGCCGGGGGTTCAATGCTGATCGATCCTGGTGCCGACCCGGCGGTGGTGGCTGCCGGGCTCCTCGGGGTGCGGGGCATCGGGCCGTGGAGCGTGGCCTACGTGGCACTGCGAGCCCTCGGCGACCCCGATGCCTTCGCCCCGGGCGATCTCGGGGTGCGCCGAGCCGTCGAGCGGCTGGGACGTCCGGGCACGCCGGCGGCCGTGCTCGAGCTCGCATCGAAGTGGCGGCCGTGGCGCGCCTACGCGATGGTGCACCTGTGGGCTTTCGACTCGCGCGTGGACGCGCCGCGTGGCACGACGGAGGAGGCAGCATGACGGCGCGCTCGGGGCCGGCGCCGGGGACCGCGCGGCTCGTGGTCCAAAGCCCGATCGGGCCCCTCTCGCTCGACGGCGACGAGGAGACCGTCACGCACTTGCACCTGGCGAACACCGGCGCATGGGAAGCCGGAAGCTCGCCCGGCCGGCTGCCGGCGGCGCTGGCCGCGGGTGGCGCGCAGCTTGCCGAGTACTTCGCACGGCGGCGGAGGGAGTTCTCGCTGCCGCTCGCGCCGACGGGCACGGCGTTCCAGATGTCGGTGTGGCACGCGTTGTCGGGGATCCCCTACGGCGAGACCGTCACCTACGGCGAGCTCGCGCGGCGAGTCGGCCGTCCGGCGGCGGTGCGGGCGGTCGGCCAGGCGAACGGGGCGAACCCCTTGCCGATCTTCTACCCGTGTCACAGGGTGGTCGCCGCAGGAGGAGGACTTGGCGGCTACGGCGGCGGTCTCGACGCGAAGCGCGCCTTGCTCGGCCTCGAGGCCACCCCGCCACGATGAAGCGGCCGGTCTCAGGGTGACTGGCTAGCTCGGTGAGGTCAGCGCCGGGCCGACGGCGCGCAGCGCGTCGAGGAAGGCCCTGCGTGCGCTGCCGTCGAGCACGTCGAACGCCGGGGCGACCAGCGCGTCGGTGAGCGCCTCTGCAGCGGCCAACTGGCGGTGTGTCGAGTCCTGCACCACTGGGGCCTCGTGCGCCTTCCACCCGAACAGCGCGAAGGCCTCCGGTCGAGCGAGGTAGTGCGCGACCTTCGTGGACAACCCGCTCGCCCGTACCGCCAGGAGGTGCGCACTGCCGCGCAGCTCGCGCAGGGCGACGAGCAGGTGGATGGCGCGCCCCGGCAGGTCCTCGGGCACCGGCTGCGCGCGCACGCCGGCGAAGAGCGCCATCCCGTCGGCGTCGGCGGCGGCCACCACCGCGCTCGCGGCGTCGCAGAGCTCCGCCAGGCCGGGGACCGTCTCGAGACGCGCCCGGCCGAGCTCGTGGGCGCACTCGAGGTGGGCGCGGGCGGCCTCGCGCGGGGGAAGCACTGCGCGCGCCGTGTCCCACATGTGGGCCACCAAGCCCGGCTCGAAGTACCCGAAGGCGCTCGACACCACACAAGGGTCGACGTCGCCCAGCACGCCCCCGCGGCCGAGGAAGTAGAAGCGGTAGACGTCGATGCCGAGGGCCTCGGCACGTGCCGCGGTCTGCGGGAGGAAGTAGAAGCTGGCGCCCGCCTGCTGGATGATCGGGTGGGCCTCGTCGAGCAACGCCTGGACCGTCGTCACGCGCTCAGGGTAGGCGACAGGGGCACGGGGAGCACGCGTGGTGGGGGGCCGAGGCGCCAGGAGACCTCCATCAGCGCGCCGCCCAGCGGGGAGTCGTCGATCCGCCAGCGCCCACCGGTCGTCCGGACGACGGAGTCCGCGATTGCCAGGCCGAGCCCTGCGCCGCCGGGCTGGTCGGACGCCCGCCGGAACCGGTCGAAGAGCGACGCGCGCAGCTCGAGCGGGATGCCCGGACCGTCGTCCTCCACCCGGAACACCGCGCGGGTCCCGGCCGTCCCCGCGTGCACGGTGACGGTCCGGCGCGAGTAGCGGCACGCGTTGTCGAGGAGGGTGCCGACGAGCCGCTCGACCCATTCTGGATCCGCGTCCACCCATGCAGGCACGTCGTCCAATTGCGAGCTGAGCGCGATCCCTCTGCCGGCGGCGACCGCGGCAAAGCGCGCGACGCCCGTCGCTGCCGCGTCGACGACATCGGTCCGCGCGTCGGGCGCGGGCGCCGGCATGGCATCGAAGCGGGCGAGCCACAAGAGGTCCTCGACGATCGTCTTGAGCCGACGGCTCTCGTGCGCGACGTGGTCGAGCGCCTCGCGGTCCGCCACGGGATCGGGCGGCCCGCTCAGCGCGAGCTCGATCTCTGCCTCGATCACCGTGAGCGGCGTTCGCAGCTCGTGCGAGGCGTCCGCGGTGAGCTCCTGGAGGCGGCGACGTGCTGCCTCCACCGGCGCGGCCGAGCGCATGCCGATGAACAGGACGCCGCCGAACACCGCGACGATCAGCGGGGGCCCGATCGCCAGCTCGCCCAGGAACAGGACGTTGTCGATGTGCGCCGGCCCGGCGAGGTCCTGCGCGGCGACCAGGTAGCCGCCGTGGTAGGGCGTGGCCGTGAACCGGTACGTCCCTTCCGGCGTCGTGATGCTGAGCGGCGTCGTGACGCTGTGCACGGCGGTGCGCGGGAGCGCAGGCTCTCCGACCGTGAGATCCGTCACGGCGCCGCTCGGCGACACCCACCAGGCATAGACGGGGGCACCGTCGGTGCCGACGTCGTCGGGCAGCGACCGGCTCGCGACCGGGTCCGGGAGGCTCGCGACCACCGAGAGGTGCGAGCTGAGACGCTGGTCCACTTCCCAAAGGACGCGTCGTGCGACCAGGACGTCGACGACGGCGACGACCGCGACGTAGAGCGCCACGATGAGGACCGTCGCCACCGCGGCCACCCGCACCGCGCTTCGCAGCTGCGTGGGGCCCCTCACCTCAGCTCACCCGGATCCGCTCGTGGCGTCGTCGCCTGTCGCTACGGTCGGCGTGGCGGGCGGACCGACGATGCGGTAGCCGATGCCCCGCACCGTTTCGATTCGAGTCGAGCTGCCGGCGAGCTTGGAGCGAAGCCGGGCGATGTGGACGTCGATCGTGTTGGAGCCGACTGCGTCGGCCTCGTCCTGCCACACCTGGACCGCGAGCGCGCGCCGGTTGACGACGGAGGGCTGGCGGCGCAGCAGCAGCTCCACGATGCCGAGCTCGCGCGCGGTGAGCGACAGCGGCTCGCCGTCCCGGCGTAGCTCGTGGCGCGAAGGGTCGAGCTCGAGGTCGCCGAGCGCGAGGACCGGTGGCAGCGTGACGGCGGGCCGGCGCTGGAGCGCGCGCAGGCGCGCGAGGAGCTCGGCGAGCTGGAACGGCTTGACGAGGTAGTCGTCGGCGCCCGCGTCCAGGCCCTCCACCCGGTCTGCGGTGGTGTCGCGTGCGGTGAGCATGATGATGGGGACGCGCGAGCCGCGCCGGCGCGTCTCTCGCACCACGTCGATCCCCGGGGTACCCGGGATGCGCCAGTCCATCACGACGGCGTCGTAGTCGTAGCTGAGCAGATGGGAGAGCGCCCGATCGCCGTCGGCCACGGCGTCGACCGCATAGCCGTTGCGCCTGAGCGCACGCTCGAGCACGGAACGCAGGCCGGGGTCGTCTTCGGCGACGAGCAGCCGCACGGGGGTGAATCTAGTGGCCACGACCCGCGCTCGCAGAGGCGCGTGGGGTGCGCCGCGAGGCTCGTCGTTGCCCACGAGAGCGGCCCGGTGCGCGGGTAGCCTTCGCCTCATGTCAGTGGCAGACCCTGTGCCCGGCGCTCGTGGCGTCGTCAGGGCGGGCACCATCGAAGTGCGATCCCTCACCAAGCGGTTCGGGCAGATCACTGCCGTCGACGACCTGAGCTTCACGGTGGAGCCCGGGAGGATCACCGGCTTCCTCGGTCCAAACGGTGCGGGCAAGACGACCACGTTGCGGATCCTCCTGGACCTCGTGAGCGCGACCGGTGGGACGGCCACGATCGGCGGCAGGCGCTACCGCGACATCCCGAACCCCGCTCTCCATGTCGGCGCCGTCCTGGAGGCAACGAACTTCCACCCCTCCCGCCGGGCGCGTGCGCACCTGAAGATGCTGGCCATCGCAGCGGGCATCGACGAGCGACGGATCGACGTGGTGCTCGATCTGGTCGGGCTCAGCGCGGACGGGGACCGCAAGGTCGGTGGCTACTCCTTGGGCATGCGCCAGCGGCTGCAGCTGGCGGGCGCTCTTCTCGGTGACCCGGGCGTCCTCGTCCTCGACGAGCCGTCGAACGGCCTGGACCCTCAGGGCATCGCGTGGCTGCGCGACCTCCTGCGGCACCTGGCGCGCGAGGGCAAGACGGTCCTCGTCTCCTCGCACCTCCTCGCGGAGATGGCCCAGACGGTCGACGACGTCGTGATCGTCTCGCGCGGTCGCCTGCGCGTGCAGGGACCGCTCTCGGTGCTGACCACCCAGGCGCACTCCTCGATGCGTGTGCGCACGCCCGAGGTCGCGCGCCTGCGAGGGCTGGCGAGCGAGGCGGGGCTCGTCCCCCGGCCACTCGACGCCGAGACGCTGCTCATCGATGGCGCGACCCCCGAGGCGCTCGGTCCCCTGCTCGCAGCCAACCAGGTGGTCGTCTACGAGGTGGTGCAGGTGAGCCAGGACCTCGAGAGCCTGTTCCTCGAGCTCACCACATCGATGTCCGGTCCCGTGCAGCCGATGGCGGGCGTGCCGTGACCAACCTCGTTCGCGCGGAGCTGTTCAAGTTGCGCACCACTCCGGGTCCCTGGATCTGCGTCGCGGTGACCGTGCTGCTCACGGGCCTCGGCGTGACGACCGCCTTCATCGTCGCCCACCACGGTGCCGCCCACTTCTCGGCGCCCACCACGACGGCGGGGCTCCGGAGCCTCGTGGGTGCCGGCTACGAAGCGGGCGTGGTGATGGCGCCCGTCCTCGGGGTCATCTGCATCACGACCGAGTATCGCCACCGCGTGCTCACGGCCACCTTGCTCCTGCACCCCAAGCGCTCGGAGGTCGTCACTGCCAAGGTGATCGCCTCGGTCGTGTGGGGGCTGCTCATGTCGGTCGCCTCCTTCGCCATGGTCGCCGCCATGGGCATCCCGTTGCTCCTCGCCGAAGGTGGATCGGTCTCGGCGATGCTCCACCAGGTCGCGCCCGTCGTGCCTGGCATTCTCGCCGCCTACGCGTTGCTCTCCATGTACGGCATGGGCATCGGCACCTTGGTGAAGAACCAGATCGGTGGCGTCATCCTCGCCCTCGGTATCACCTTGGTGCTCGAGCCGATCATCGTCGCCATCTTCGGTTCGCTCGCGCACATCGACGTGAACTTCCTTCCGTCGCGCGCCACCCAGGCGGTGGCGGGCGGCCTCGTGCCCCGCGCCACCGCCAATGCCAATGCCGGGGCGGCGTCGGCGCTGCTGCTCAGCTGGTGGGCCGGCGCGTTGGCCCTGGTCGGCTGGGGGCTCGGTGCATCGGTCCTGGGCTACTTCGTGAGCTTCCGGCGCGACGTCAGCTGACGCCTGGCAGGCCGTGAGCGTGAGGTCGGGGGTGCGGGGGCATGGCATGGGCAGGTCCACGGCGGCGCATCGCCGTCCACGTCCGGGGTCCGGTCCGCATGGTGGGGCGCAGCCCGGTGCAGGTGTGTGCGCAGCGCGAGACGCCAGGAGACAGCGTGACGGCGGCAGCCGCTCGCATCCTGCGGATGGTCCCCTCGGGGCGCTGGGTCGACGGTCGTCGGCGCGTCAAGGGCCCGTCGGCCGGGTGAGTCGAGCCGGGCCCATCCGGTCCTTCTAGACGTCGGATGCGCTGGCTGCGATAGCTCCACGGGCGAGGTCGCCGAGCGCGGGGCCGGCGTGCTCGGCGACCTCGCCGCGCTCTCGCCACTCGGGCACGCCGTCCGCGCCGTACGCGACGTCGAAGAGGCCGAAGTCGGTCGGTGCGGGGTCGCCCGCGCCGCCTCTCGGGGCCAGTCCGTGCCCCGCGGTCCCACACGACGTCGTCCGGCCGAAGAACCTCGGGGCCCACGGCGGGAGCGGCAGCGTGGCCTCGGAGTCTGGGCCGAGACCGTGGTACACGTACCCGGCGATCGGCGCACCGCCGGCACGTGCCTCAGCCACCGCGCGGATCGACGCGCGCAGGTAGGTCGTCCGGGCCTCGGCACCGTGGAGGCCAAGAGGCAGGGCGACACCGTCTTCGATCCACAGTGGCAGCCCTGGCACCAGCGCGTCGGCCGACTTGCACCACGCGGCGAGCGTGGCGGCGTCGGCGGCGGGTTCACGACCTGCTGCCTGCCCGGCGGTGGGTCGCCACACGAGCCAGAGCGCGTCGAGCGGCGCGTTCGAGTCGGGCCGCTGGTAGACGACGTCGAGGGCTCGCCGAGGGCTGGGCCGCCGAATGCGGCGCCCCCGGCCGAACGGCGAGGTGCGCCCCCACGCCTGCCGCCACCCGAGCGTCGCCAGGCTCTCGGGTGCCACGGCCATGTCGTAGCGGGCCCGGCGATCGTCCACCCATTCATCGAGCGCGTCTCGTTCGACACCGAGGTGCCGAGCACAGACCAGGTCGACCATCAGCCTGCCCGCGTCGTAGGACGTGGCCCGGCGCGTGCCCCACGCGACGGTCGCGCCGGGCTGGACGCGGTGGATCTCGTCGTAGGCGAGCACGTGCGCGCTGGCGAGGTTGTCGAGGACCGCCCACGCATCGGACAGCGCGCCGAGGCGTCTCGGCGGGTGCGCGCCGACGATCCATCCGCAGTACGCCACGTGGTTCGGCTGACGCATCGTCAGCCAGTGGTGGCAGTGGTCCGCGAGCCGCGCGACGACACGGGCAGAGTGCTCGGCGAACCGGTCGGGCGCGCCCGGCATGAGCCAGAATTCCTCGCCGAGCCACATCGGATGGGCGATGTCGTAGAGCGCGACCACAGGGAGGAGCCCGTGGCGGCCCGAGAGGTCGAGAATCTGTGCGTAGCGAGCCAGCGCGGCGTCGTCCACCCGCCCCGGTGCCGGTTCGACGCGCGCCCACTCGACCCCGAGGGCGAGCACCTGGACGCCGCTCGTGGCCGCACGCTCGATCGCCGGCTCGGGATGTCGCCAGAGATCACAGCCTGCGGTCGGCTGGACGAGCGCGCCCACGCGCTCCCACGCCCCCCACTGGTTGGCAGGCTGGCCCGGCCCGTTGAAGCCGCCTTCGCACCGGTAGCCCGTGGCGCTCAGGCCGACGAGCAGCCCGGGCCGCCCCGCAGCGCGCCCGAGTGCGTCGGCCGTCATCGCGACAGCATGGCACGAGGGACGCCGGGTGCCTGGCCAGCCGATAGCGTCAACGACCAGGGTGCCGCGCCGGTGACTGGCCGCGTGGCCGCGGCCGGTGCTGGTGACGGCGGTGCCCGACGATGCCGCGCGAGCGGGCGGACGAGCGAAAGGAGCTGTCATGGCCGACGAGGTGCTGCGGGAGCGGCGAGGGCACGTCGAGGTCCTCACGATCAACCGGCCCGATGCCCGGAACGCGATCAACGGGGCCGTCAGCGCCGCTCTCTCGGCCGCCCTCGACGAGCTCACCGAGGACCCCGACGCGTGGGTGGTGGTGCTCACCGGCAGCGGCGACAAGGCCTTCTCGGCCGGCATGGACCTGAAGGCGTTCGCGGCTGGCGAGGGTGCCGCGATCATGGGCGTCGCCGGCGGCTTCGGCGGCATCGCCCGGCGCGACTTGCAAAAGCCGATCATCGCGGCGGTCAACGGCTCGGCGCTCGCCGGCGGGCTCGAGGTCATGCTCTCTTGCGACCTCGTCGTCGCTGCGGACCACGCGACCTTCGGCATCCCCGAGGCCACGCGCGGCCTGATCGCCGGCGCCGGTGGGCTCTTCCGGCTGCCCCGCCGGCTCCCGCTCGCCGTCGCGTTGGAGCTTGCCCTCACCGGTGACCCCATCGACGCGGCGCGTGCCTACGCGCTGGGCCTCGTCAACCGGGTCGTCCCTCGAGAGCACCTGATGGACGCGGCGCTTGCCCTGGCCGAGCGCATCGCCGAGAACGCGCCGCTCGCGGTGCGCTACTCGAAGTCCGTCATGTTCGGATCCCTCGGGGGTGACGACGAGCTCGGCTGGCGGCTCACCGACGAGGCGGTCGGGACCGTGTTCAGCTCGGCCGACGCCATGGAGGGGTCCGTCGCCTTCGCCGAGAAGCGGCGTCCGAACTGGCAGGGAAGTTGAATCCTCCCCACGCCTGAAACCGGGGGCTTCCCGCCCCACACCCCATTTCGGTGAGGAAGCAATAGAGCAACGGGAGGGAAGGGAAGGGAACTCACAGGCAGAAAGGGAGTAGCCTGGGCATTGGCGGGCGGCCGACGCGCGCCGAGCAAGGAGCCATACATGCTCGCAGACATCTTCGGTCCGGATCTGCTGATCGTCCTCATCGTCTTGGTGGTCGTCCTCTTCGGTGGCGCCGCCATCCCCAAGCTCGCCAGGAACCTCGGTTCGGCGAAGTCGGAGTTCGAGAAGGGCATGAAGGAGAGCGCGGCCAAGGCCCAAGCGTCTCCTCCCGAGGAGCAATCGACCACCTGAACGGGTCGCGGGGCCGCGCAGAGCCCCTGCCAGCCAACTTCGAATTTCCTCGGGCGGTTCGCTAATCTCCCTCCCCGTGGACCCGACGCCGCCCGGCTCTGTCTCCGAGACGCACGACCCCGCCCCGCCCGTGGCGCCCCGACCCCGTCGGTCCAAGTGGTGGGCGGTCGCCGCGCTGGTTGCCGGCGGATTGGTGCTCGGGGGCTGCCAGCTCCCGACCTTCGGCGCCCGTGCGCCGGTCACCACCCAGGGTCACGATGCCATCAAGCTCTGGCAGGGCTTCTTCATCACCGGCGCCGTGGTCTTCCTGATCGTCTTCTGCCTGATCGCGTGGGCCGTGCTCCGCTACCGTCGACGATCGGACGCGATCCCGCGCCAGACCCAGTACCACACCCTCCTCGAGATCGTCTACACCGCCCTGCCGGTCGTCATCGTCCTCGTCCTCTTCGGTTTCACCTTCGTGACGGAGAACAACGTCGACGCCCTGCCCAAGCAGAACCTCACGGTCACGGTGACCGGGTTCCAGTGGGGCTGGCGGTTCCATTACACAACAAAGGACGTCACAGTGATCGGCGTCGAGCTCCCGGGCCCCCAGATGGTCTTGCCCGTGAACGAGAAGGTCAGGATCCGCCTCCAGTCGCACGACGTCATCCACGGCTTCTACGTGCCTGCGTTCGACTTCAGCCGCTACGCCCAGCCGGGCATCATCAACCACTTCACCATCACCCCGAAGTCGCTCGGGGTCTACCGGGGCCAGTGCACGCAGTTCTGCGGCCTCTACCACTCCCTCATGCGCTTCTCGGTGAGGGTCGTGACGCCGAGCGCGTTCGACGCGTGGGTGCGCACCCACCACGCGAAGGGACCGGCCACGTCGATCTCGACAGCCGAGAAGCAGGCACACGCGAGCTCGACACCGCATTCGACCTCGACCACGTCGACAACATCCACAGGGAGTACAGGCTTGTGACCGATGTGATCGTCGGTGTTCCCGGCGCAGGCGGGCCCGTCTCGGGCGCAGGAGAACATCTCGCGTACGCACACGAAGAGCACGGCCCCACGGGGCTCATGAAGTGGATCACGACGACCGATCACAAGGTCATCGGGCTCAGCTACATGATCACGGCGATCGTCGTCTTCTACATCGCAGGGCTGCTCGCCATCGGCATCCGCGTCCAGCTCACGACACCGGCCGGCACGTTCATCTCGTTCCAGCAGTACAACGAGCTGTTCACGATGCACGGCAGCATCATGATGTACCTGTTCGCGGGGCCCTTCGCCTTCGGCGGCCTCGCCAACTACATCGTTCCCCTCCAGGTGGGCGCCCCCGACATGGCGTTCCCCCGGCTGAACGCCCTTTCCTACTGGCTGTTCCTCGGCGGCTCGATCACCATGCTGATGGGGTTCTTCACCTCCGGCGGCGCGGCGGACTTCGGGTGGGTGGCCTATGCCCCGCTGTCGAGCGCCACCTACACGCCCGGCACGGGGCAGGACCTGTGGATCATGGCGCTGTTCCTGACCGGCTTCTCGGCCATCTTCACCGGCGTGAACCTGGTCGCGACGATCTTCTACCTGCGCGCGCCCGGCATGACCATGTTCCGCATGCCGATCTTCACGTGGAACATGCTCGTGACGGGGATCCTCATCCTGATCGCCTTCCCGATCCTGACCGCCGCGCTCGTGATGCTCTTCGCCGACCGCCACTTCGGGACGCAGATCTATGCCGTCACCGGCTGTCACATGGTCACAGGAAGACCGGACATCCATGCCTGCGGGTCGGCGGTGCTGTGGCAGAACCTCTTCTGGTTCTTCGGCCATCCCGAGGTGTACATCCTCGCGCTCCCGTACTTCGGCATCGCGACCGAGATCTTCCCCGTGTTCTCGCGCAAGCCCGTGTTCGGCTACAAGGGGATGGTCTTCGCCACCATGACCATCGCCGCCCTGTCCACCGGGGTGTGGGCGCACCACATGTTCACCACCGGGACGGTGCTGCTGCCGTTCTTCTCGCTGATGAGCCTCCTCATCGCCGTCCCCACCGGGATCAAGTTCTTCAACTGGATCGGCACGATGTGGCGCGGGCAGCTCGTCTACAAGGCACCCATGCTGTTCGCGATCGGGTTCC
>JAJZJC010000152.1:0-2980 GCA_021810205.1 Actinomycetes bacterium
GCCCTGTCGCCCCTGTCGGGGCCACCAGCACGAAGAAGAGCCGGGCACGCGCACCTGGCGAGCATAGCCCGGCTGCCTGTCGGGACCCCCGCCCCGTGACCTGGGACGGCAGTCGCAGCGCGGTGGCCGGATCGCTCCTCCGAGCGCGCCGTGGCGGTCTTCGCCACCGCATGGCCATTCGGGATACCAATCTCTGTGGCCAGGCGGCTGTCGTGGGTCGGGAGTGGACGTCGCTGCCGGCGATGGCAACATGCCGCTGCACCCCGGTGGTCGACCATGCCGTCGGGTTCCCGCCAGACTCAGGCGCCATGGCCTGCCATGGTGACTCCATGGAGAAACCACATGCGCCAACTACCACGACGGAAGCCACTTCAGCTCGGCGGAGCCACAGGTTCGCGGCCCTGCACGCCGGCGGCACGTTCGTCGTGCCGAACGCCTGGGACGCAGCGAGCGCGGCCGTGATGGCCGATGCCGGTGCGGTGGCGATCGCGACGACGAGCAGCGGCATCTCGTGGTCGCTCGGGGTCCCCGACGGCGAGCAGCTGGCCGGGACCGAGATGCTGGCCGCCGTCGAGCGCATCGTTGGAGCGGTCGATGTGCCGGTCAGCGCCGATCTGGAGTCTGGCTACGGCTCGATGCCTACAGAGGTAGCTGTGGTTGTCGGGAGAGCGGCCGCCATCGGTGCGGTGGGCGCGAACTTGGAGGACAGTCCTGGGTCGGACGGATCGCCGCTGCGGTCGATCGCGGCGCAGTGTGAGCGGCTGGTGGCTGCCCGGGAGGCCGCGGACCGCCATGTCGCCGGGTTCATCCTCAATGCCAGGACCGATGTCTACCTCGCTGGTGTCGGTGCACCGGGGCAGCGGTTGGCGCTCGTCGTGGAGCGGGCACGGCACTACGCGGATGCCGGCGCCGACTGCCTGTTCGTTCCTGGACTGGTCGATCCTGATGCCATCGCGGAGCTGGTAGCCGCGATCCCGCTTCCCCTCAACGTGATGCTCGCTCCGGGGACCGGGCCGTCGATCGAGGCGCTGGGTGCTCTCGGGGTGCGCCGGATCAGCGTCGGGAGCCTGATCGCCCAGGCCGCCTACGGCACCGCAGCCTCCCTCGCCAGTCAACTCGCCGAGGGAGTGACACCGGATTGCGCCGGCACGCTGGCCTACGCACAGCTCCAGGGACTGCTGCAGCCCGCCGCTCGCGGGCGGTGAGAGGGCCGCATCTGCCCTGCGGGCGCCTTCACTGTGATGTCGTGATCCCGCTAGCTGACTGTGTCTCCGGGTGGCACGCTGTCTGGGTGCACGAGGACTTCGAGCGCTGCTACCGGGCCGTGCAGTCCAAAGACGCCCGCTTCGACGGCTGGTTCGTGACCGCGGTCTCGACGACGAGGATCTACTGCCGGCCGAGCTGCCCGGCACGGTCACCTCTGGCCCGCAACGTCGCGTTCTACCCGACCGCGGCAGCGGCCCAGCATGCCGGGTTCCGGGCATGTAAGCGGTGCCGCCCCGACGCATCGCCCGGCTCGCCAGAGTGGGACGTCCGCCAGGATGTGGTTGCCCGGGCGATGCGGCTCATCGCAGATGGCACCGTGGACCGGGAGGGTGTCTCTGGCCTGGCATCCCGCCTCGGCTACAGCGCCCGCCAGGTGCAGCGCCACCTCGTGGCCGAAGTCGGCACCGGACCGCTCGCCCTCGCCCGGGCCAGTCGGGCCCAGACGGCGCGCCTGCTCATCGAGACCACCGCCATGGCCTTTGCCGAGGTTGCCTTCGCTGCGGGGTTCTCGAGCATCCGCCAGTTCAACGACACGGTGCGCTCGGTGTTCGCCGGCACCCCGACCGAGCTTCGTACCCGGGCCACGGGCAACGGTTCCCCAGGCGTGGCCGCCGGAGCAGGTACCCCCGGCGGGCTTGGCTTCCGCCTGCCGTTTCGCCAGCCGTTCGTCTCGGGCAGCCTCTTCGGCCACCTCGCGGCCACCGCAGTGCCGGGATGCGAGGAGGTCCGTGGCGGCGCGTACCGCCGCACGCTGCGGCTGCCCAACGGCAACGGCATCGTGGCGCTCACGCCACGGGCGGACCACGTGGCGTGCCGGCTGGTCCTCGACGACCTGCGTGACATCCCGACCGCGATCGCCAGGTGCCGCCGGCTCCTCGACCTCGACGCCGATCCCGAGGCGATCACCGACGCGCTCTGTGCTGACCCGCTCCTCGCCTCCGTGGTGGCAAAGGCTCCCGGTCGGCGGATCCCTCGTAGCGTCGACGGGGCCGAGATGGCGATACGGGTCGTGCTCGGCCAGCAGGTGTCGACCAGGGCCGCACGCACCCACGCCGCGCGCCTCGCCGAGTGCCACGGCACCCGGGTCGACGACCCCGCCGGCGCGCTGAGCCGGGTCTTTCCCTCACCCGAGGCGCTTCGAGCGCTCGACCCGGATGCGCTCGCCATGCCGAAGGCCCGTCGAGAAGCGCTCCTCGCACTGCTCGGCGCGTTGGCGGGTGGCGTCGTCGAGCTCGATGCGGGCGCTGACCGGGAGCGTGCGCGTCACCAGCTGGCGGGGATCGCCGGCATCGGGCCATGGACGCTCGAGGCGATCGCCATGCGCGCGCTCGGCGACCCTGACGCCTTCCCCGCCACCGACTTGGGCGTGGTGAAGGGCGCAGCCGCGCTCGGCCTGCCCACCACCTCGGCCACCCTCATCGCCCGCAGCCGGCGGTGGCAGCCCTGGCGGTCCTATGGGGTCCAGTACCTGTGGGCCACCTTGGACCATCCGATCAACCACTGGACAGCGGAGGAACCACCATGGGTCTGACCCGCTACCGGCGCATCTCCAGTCCCGTCGGCCTGCTCACCTTGGCCGGCCAGGGCGACGTGCTCACCCACCTGGTGATAGAAGGTGCCGCCCACCCACCTACAGGGCGCGAGCGCTGGGTCGAGGACACAGCAGCGTTCCCCGACGTCGTCGCCCAGCTCCATGACTACTTCGCCAGATCGG
>JAJZJC010000152.1:2990-3873 GCA_021810205.1 Actinomycetes bacterium
GGCTTCGACGTCGCGCTGTGCCCAGCTGGCACGAGCTTCCAGAAAAGGGTGTGGGACGCCCTGTCGGAGATCCCCTACGGCGAGACCGCCACCTACGGCGAGATCGCTGCCCGCATCGGGGAACCCAGCGCGGCGCGGGCCGTCGGGTTGGCGAACGGGCGCAACCCGATCCCCGTCATCGTCCCCTGCCATCGGGTCATCGGGGCGAACGGCGCCCTCACCGGGTACGCCGGAGGGCTGCAGGCAAAGCAAGCCCTGCTCGACTTGGAGCAGGCTCGCCGCCCCGGAGCAGGCTCGTCGCCCTGAGCCACGCCGCCCCGACCCATGACCCGTGCTCTGGGCAGCGGCTACCGGCGCCGGCGCCGGGGGGCCGTGACGCGAGGGTGGTCCGCCGCATCCCATGAGCCATGGCTTCGGCGAGATGACGGCCGGGGACGAGGCGGGACGAGACCGGCATCCCAGAGCGTCGATCAACCCGAATGCCACGTCGGAATCCGGCCAGCAGGACAACGCGCCGAGCGACACCATGGAGAACATGGACGATGTTGCGAACGCCGAGAACGTGAGCGTTATCGAGGAAGGGGAGGCGTTCGTCGCAACGCTGCTTGCTGCCTCGCCGTCACAGCTGACCGCGTGTCGAGGCTGGACGGCCCACGAGGTCACCGCGCACTTGGCGGCCGGCTCGGAGGAGATCGCCGACCTGATCGAGGGCCATCTCGCCGGGGCAGGGCCGCGCCCGACGAGATCCTTCGACGAGCGGGAGGCTCCCTACCGGGCGATGGACGACCCCACGCTCCGCCGTCACTTCTTCGAACAGGTCGAACGTTCCAAGCAAGCACGCCAGCGGCTCGCCCGCGACGCCGATGACGCGGTGGTTTTCACG
>JAJZJC010000153.1 GCA_021810205.1 Actinomycetes bacterium
TGAGCTGAGCACAGGTGACGTGATCCGTGCCGAGCGCGGCGGTGGCGGTCTGGGTGGCCATAGCCACAGCGGTGGCAGGGTCGCGGGCGATCGACGCGGCCCGGGCCGCTTGGGCAGCGGCCCCGTCGACCTCGAGGCGGGCGCCGGAGAGGCGGCCGAGGGCGACGACGAACAGTAGGAGCACGATGAGCAGCGGGGTCAGCAGGACGAGCTCGGCGGCGACGCTTCCGGTCTCGTCGCGCCGCAACCGTTCACGCCGTGGGGTGCGGGAGCCGGTCATGGGATGGTGCCCACGGCCGGCTCGGTGGGCCCGGCGGCGACCGCTTTGACCGGCAGGGAGAACAGCCCGACGATGCTCTCGGCGTGGCCGGTCACGGTGACGGTGGTGGTGACGTTGGTGCGCGTGGCGGTGATGTTCGAAACGACCAGCACCGTCGCACCCAGCTGATCGAGCACGCTTTGGGCTTCGTTCTGCCCAGCGGCCGCGGTCTCGCCTTGGAGGCGGCCGACGGCAACGCCTTGTTGGGCGACGGCGGAGGCGATGTGCTCGGCGTGCTGCCACAGGGCGAACTGGATCACCCCCATGATCAACAACAGCAACAGCGGGGTGGCGATGACCAGCTCGGCCGCCACCGCGCCGCGCTCGTCCCGGCGCAGGGCACCGGGCCGGCGACGTCGCACCGACGGTGCAATCTCCGGGGACCGGCGGCCGTGTAGGGATTCGGTGAACATGGCGAATGAGTCGCCTTGTTGGCGAAGTCTTCCTGGGGAAACGCGACGGTCTGCAGTTGGGTGACTTGGGTGTTCGTTGTCGCTTGGGCATGGCAGTTGGCGGTTTCTTTCGTCATGGTCGGTCCGCGTCATGTGGGCGTCGGTTGAAGGTGGACGAGTGCCTGGCGGTGTAGCTGGTCACCGAGGGGCGTCAGCGGGCCGACAGGTCGGGGATGTGGGTGGCGATGGAGCAGCAATCCGCCACAAGCGCGCTCCAGTTGCTGGAGCTGGTTGGTGAGCGTGCACTGGTGCGCACCGAGTGCCCGTGCTGCCTGGGTCAGGCTGGGGTGCTCGGCGAGGACAACAAAGCGGGAGAGGCGCTGACGGGCGTCTCGTCCGACGAGCGCGGAACGAAGCGGCTCGGGGACCTGGGAGGGGTGGACGCCGGGGGCGTCGAGGTGGGCGAAACCCTCGGGTCCGGAGCGCCGCCGCACCGGGATGCCGTGCTCGTGGGCGAACTTCTTGAGGTTGGCGACCTTGCAGCCGAGCTCGGAGGCGAGGTCGGGCAGGCTGCGCCGCCAGGTGACGTATTCGCTTTGCAGCCAGACCGGATCGAGAGAGATCGTATTCGGGCCGGGAGGTCGCCTGGACCCGCGGACCGACGCTGGTGCAACCAGCACTCGACGGGTCGGGTAGGCGGGTCGGGGCCTCGGATGCTGGCGGACGACGTAGCGCAGGTGCTCGGTCGAAATGCCGAGCGACGCGGCCACCTGGGCTTGTGGTGCCCGCCAGCTGCGCAGAGCCTGGTGGATCGGTTGCGGGTCGGTGAGGTCGGGCTCAGCACCGGGCCAGTCGGTGATGGTGACCCAGCTGGTCGGCGGCTGCCATTGCAAGGGCTCGTCGGTGATGCGGGCATCGGCCAGCAGCCTCTCGGCGTGGCGGTGGAGGGCGTCGACGAGCCCGTGCGGCAGGCCGGCAACGAAGTCGTGGTAGTCGATCCGCTCCAAGCCGCGCTCTATCCGGTAGGGAGCGGGGGCGAGGTGGAGGTTGTTGCCGGTGAGCAGTTCGTAGAGGTAGCAGCGGGCGAAGCAGACCCGTCGCGGCCCGCCGATCCGGGTGTCCGCCTTCTGGGCGAAGCGAGCCCAGGTGTGCCGGTCGATCAGCTCGGTCCCGGCCGCGAGGCGACGACGTCGGGCGTAGTCGATAGGCAGGTCGCGGGCGTCGACGGCGAAGGCCAGTTCGCTCAAGATCTGTAGGGCAACCGCGCTCCCCGTGACCCGGAGGAGCTTGCGGAGATGGAAGGCGACCGTGGCGCGCTGCACCCGGTCGTCGACGAGGCCGGCGATCTCTCCGAGGGTGCGCTCGCTGTGCGGCAGGAGCAGCGCGGCGAGCATCGAGGAGCGAAACGTGGTGGGATCGAAGGTGTCGTCGTCGACGAGGCGGATCGCCCATGCCGGCCAGAGCTGGTCGGGCAGCCGCCCGGCGCGCTCGACTGCCGGATCGGTGCCGGTGGTGCCTCGCCGCCGAGGATGCAGGGTGGTGGCGTGTTCGAGGCGTGCCCGGGGGGAGAGCGTGGTGGCATCGCGGAGCCGTTGGACGGCGCTCCGGTCGTCGCTTCGGGTCGAGGTGTCCGGCGCTCGGTCGGTCCCGGTCCTCGCTGGGACCAAGAGCATCGCCTCGATGGCGGCGGCGCTGAGATCGGTTGCTGCGGCGATCGTGCCGACGTGGTGTTCGGCCAGATGACCACCGCGTCGGTGTGTTCGAGGCTCGCTGGCATGGTCCGCCAACCCGAGGGCACCGGCCAGCACGGCGGGCGTGACGTCGAGGCGGGCGGCATACGCGTGGAGCCAGGCGACGAAGTCTTGGCCCTCGTGCGGGGTCAAGGTGAACGGCAGCCGCGCGGTCATGCTGCCCCCTTTCGCCGGAGCGGATCGGCGCCGCTCGTGAGCAGCCCGGCGGCGAGCGCGGCGACGAGGTGTTCCCTGGCTGCCTCGGCGGCCTGGTCGATGCGCACGGTGTCGAGTAGCTCGGCGGTGAGCGCCTCGGTCCCGGTCTTGACCGCCCGGTAGCAGCCGCGGCTGATGAGCGACATGAGCGAGGCGAAGTGCCCACTCGAGCGGGCGAAGAGGTAGTCCGACAGGTCGCGTCCGACCATGCCCCGGTAGGCCCGGGCGAGCACCAGCTCGCGTTCGATGCCGAGCAGGAGCTGGCGCCAGGTGGCTCTGCCGGCTTTGGTGGCGATCTCGAAGGGATCGAGGCTCCACACGCTCCAGCGCCGCGCCGTCTGGGAGAACGCGGCGTCGGCCCCGGACAGCCCCTCGTCGAGCAGTCCTCGGGTCCGCAGTCCCACGCCGACGAACAAGAAGGTGACCGGGAAGGTGTTGGCGAGCCACTTGAAGTGGTTCGCCACTTCGCGGCCGTCCCGTCGGTTCACGTCCAAGAAGTGGACGTCGTCCACGATGACGAGGCGGGTCTTGCAGTTGGCGACGCACTCGGCGGCGCGCTGCGCCAGCCAGTCGGCGGTGCCCCGATCGGCGCCCGGCAGGCCGTAGAAGCGGCAGAGCATGGCGTTGAGGCTCCGCATCGTCGTGTTCGAGGTGAGCCCGAGGTAGACGACCGGGATGCGCTGCCAGGCGCCGCCGAAGACCGCGACGTGTGACCCGTAGCACTCGATCTGGGCGCGATGGAACGCCTGGCCGAAGGCCAGCGCCGCGGTCGTCTTGCCGAGGCCGGGGAGGGCGTCGAGCACGGCGGTCGGCTTCACCTTGTCGCCGTCCTGGCGGTTGGCGCCGACGATCTCCTCGAGCGCCTCGAACAGGGCGTCGACCCCGGGAGTGCGGATCGGGCCGATGTTGGCGTGCCACAGCGCGCGGGCATGGTCGTAGGCGAGGCGATCTCGCGGTGCCATGGCTGCGAGCTCCTCGGCCGTGTGGGACCGGGGCCGCCGGCGTGCCGGGGTCTCGGCCATGGCGAACCAGCCCGTCTTGGTGGACGGGTTCCAGTCCCGCTCGTCGAGCTCCGCGAGCACCGGGGTGGCCTCGGCGCTGATGGCTCTACCTTCCCTTCTCAACGGGAACCCCAGCGGGGATCGCTAGCGGCGCTTGTCCCTTGAGGACTGAGATGAGACGGCGACCTCGGTGGGGTGCCCGG
>JAJZJC010000154.1 GCA_021810205.1 Actinomycetes bacterium
GGTCCTCGAGCCCTCTGACACCGCAGCGCTCACCGTCGTCTTCCTTGACCCCCTCGGTCAGCCCACAGTCAGCTCGGCCACAGCGGCGCCCGCTCGACCCACAGCAAGCTCGGCCACAGCGGCGCCTGCTCAGGTCTCGACATCCGCGAGCACCGATCCTCCGGCGAAAGGCGCCACAGCGGGGCCGGCAAGTGGGGCGGCCCCCTCGAACGGGACGTCGGGCACGAACATGCCGGCGCCTACAGGCACCAACTCCTCCACCTCGACGAGCTGAGCGCGTCCGTGCAGAGCAGCCGTCACGAAGCGACGCCCGACGGTCCCTCGCTGGTCCACACAGTCGTCGTAGGATTCCGGAAGACGCGAGCCGGCGCGACACGTATCGTGCGGAGCGACCGGTTGACCTGAGGGGGGCATATGACCACGGCTCTGGAGGAGAACACGTCGATCGGGAAAGAACCCGAGACCGACGAGGCCTTCCATATCGAGACCCACGGCGTCGACTACATCAAGCTGAGCGAGCGCTGGGCCTCTCCGCGTGCGGTCGGCGGGATGTGGGCCGGCGCGAGCGTCCAGATCGAGTACTTCATCTACGGCGCCATCTTGATGACCTTCGGGTTCACGTTCTGGCAGGCCCTGTCGATCATCGTGCTCGGCAACTTGTCGTACTTCATCCTCGGCCTGACGAGCCTGCAAGGGCCGCAGGCCGGGACGACCGTGTTCGGCTCCAACCGTGCCGCATACGGGCCCAACGGATCGCGCATCATCGCCTTCTTCAACTGGATCACCCAGCTCGGCTTCGAAGTCGAGGGCATCTTCCTGATCGTCCTGGCCGGCATGGCACTCGCCGCGAAGGCGGGCTTCAGTGCCGGAGACCCGGCGAAGATCATCTTCGTCGTCGTGGCCGTCGTGATCCAGGGTGTCCTTCCCTTCCTCGGCCACGCCACGATCGTGAAGGTCCTTCGCTGGCTGACGCTCCCGTTCCTGGCGATCTTCGCGATCTTGCTCGCGTTCGCCATCCCGCACGCCACCACGACGGGCGTCGCGCACGGCGCCAACTGGGAGACGTACTTGGCGGGACTGGCCTTCACGATCACGCTCTCGGGCCTCGGCTGGACCGAGTGCGGGAACGACTACTCCCGGTACTGCCGCCCGGATGCCAAGAAGTCCTCGATCGTCGGCTGGGTCTTCGTCTCCACGGCGCTGCCGGAGATCGCAGTGATGCTTCTCGGTGCCGCCGTCTACACCTTCATCAAGGGTGTCGGCGTCACAGGCACAACGTTCAGCGCCTTGGCGCACCAGCACATCATCCCGTCGTGGTTCGTGGTGCTGTTCCTCGTGTTCGCGATCCTGCAGATCTTCGCGATCAACGGCCTCGACCTCTACTCCTCCGGTGTCACGCTCCAGGCGCTCGGCCTCAGAGTCAAGCGCTATGTGGCCGTGCTGATCGACTCGGTGATCGTCCTCGGGTTCACGATCTTCGCGGTGCTGAGCACGTCGTTCTCCTCGTTCCTCCACGACTTCGTCGACGTGGTCATCGTCTGGATCGCCCCATGGGTCGCGATCTACCTGGTGGACTGGGCACTCCGGCGGTTCAAGTACCTGCCCCAGCAGCTCCAGCGCACGGGGCGCGACAGCTTCTACTACCGCAACGGTGGCTTCTTCTGGCCCGCCCTCATCGCTCAGCTTGTCGGGATGTTCGCGGCGATCTCGGGCCTGTCGGCCACGTTCCACCTGCCAACCTGGCTGAACGAAGTGACGAGCAACGCAGGAGGCGCCGACTTCAGCATCTACCTCGGGATCGGGGTCGGCGGCCTCGTGTACCTCCTGCTTGCCGGCGTCGCGGTGCGCAGAGAGGCGGACCGCCAGGACGAGCTGCTGGCCGCGGCACCAACCGAGTAGTTCGCTGCCCGGTACCCCTCAGCCTGCGTCGCCCGCCCAATCTTCGACGAGCCCTCCGCCGGGCGCGTCGTGGAACAGCGGGATGGCGCCGAGGGCGCGCACGAGCTCTGCATCGTCTCCGAGCGCATGGCGCCACTGTTCGCCCTCGGTCAGGAAGGCGCCGACCACCACCGGTTCGGCGCCGACACGCCGCAGCAGGTTCAGTGACGCACGGAGCGATGCGCCGGTCGAGACCACGTCGTCGACGACAGCGACCCGCCGACCGCGCACCGCGTCCACGCGCACCGGGTCCAGCCTGAGCGTCTGGTCCGCGCCCGTCGTGATCGACCGCACCGGCTCGACCCAGGTGTCCCCGAGGTGGATCTTGGGCGTCTTGTGCAAGATGACGTAGTCGTCGAGCCCTAGGCCGCGGGTGACCTCGATGGCGAGAGGAATCCCCATCGTGGCGACGGACACGACGACCTCGGGCTCGGCATCCGTGAGGAGCTCAGCAAGCTCCTTGCCTGCACGCGCGGAGAACTCCACGCCGTGGTCGACGCAGATGAGCAGGGCGATCGTGACGTCAGGCGCGACGCGTACGAGCGGCAGCTCGACCGTCTGCGAGCCGACGGCCGTCCTGTAGGTGCGCGTGTGCCGGGGGTCGTCGGACATCATGACGGCTCGATGCTGCCGGTCCGGCACGGGCTCGCGCAAGTGCGCCCCAGGCAACTGGCCACCTCGACGGCTCAGCGCACCCCGCCCGCGGGCGGCGGGCCGGGTGCTGCGGGCGCTCCAGCGGCGACTGCAGCTGCTGCTGCAGGACCGGCCTCGTCGGGGCGGGGGTTGCCAGGGAGGCCAGCCCCACTGAGCCGCTGGAGCAGGTAACGCTCGTCGATCTCCTCCCAGCGGTGCAGTCCCGAGGGATCCCAAAGGAAGCTCGAGCCCTCATCGAAGTGGTCGTAGTGCACATGCCAGCCCTTGGCCCGCTCGGCGGGGTCGAACCGCGCCTTTCGCTCGCGCAGGATCTTGCGCTCCCCGTGCGCCTGGGAGCGAATCGGATAGTGGCGGATGAGGAACTTGTAGGGGAACATCCGTCGGCCCTCGAACACCGCGTCGTGACCGCCTGCGTTCGCCAGGTCGACCGGCGAGGGCTGTGGCTTCCAGCATCTGACGAGCGTGAAGTACGCGGGGATTGGCGGGAACTCGAACCATTCGAAGGACGTCGCAAGGTCGTCGCCGGACCCCCACCGGTTGTCGACGGGCCGGAAGTCCACTCCGGTGTGGTCGGCTGCATTGAACCCCCACTGCTCGAGCGCCCACAACGCGTGTCGCATGTCGGTGTCCGGCCACGGCGACTCGTGGATCTCGTCGGCGTCGTGGTGGATGACCCAGTCGGCGCCGCAGGTATGCGCGACCTGCTCGACCTTGGTGAGCAGCCCCCTCAGGCTGAAGTAGCGCGACGGTCCATTCTCCGGCCAGCGCTCGAGCGTGATGGGCGCGTGTGCCGCCTTGGCCTTCGCCCGCTCCCAGGTGTCGTCCGTCGACCAGTTGTCGATCATGTGGACGTGGAGCCCCGCTGCCGTCATCCGGTCGAGCTGTTGGTCGATGATGCCTGCCTCGTTATAGGTGGTCATGATCGCCATGACCTCGAACCCCGCCGGCGGCTCCCCCACCCGGTGGCGGTCCCAGCGATCCCAGATGGTGACGGGGACCCCGCTCGACCCGCCCGCGCCCCTGGCGACGCCCGAGAACTGCGGGCGAAGGCCTCTGAGCCGAAGCGCCGTCCGCCGCCACCCGCCTGCGCCCGTGTCGACCACGATCGCAGCACGGGCCGGGACCGCCCGGGCCGGCTTGGATACATGCACGACGTCCGCTTCGCCGCCTCCGAGCTGCCGTCGCAGGTAGTGGACGAAGGCGTCGACGAGCGCGAGGCCCGCCGGGTC
>JAJZJC010000155.1 GCA_021810205.1 Actinomycetes bacterium
GAAGACGCCCTCCCGGGAGATGGGGACCCCCGCCGGCACGGACTTGGGCTGGCCGGGCCAGGTGGCAAGCGGGTAGGGCGCGCCCGGGTTCTTCCCGTCGTAGTCGGCGGCGCCGCCGCCCGCGAGGTAGCCCCCGACCCAGTCCACGTTGCCGAGGAGGAAGTTCAACACCATGATCGCCCGGCCGTTGTACACGCCGTTGGTGTGCATCGCAGCCCCGCGATAGAAGTCGGCGACCGCCTTGCGGCCATGGCTGGTGAACTCCGCGGCGAGGTTCTCGATGACCTGCTGGGAGACGCCAGCAAGGGAAGCGTATTCAGCGACGGTGTGCTCCGCGGCAGCCTGGTAGAGCTCCTGCAGCGCGCTCCGGCACGTGATGCCGTTCACGACAACCGTCGCGGTGCTGAGATTGCCCGCAGGCCACAGCTCGCCGCTCGACGCGCTCCCCGCCGGCACCGGACCATGGGTTGCCACGTCCCAGACCACCGGCTCCGCGCCCGACGTGCCCCCCGTCGTGGTGAGTCCCGCCTCGCTCACCGTGAGGAACTTGCCGTCGCTCGGATGGGAGGGGTCGGCGACGACGAGCCAGGCAGCGTTGGAGAAGTTGGGCTCACCTGCAGCCGTCGCGGCGAGCGCGTTCGGGATGGTGAGGTAGGCGCTGTTCTGCGTGCCGGCCTCGAGGATGCTGCGGACCATCCCCATCGCGAGCGCTCCGTCACCACCGGGGCTGATAGGGACCCACTGATCGGCGAGCAGGCTGGCGTTGCCGGCATGGGGATCGACGATGACGTAGTGCAGGGTGCCCGCAGCGCTCGCCTCGGCGATCTTGCGCCCGAGCGCCTGCATGGGAAAGTTCGCCTCGGTCACGTTCGCGCCGAACCAGATGACGAACTCGGCGTTGGGGACGTCGGGCTTGAGCATCGCGACCCCACCGATCCCGTTCAGCGACTGCTGGGTCGCGACGTGGTGGTTGAGCTCGCAGATCCCGACGTGAGGGAACACGTTCACACTGCCGAACGCGTGGGCAAAGCGGGTCAGCAGGTCGTTCTGCCCTGGCTCTGCCCTTCCCCAGTAGACGACGAGCCCGTTCGTCGTCGGCCCGAAATCGGGGTTGGCTGCGTCGATGGGCTCGAGGCGGCCCTTCCCGCCGCGCCAGATGTCCCTGAAACCCTCGACGTAGCGCTGCTCCTCCCCAGCTATGTGGGAGAACAGGTGGCCACCGTCGACCACCTCGGTGATCAGCTGCTCCCAGGAGATCGCCTCGAAGCTCCCCGATCCTCTCGGCCCGCTGCGCTTGAGGGGCACCGTCAACCGGTAGGGGTCGTAGACGGTCTGGCGCCCGGCTTGGCCACGGGCGCACAGCGAGTGGGGCTGAGACCACACGCTCGCCGCGGCGGGATCGGTGGCGTAGGGGGCGTGCGGCTCCGTGGCATGGGGGTGGTAGGGGTTGCCGTCAAGCTTCTCGAGCACACCGTTGAACGTCCGAGCCACGAGGCCGCAGTCGCTGCGGCACTGCTTGCAGACGCTGAAGGTGGTGCGAACACCCGGCCAGGTGGGCGGCCGGTCCGGGTAGACATAGCTCCCGCGGCGGTGGAAGACGTCGCCGATCCACGGGGACACGCCCCACCCGGCGACGGCCGCGCCGCCGGCGACCAAGCCGGTGCCCTTCAAGAACGAGCGCCTGGTGAACGGCGTCGACAGGACCGCCTCGGGAGGCTGGTCTGGCTGGCCTGGCACTACGCACCTCCTCTGCTCGAAGCGGACGACAAGCCGGCCCCGGGGAGCGCCGAGGGTACCTCGTCGTGGGCGATGGCAGGGGTTCTGGCCGCGGTGCACGGTCCCGGAAGAAGCGGTGAGGCCGGCGTCGCCTCGCTGGCGTGCCGCCAGGGGAACAGCCACGTGAACAACAAGAAGAGCAAGAACGCGACGCCAAAGACGCCGAGGATCGTCTGCAGCGAGTCGAAGCCGGTCAGGGGCACCGACGTCGTGACAACGGTGTTCGAGGAGACCTTCGACTCCGCCTGCCCACCGAGGACCACGTTCCAGCGCATCGCGAACACGCCAACAAGGACGGCAAGGCTGATGACTGCTCCGCCGAGCCAGCTCCGCCTCACCACGGGGACGAGCCACAGCGCCAGCGGCAGGATCATGCCGATGCCGAGCTGGACCCCGAGGTAGCTGAAGGTGAACGGGCCGTGGAGCATGAGATGGTAGAAGGCGTAGTAGGTGGAGCCCTGCGCGTACTCGGGCACCGCGCTCGTGAGGAGGTCCAGCGCGTCGAGGAAGAGATCGAGCAGGAGGAACAACACGAGGTAGGTCAACAGCCCTGATGCGATCTCCCGGTCTGCTCGTCGGCCGACGTAGCGCATCGTCACGACGTAGACGAGCCACATGAATGCGATGCCAGAGACGACGGCGGACACGATGAAGAGCACCGGCATGAGAGGGGTCGCCCACAGCGAGCGTGCCTTGGTCGCACCGAAGACGAAGCCGATGTAGCCGTGGAACAAGAAGGCGAGAACGATGCCGGCGCACGATAGGCCGAAGAGGACCTTGCGGTCCCGGCGGGCACTGGGCTCCGAGGTGTCGCGACTCCCGAGCGCGATCACACGGTGCAGGCCGGCCCACCAACCGTGCCCCTCGCCAATGCGCGCGTTCGTCACCCGGAAGGCGAAGTACAGCTCAGCGAGCATCAGCGCGATGTAGGTGAGCCAGATCACGATGAACATCGACAACGGCGAGTAGGGGAGATGGTCTCGCGTGAGCAGCTCGAGGGCGTTGGAGGGCTGGCGTGCATCTCCGAGCACGGTGACCGGAGCGGCGATCAGCAAGGCCAGGCTGGCGAGCACCGCCAAGGGGGCGAGCGCGTCGAAGCGTCGCTGGTGGAACACGTGACTGAGCGACGAGACGATGAACGACCCGGCGACCAGCCCGGAGATGAACGGGTAGGTGACGACCATGATCCCCCAGTAGCCATTCTCGAGCCCGGAGTGCGTGAGCGATCCTCCCATCAGCTCCTGCCTCCCTCGCCGCCGGTCGGGGTCTGGAGCAGGACCCTGCCGGTCAGCTCGTCGTACTGGTTGGTGTTGGTGCCCGCCGCGTACGGGTAGACCGTGTTGAAGGCGGTGGCTGCATCCACGAGGTCGCCGTCGAGGTTGATGTAGAAGACCTGCGGGTGCGTGCCGGCAGAGACGTCCAGGCCCTGCGTCGCGTACTGGGCGAGGAGGGCTCCCACCTCGCTGTCGGGGTCGTTGAGGTCGCCGAAGACGCGGGCACGCCCGACGCAGGACGTGACGCAGGCAGGCAGCAGTCCCCGATCGAGACGCTGGACGCAGAAGGTGCACTTGTCGGCGGTCTGTTGAACCGGGTTGAAGAACCGAGCGTCGTAGGGGCAGGCCTGGATGCAGTACCCGCAGCCGATGCACTTGGGATAGTCGATCAGCACCAGCCCGTCCTCGCGCTTGAACGTCGCCTCGACCGGACAGACCTCGACGCACGGCGGGTCATCGCAGTGATTGCACATGCGCGGAAGGCTAAAGCGCCTCACGCTGGGCACGTACGTCCCGCCATCGACCACGACCGGGCCGTCACCGTTGGGGTCACGCTCCCACTGGCCGACCTCGACGACCTGAACCCAGGTCCGGTAGACGCCCACCGGCACGTTGTTCTCGCTCTTGCAGGCGACGACGCAGGACTGGCAGCCGATGCACTTGCGGAGGTCGATCACCA
>JAJZJC010000046.1 GCA_021810205.1 Actinomycetes bacterium
TCTTGTCCGGCCCGGGCGCGCGGCCTGTCTCGCCCGGCGCGCGGCCTGTCTCGCCCGGCGCGGTCATCGGCTCAGGCGACGGGGTCGAGGTCGCCGATGTCGAGCAGGCGGGGTTCCCGGCCGTCGGCGCGCTCGAGCGCGGCGGCGAGCAGCTCGCGGAAGAGCGGGTGCGGGCGGTCGGGTCGGCTCTTGAATTCGGGGTGTGCCTGGGTGCCCACCCAGAAGGGGTGGCCGGGCAGCTCGATGAATTCCACGAGGCGGTCGTCGGGGGAGGTGCCCGAGCAGCGCAACCCCGCTGCTTCGAGGCGCGCCCGATATCGCGAGTTCACCTCGTAGCGGTGCCGATGCCGCTCGGTGACGGCGCCTGCGCCGTAGATGGCGAAGACCTGGGAGCCCGGCGCCAGCATGGCGGGGTACGCGCCGAGGCGCATGGTGCCGCCCTTGTCGACGACGTTCTCTTGGTCCGGCATGAGGTCGATCACCGGATGGGGAGTGCGCGAGTCGAACTCGCGGGAGTTCGCGCCCTCGAGGGCAGCGAGGTGTCGCGCGACGTCGACGACCATGACCTGGAGGCCGAGGCACAGCCCGAGGCAGGGTATCTGGTGCTCACGGGTGTAGGCGGCCGCGGCGACCATGCCCTCGATGCCCCGCTCGCCGAAGCCACCGGGGATCACGATGCCGTCGAGCTCCCGCAGGCGCTCGCGCGGGATGAGATCGGGGACCAGCTCGGCATCGATCCAGTCGAGCTCGACGCGCACGCCGTGGTGGAAGCCGGCGTGGCGCAGGGCCTCGACCACCGAGAGATAGGCGTCGGGCAGGTTCACGTACTTGCCGACCACACCGATGTGCACCGTGCGCGTGGAGCTCTCGATGCGCCGGACGAGCTGCTCCCAGCGCTCGAGGGCGATGGGGTGGTCGTCGGACTCGATTCCCAGGGTGCGGCAGACGACGGCGTCGAGGCCCTCCTCGTGGAGGACGAGAGGGATCTCGTAGATGCTCGCGGCGTCGACGGCCGAGATCACTGCCTCGATGGGAACGTCGCAGAGGAGCGAGATCTTGCGCTTCAGCGCGTCGGAGATGTCCTTGTCGCTCCGGCAGACGATCACGTCGGGCTGGATACCCCGGCTGCGCAGCTCGGTCACCGAGTGCTGCGTGGGCTTGGTCTTCTGCTCCCCTGATGGCGCGAGGTACGGCACGAGGGTGAGATGGACGTAGCAGACGTTCTGACGGCCGACATCACGGCGGAGCTGGCGGATCGCCTCGACGAAGGGCACGATCTCGATGTCGCCCACCGTGCCGCCGATCTCGACGATGACGATGTCGACGTCGTCGTTCGCCAGGCGCAGCACACGCTGCTTGATCTCGTCGGTCACGTGCGGGATGACCTGGACCGTCTTGCCGAGGTAGTCGCCGCGTCGCTCCTTGGAGATGACCGAGGAGTAGATGGTGCCCGTCGTCGTGTTCGAGTTCCGGCTCAAGCTCTCGTCGATGAAACGTTCGTAGTGGCCGAGGTCGAGGTCGGTCTCGCCCCCGTCCTCGGTGACGAACACCTCGCCGTGCTCCCCGGGGTTCATGGTGCCGGGGTCCACGTTGATGTACGGATCGAGCTTGCACATCGTGACCCGCAGCCCTCTGCACTTGAGCAACCTGCCGAGTGACGAGGCGGTGAGCCCCTTGCCGAGTGAGCTCGAGACGCCACCGGTGACGAAGATGAACTTGCTCATCGCGGACGCGCGCAGCGCAGGGTGTTCTCGCGGACGTGCACCGTCATACGCTAGTCGCGAGTGCTGACGGCGGTGGTGGACGCCGGCGCAGCGCGGACTGCGCCGAGGAGCTCCTGGGCGTGCGCCCGCGCGGTAGCGCTGTCTGGGTGCCCCGAGAGCATCCGGGAGAGCTCGACGATGCGACCCTCGGTGTCGAGCGCATCGACCGACGCCGACGTCCGGTCGCCCTCGACCACCTTGCGCACCGCGAGCTGACGGTCTGCGAACGCCGCTACCTGCGGCAGGTGGGTCACCACGAGGACCTGGCGCGTCCTGGCGACGGCATGGAGGGCCTCGGCGAGCGCGAGAGCGGCCGCCCCGCCCACCCCTGCGTCGACCTCGTCGAAGACCATGGTCGGCGCGCCTCCTTCGACCACGAGTCGCAGCGCCAGCATCGTGCGGGCGAGCTCGCCTCCCGAGGCCACCCGATGCAGTGGCTGAGCAGGTTCGCCCTTGTTCGCTGCAAGGAGGAACGTCACGGCGTCGCCCGCCCCTTCCTCTCCGACCACGACCTCCAACGTGGCGTCGGGCATGGCGAGCGCGTGGAGGCGTTCGGTCACCGCTGCGCCGATGCGGGGGGCGGCCTCGGCGCGCACCGCGCGGAGCTCCGTCTCGGCCTTGGCGAGGTCGCGCTCGGCGCGGGCGCGGGTGGCCTCGAGCTCGACCGCCTCTTGCTCTTCGGACTCGAGCGCGGCGATGTCGCGTCGGGTGTCCTCGGCGAACGCGGCGACGTCGGCGAGCGTGTCGCCGTACTTGCGCCGCAGCTCGGCGAGCTGGTGCAGCCGGGCATGGACCGCGTCGAGGCGGACAGGGTCGTCCTCCCAGCTCTCGGCCACGTGGCGCAGCTCGGTCGCCACGTCGGCCAGCTCGGCGAGGGCGCCGCGCAGCCGCTGCTCCCAGGTGGCGAACGGTCCATGCCCACCGAGTGCACGCAGGGCCTCGCCCACCTGCGCGGTCGCGCAGTGGGCGCCGAGCGCGTCGTCGTCGTCGAGGAACGCCGCGCCCATGGCGGCGGCGGCACGAAGGGCGCGTGCCGACTCGAGCCGCTCGGCCTCGGCTTCGAGCGCTGCCTCCTCGCCGACGTCCTCGAGCCCTGCGGCCAAGATCTCTGCTGCTTGGTAGCGAAGAAGGTCGAGCCGACGGGCACGCTCGCGCGTCGAGCCGCCCAGGGCGTCGAGCCGGCGGCGCACCTCGGCGAGCGCGCGCCGCGCCGCGCCGAGAGGCTCTACGTCCGCGTGGGCGAACTGGTCGAGGGCCGCGCGCTGCCCCGCCATCGACAGGAGGCTCTGGCGGTCGTGCTGTCCGTGGATGTCGACGAGGTCGGCGGCGACCTCCGTCAACGCGGCCACCGGGACCATTCGCCCGTCGATCCATGCGCGTGACCTGCCGCTCACCGGCACGGCGCGAGACAGGATCGTCTCGCCTCGAGCCGGGCCGGATCCATGCTCGAAGCGGGCCTCGACGAGGGCCTGCCCGGCCCCGGCGCGCACGAGGCCCGTCGCGGCGCGCCCGCCCAAGACGAGCTGGAGCGCGGCGACGAGCAGCGTCTTGCCGGCCCCGGTCTCGCCGGTGAGCGCCGTCATGCCAGGGCCGAGCTCCACCGTGACGTCGCTGATGACACCGAGATCGCGGACGTGGAGCTCGGTCAACATCTCCGAGGCGTCACCCCTGCGTACCGAGGGTGAGGGCGCGCCGCAACGGCGCGGTGAAGCCGCGTGCGGACGGCGTCACGATCCGCAGGCGCTCGGGTGCCGCACGGCAGACGACCGAGGACCCCGGCGTGAGCCGTCCCGCCTCGCGGCCGTCGACCACGAGCCCAGCGGGCCTGCCGGCGAGCACCCGGACGGTGATCACTTGGCCCGCTGGCACGACGACACTGCGCTGGATCGCCAGATGCGCGGCCACGGGCGTCATGACGAATGCGGGCAGGCTCGGCTCGAGCACCGGCCCGCCTGCCGACAGGTTGTACGCCGTCGAGCCGGTCGGGGTGGCGACGAGCACGCCGTCCGCCTTGTAGGCGAGGAACTCCTCTGTGTCCACGTAGGTGGCGAGGCTCACCATGTGGCCGGGGACCGTCTTCTCGGTGACCATCTCGTTCAGCGCCACCCACCATCGATCCCCTTTCGCGCAGACCAGCCCGTCGCCCGCCAGAGAACGGTCGTCGCCGGGTGCAGGGGTGAGCGTTCCTGTCACCGTGACCGCGAGCACCATCCGCTCCTCGTAGCGCGCTGTGCCGGCAAGGGTCCGGGTGAGCACCTCGTGGACCTGGTGCGGCTGGACCTCCAAGAGGTAGCCGAGCCGCCCGAAGTTCACCCCGAGGATCGGGACGCGTGCGGCATACGCGAGGGGCACCATGCGAAGGAAGGTGCCGTCGCCGCCCAGGCTCACCGCGAGATCGGCACCGGTGAGGTCGGAGCCGGCGAGCTCGCCGCTCGGGACGTCGCCCGCAGCACGATCGGCCGGCGCGAGATGCAAGAGGCGCACCTCGTGGCCCGCCTCGCCCAGCCACTTCACGGTGCGCTCGGCGAGCGCTCCCGCGTCGGGACGCGTGGGATTGACGAGAATGGCGACGGTTGCCATGGTCCGGACCCGGTACCTATCCGGCGTCCTGCGGACCGGTGGAGGGGCCGGTCGATGGGGAGGTGGATCGCGCGCCGGACGTCGTGGCGGGTGCCGGCGGAGAGGGCACGGACACGACCACGTCCGTGAGCACGCGGGACGCAGCCTCCGAGGGTGCCCCAAGGGGGGCGTCCGGGACGGGAACGGCGTGCGCGAGCGCGTGGACGAAGAACTCGGTGTTGCCCGAGGCGCCGGTGATCGGCGAGCACATGGCGTCAATGATGACCGCTCCGTGCGACTCGAGCGATGATGCCACGTTGCCGAGCGCGCTGAGCCACAGCGAGGGGTCGCGGATCACACCCTTGGCGCGCGACGCCTCGACGCGCCCGACCTCGAACTGGGGCTTCACGAGCAGCACCAGGTGGCCGCCGGAACGAACGACGGGGCCGGCGATCACCCCCATAGCCGTCGTGAGCGAGATGAACGAGAGATCGGCGGTGACCGCTGCGACGGGGACGCATGCCTCGCCTGCGGCATCGGCGAGGGAGCGCGGCGTCACGCTGCGCACGTTCGTGCGCTCGAGGAGCACGACACGGGGGTCGGCGACGAGGCGGGCGTCGAGCTGGCCGTGGCCGACGTCGACGGCGATGACGACCGCGGCCCCTCGGGACAACAGGCAGTCGGCGAAGCCGCCGGTGGACGCGCCGACGTCGAGCACCGTCGCGCCGTCGACGTCGACGGCGAAGCGCTCGAGCGCTGCGTCGAGCTTTGTGCCCCCGCGGCTCACGAAGCGCGGTCTCGGCCCGAGGATCTCGACGGGCTCGCTCGGCGCGACGAGCCGCGACGCCCGCAGGGCGACCGCGCCGCCGACGAGCACCCGGTGCGCCGCGATCGCATCCTGTGCGGCCTGCCTCGTCGTTGCGAGGCCGCGGCGGACGAGGTCGACGTCGAGCCGCTGGCGCCGTACGGGCGTCACGGCCGGGGTCGGGGCGAGGATCGGCTCAGCTGCGGCTCGCCCGAGGCGACCTGGGCGAGCCGGCCTTCGCGGTCGTCGACTTCGTCGCGGCCTTCGCGGGCGTCGGCCTTTTCGCAGCGGCCTTTTTCGCCGGAGCGTTCTTCGCCGGAGCGTTCTTCGCCGGGACCTTCTTCGCCGGGACCTTCTTCGCGGCGTTCGCGGACGGTGCGGCCGCCGGCGTGCGCTTGTCTCCCGGGGCGCTCGCCTTGTTCACCGCGGGCTTCGTCGCCGCAGCGGGCTTCGTTGCCGCAGGGGGCTTGGATGGCGAGGGGGGCTGGGGACCACGGGTCGTCGCGCGCTGCGCGTCGACCACCACGCGGCGACCCGCCTTGGCGGAGCGTCGCAGGATGTCCGCAGCCTGGCGCGCGAGGTCGTCGGCATCGAGGCCCAGCGCCTCCAGCTGGTTCGACACTTCCGAGCGGACAAGGTCGACGAGGTCCTCCGTCGCCTTCTTGCCCCGCTCGACGATCTCTTCGACCCATTGCTGCGCCTGTCCCCGCGGGACGTCGGTGCCGCCCATCATCTCGCGGACGAGCTCCTCTGCACGCGCTCTCGTGACGTGGCCCAGGACCGCGGCCGCATCGAGGTATCGCCGGTATCCATCCTTGTCGGCCATGCTCCCAACCTACCCGCGATCGGGCCCGAGCTCCTCGGCAGGTCGGTGCGTCGTCGATGTCGTGCCCGACCTCGCCTGGCACCGCAGCAGCAGCCATCGGCATGTGGGCGGGAACGTCAAAGGGTCGCCGCCTTGACGACCGCGAGGAGGTCGGGAGCCACGAGGGCCGGTGCAGGGTCCATGACCGGGTCGCCCGGGGCGGTGACGCCAGTGAGCACGAGCGCGAACGGCGCGCCGAGGTGCGCTGCGAGCGCCCCGTCGGTCGACGGACGGTCCCCGACGACGGCGGCCACATGGCCCGCGCGCTCGCCGATGAGACGAGCGAGGGGTTCGTGCGGCTTGCCGGCGACCTCGGGCGCGGTGCCCGCGGCGGTCGCGACCGCAGCCAGCAACGCCCCGGCGCCCGGCAGCAGACCGTCGGGAGTGGGGTGCGTCGGGTCCTCGTTCGTGCCAATGAGCCGCGCGCCGGCACGCACCGCGCGGTTCGCGAGGGCAAGGAGACCGAAGTCGAAGCGGTGCGTCCATCCCACGATCACCACGTCGACGTCGGGCAGGCCCGCGCCGGGCGCGACCTGGTCGCCCGCCACGACGGCGTGGATGCCCCGAGCGTCGAGCGCCTCCACCACGCCCTCGTCGCCGATGACGAGCGCCGTCTGCCCCGGCTCGATCATCGAGGCCGCCGCCTGGCCAGAAGTGACGACCTCGTGCGGCTGTGCCTCGATGCCGGCGCGTTCGAGCCGCGAGAGCAACGCAGCGATCGTCGGAGACGAATTGTTCGAGGCGAAGAGGACGCGTGCCCCACTTGCACGAAGGCGGTCGATGGCCTCCCCCACGCCCGCGATCGGCTCTCCCGCGAGCCAGATCACCCCATCGAGGTCGATCACCCAGCTGCCCTTGTCGTCTGCGACGAGGGCCCTGGTCGACGCGTCGGGTGTGGTCGCCATATGTAGGCGAAGCTATCGTCGCAAGCCCGCACCCCGTGCCGTTCCCCGACTACGGTGCCCGAGGGGCGTCGCACCACTGGTGGCGGGGGCCCGAGGACCGACTGCTCGGCGACCGTCCAGGGCCAGGGGACGCCGGGAAGCGACGGCCCGCATCGAGAAGTGAGGGGCGGAGGGGATCCGTGGCGCAAGTGGTCTTCCGTGAGGCGACCAAGACCTTCGACGGCGTCACTGCGCTCGACCACCTCGACCTCGAGGCGCGCGACGGCGAGCTCCTCGTGCTCTTGGGCCCCTCGGGTTGTGGCAAGACGACTGCGCTGCGGCTCGTCGCCGGCCTCGAGGAGCCTGACAGCGGCGAGGTCCTCATCGGCGAACAGGTCGTGAACGACGTCGAGCCGAAGGATCGCGACGTCGCCATGGTGTTCCAGAGCTATGCGCTGTACCCGCACCTGAGCGTCCGGCGCAATGTCGAGTTCCCCCTCCGCCAGCGCGGGGTCGACCCGGCGGAGCGCCGTCGCCGCGTGGCAGAGGTGACGGAGTCGCTCGGGCTCGGCGACTACCTGGACCGAAAGCCGCGCCAGTTGTCAGGGGGACAACGCCAACGGGTGGCGCTCGCCCGCGCGATCGTGCGCAGCCCGCGTGCCTTCCTCATGGACGAGCCGCTCTCCAACCTCGATGCCGCGCTCCGGCTCCAGACGCGCGCCGACATCGTGGCGCTCCAGCAGCGCCTCGGCACCACGACGCTCTACGTCACCCACGACCAGGTGGAGGCCATGACCATGGGACACCGGATCGCGGTCATGGACCGGGGCGCGCTCCAGCAGGTCGACGGGCCCCAGGCCATCTACGACCACCCCGCGAACGCCTTCGTCGCCCGCTTCGTCGGGAACCCAGGGATGAACCTCCTGCCACTGCTGGCGGTCCACGAGGGACCGCCGGCTGCATACGGCGACGTGCCGGGAGGGACGGTCCCCTTGGGCGCTCCGTTCGTCACCGATCCGGCGCTCGCCCGCGCGGCGGCCGTCGTCCAGGGCGCGAGCAGCCCGTCGTTGCTCGCCGGGATCCGTCCCGAGCACCTGCGGCTCGGCGAAGACGGGACGATCGACGCGACGGTGCTCATCGTCGAAGTGCTTGGCGCGGAGGTCCATGTGCTCTGCACGCTCTTGGACGGCACCTCCAAGATCGTCGTGCGCCAGGAGGCCGCCGCGCGGCGGCCAGGCGCAGGGGAGGGCGTCCGGCTCGTGGCGAGCCCGGGCACGGTGCACGTCTTCACAGGCGTGAGCGGCGCGCGGGTGGGGGGCTCTTCGTGACGACCGTCTCGCCACCGACCGGCACCGCGGTCACCCGAGGGCGTGCGCAGGCGCCGGGGCCACCCCGGCGCGCGCGACGCCGGCGGGTGCGCGAGGCGGCCCTCGGCTACCTCCTCGTGCTGCCCGCCCTCGGCGTATTCGGGATCTTCGTCTTCTATCCTTTCGCGGCGAACTTCCGTCTCGCGCTGTACCGGACGCCGCCGTACCCCGGCCTGCCGAGCCACTACGTGGGCCTCCAGCAAGTCGGCCAGGTGCTTTCGTCCTCGAGCTTCCTCCAGAGCCTGGGCTCGACCGCCCTGTTCGTGGTCATGGTCGTCCCGACGGGGCTGATCCTGGGCCTGCTCCTCGCCGTCGCCGCGTACCGCCGCCTGCGCGCGATGGCCGTCTACCGCATCATCTTCTCGTCGACGGTCGTGACGTCGGTGGCCGTCTCCGCGCTCATCTTCGGCACCCTCATGGACCCGGTAGTCGGGCTCCTCCCGTGGCTCGGGCTGAACCCGTCCCCGCCGATCCTGGAGAACACGACCTGGGCCCTCCCGGCGATCGCGGTCATGGCGGTCTGGCAGTTCCTCGGCCTCTCGTTCATCTTGATGTCCGCCGGGCTCAGCGCCATCCCCGACGACGTGCTCGAGGCAGCGCGCGTCGACGGCGCCACGGACCGCACCGTCTTTTGGAGGATCACGGTCCCCCTCCTCTCCCCCACCATCTTCTTCGGTGTGGTGGTCGCGACGATCTACGCGTTCCAGACCTTCGGCCAGGTCGACATCCTGATCGGGCCGACCAATGCGGCCTTCGAGCACGTGAACCTGCTCGTCTACAACATCTTGAACACCATCGAGGTGAACAAGACATCCGGTCAAGCGGCGGTGCTGTCGATCGTCCTCTTCGTGCTCACCTTGGGGGTCACGCTCCTCCAGCTTCGTTTCCTCGAGCGGCGGGTGCACTATGGCAACTGATGCCATCCGCCCTGCAGCTGCAGCTGCAGCTGCAACTGCAGCTGCAGCTGGGGTTGCCGGTGCGCCGCAGGTGCCCTCCCACCGGCGCCGTCATCCCCACTTCCGCCGCCGGTCGCGCCACGTCGTGCGCTACGTCCTGCTCACCCTCGGCGCGCTCGTGGTGCTCGCGCCCATCTACCTCACGGTGGTGAACTCGCTCCTGCCCGTCAGCGCGCTCGCCCAGCGACCGCCGCCGCTCGTGCCGACGAGCCCGCAGTGGGGCGACTATGCGACCGCGTGGTCCCAAGGCGACCTCGGGGTGTACCTGCGCAACTCCGCGATCCAGACGGGCGTCATCGTGGCCGGGCAGCTCACGACCTCGATACTTGCCGCGTACGCGTTCGCGTTCTTGCGCTTCCCGCTGCGCCGCGTGCTCTTCGTCGTGTTCCTGGCCACCCTCATGATCCCCTTCGAGGTCACCCTCGTCACGAACACCACCACCATCTCGGACTTCGGCTGGTACAACACCTTCCAAGGGCTGACCGTGCCCTTCCTCGCGACCGGGTTCGGCACCTTCCTCGTCCGTCAGGCGTTCCTGCAGATCCCCCGCGACCTACGAGAGGCAGCCACCCTCGACGGCTACGGCCACCTACGGTTCCTCCTGCGCGTGGCGGTCCCCCTCGCGCGCCCCGCCCTTGGCGCATTGGGCGTCTTCTCGTTCCTTGCGGCATGGAACCAGTACTTGTGGCCGCTCGTCGTCACCGGCAACGGCAATGGCGTGCGCACCGTCCAGATCGGCCTGAAGCTCCTGCAGGGCACCCAGGTGAGCCACCTGAACGTGGCGCTCGCCGGCACCGTCATCGCCGTCGTCCCGCTGCTCGTGCTCCTCGTGGGATTCCAAAAGCACCTGGTCCGCAGTCTCACCGGCGGCGCCGTCAAGTGAGCCGCTTGCGGGGCGCCGGCGACGTCGAGAAGTCGGCGCGCAGGCTCACGACAAGTGGCAGGCTGAGCGTATGAACCCTCGACTGGGCCGCCTCCTCGCCTCGGCTGCTGCCACCGTGGTGAGCGGTGGCGCGCTCTTGGGCGCGGGGGGACTGCTCGGCGCCCCGTTCGCGTCCGCCGCGCCACCGGCGCGCTCGCGCGGCGGTGGCGGTGCGTGCGACGTGGCCGCGCTCGCCAGGCACAACGGCACCGTCCACATCGACTTCTGGGAGTCGATGGTGACAAACAACGGCAAGACGCTGGCGGCGCTCACCCAGCAGTTCAACTCGTCGCAGTCCAAGGTCCACGTGACACTCGTCCAGCAGAAGAGCTACACAACAACCTGGGTCAAGTACCAGGCGGGCCTCAGCAACGGTCATCTCCCCGACGTGGTCCAGCTCACATCGATCGATCTCCAGGGTGTGGTCGACTCGCGCTCGGCGATGCCGGTCGCCACATGCATGAAGGCGAGCCACTACAAGACGTCGGACTTCTTGCCCCGCGTCCTCTCGGCCTACCGGATCGGCGGCAAGCAGATCGGGATGCCATTCGCGGTGTCGGGGCCGGTGCTCATCTACAACGAGAAGGCGTTCGCCGCCGCCGGCATCACCTCCCCGCCCGCCACACTCGCCCAGCTCCTCGCCGATGCCAAGATCCTGAAGGCCCACGGATCGGGCATGGGGCTCAAGCTCGACCCCTGGCACCTCGAGACGTGGCTCGCGTCGGCCAACCAGCTCTTCGTGAACAACGGCAACGGGCGCAGGGCACGGGCGACCAAGACCGTCTTCGACACGCCGACCGCCAAGAAGATCTGGACCGACCTCGACCAGCTGGTACAGAGCGGCGAGGCGAAGACCAACCCCGCGACGGGATCGGCTGAGTACGACAACCTGCTCGGCATCGGCAACGGGCAGTACGCGATGACCATCGACACGACGGCGGTGCTCGGGACCGTAGAGGCGGTCCTGGCGACGGGCAAGTACCCGAACGTCCAGCTCGGCGTCGCCCCGTTCCCCGTCTTCAGCACCAGGATCAGAGGTGGCATCGAGGTGGGCGGCTCCGCGCTCTACGTCTCGAACCGCAAGTCTCCGCTCGCCCGTGCCGCGGCGTGGGAGTACATCGAATTCCTCGACTCGCCCGCGAGCCAGGCCACCTGGGCGAAGGGTACCGGCTACATCCCGATCCGAAAGTCGTCGACCCGCACGGCGACGGTCAAAGCGCTGTGGGCCGCCGAGCCGGGCTACAAGGTCGCCTACGAGCAGCTCCTCGCCGGCGCCAACACCGACGCGACCGCCGGCGCGGTGCTCGGCCCCTACACACAGGTTCGAACGGCAGAGCTGAACGCCGAGGAGTCGATGTTCCAGAGCCACGTCTCGCCATCGGTGGCACTGAAGCAGGCCTCGGCGAAGATCGACCAGATCATCACCCAGTACGACCAGCGCATCGGAGCCAAGTGAGGGCCGCGTGAGCCGTGTGGTCGCCCTCGGCGGCGGTCATGGCACCGCCGTCACCTTGCGCGCCGCGCGCCGCTACGCCGCAGACGTCACCGCGATCGTCTCGGTGGCTGACGACGGCGGCTCGACGGGGCGCCTGCGCGCCCAGCTCGACGTCGTCGCACTCGGCGACCTGCGCAAGTGCCTCGTCGCCCTCGCCGGCGACGGCTCGGTCCTCGCCAGAGCCTTCGAGCACCGGTTCTCGGAAGGGGATCTCGCGGGGCACGCGCTGGGCAACGTCGTGCTCGCCGGGATGGTGGAGGCAGCCGGTGGGCTCGTGGCCGGCATCGACGAGACGGCGGTCCTCTTGGAGTGCGTCGGGAGGGTGCTGCCCGCAACCACCGAGAAGGTGGTGCTGAAGGCCGTCGGCGGTGACGGGGAGGTGAACGGCCAGGTGGCGGTGTCGCGCGCCGGGCACATCGAGCGCGTCTCGCTCGTTCCCGACGGCGCGGTACCTCCCGACGAGGCGCTCGACGCGATCGCCCAGGCAGACCAGATCGTGATCGGGCCGGGCTCGCTGTTCACGAGCGTGCTCGCGGCAGCTGCCGTCGAGGGGGTCGCGCGGGCGATCGCCATGTCTCGGGCACAGCGCGTCTACGTCTGCAACCTCCATCCCCAGCTCCCCGAGACCGAGGGCTACGGCGTGGCCGACCACGTCGCCGCGCTCCGCCGCCATGACGTCGTCGTCGATGCGGTCCTGTGGGACCCGGCGACCGGGATGGCGCTCGGCAGCCCCGACGTCCCCGTGGTCGGTAGGCCCCTCGCCGGGCGCAACGGCTTGGTCCACGATCCGCAGAAATTGGCAGAAGCCTTGTCCGATCTGCTGGCATCGTCGAGGTGAGATCGACGGTGCGACGGCGCGTGACCACGACGAGGATGGACACAGGCGAGATCGACGCCGTCGAGACAGACGCGACGCGGCGGCAAGGAGAGGCGAGATGACCGTACGGGTAGGGATCAACGGCTTCGGGCGGATCGGGCGGAACTTCCTGCGGGCGGTGATCGAGCGGGGCGCAGGGGTAGAGGTGGTCGCGTTGAACGACGTCGCCTCCCCCGAGATCAATGCCCACCTCTTGCGCTACGACTCGACCCAGGGAAAGCTCGACGAGGACGTCGAGGTGGTCGGCGACGAGCTCCTCGTCGGCAGCCGGCACATCAAGGTGCTTGCCGAACGGGACCCGAAGGCGCTGCCATGGAAGGAGCTCGGCGTCGACATCGTGCTCGAGGCGACCGGCAGGTTCACCGCCCGCGCGGACGCCGCCCAGCATCTCGACGGCGGCGCGACGCGGGTGGTGATCACCGCGCCGTCCTCGGACGCGGACGCCTCCTTCGTCGTCGGCGTGAACGACGGCGACTTCGATCCCGAGCACCACGTGGTCGTCTCGAACGCGTCGTGCACGACCAACTGCTTCGTGCCCATGGTCAAGGTCCTCGACGACGCGTTCGGGATCGTGAGCGGGCTCATGACCACCGTGCACGCATACACGAACGACCAGAACCTCCTCGACCTCACCCACCGGGACCTCCGGCGGGCCCGGGCCGCGGCGATCAACATCGTCCCGGCCTCGACCGGCGCGGCCCGGGCAACCGGGCTCGTCCTCTCCGCCATGAAGGGCCGTCTGGACGGCCAGGCGCTGCGGGTGCCGGTGCCGGTCGGCTCCATCACCGACTTCACCGCGGTGGTGCGCGGCACGGTCACCGCCGCGCAGGTGAACGAGGCGTTCGCCGCGGCCGCGGCGACGCCGCCGCTCGCGGGCGTCTTGGTCTACAGCGACGCCCCGCTCGTGTCCTCCGACATCGTCGGCAGCCCTGCGTCGTGCACGTTCGACTCGGGGCTCACCATGGTCCAGGCAGTCGACGACGAGCGCACGCTCGTGAAGGTCCAGGGATGGTACGACAACGAGTGGGGCTACTCGAACCGCCTCGTGGACCTCGTCGGGATCCTCGGCGCAGCCGGCGCCCGCCGATGAGTGCAGTCACGCCCACCACGGTGTCGCGCCGCCCGGCTGCGCTCGCCGGGCTCCCGCTTCTCGAAGACCTTCCCGACGTCGACGGGCGTCGCGTGCTCGTGCGTGTGGACTTCAACGTGCCCCTCGACGACGACGGGGCGGGGCACCGCAGCGTCGCGGACGACTACCGGATCGTGAGCGCGTTGCCCACGCTGCGCTGGCTCGTCGAGCGCGGCGCCGCGGTGACGGCGTGCAGCCACCTGGGGCGCCCCGGCGGTGCACCGGACCCGCGCTGGGCGATGGCGCCCGTGCGAGAACACCTGGAGGCGCTCCTCCCTGGGATCCGGGTGCTCGAGAACCTGCGGTTCTTCCCCGGAGAGACTGGCAACGATGCCGCGTTCGTCGACGAGCTCGTCGACGGCCAGGACCTCTACGTGAACGACGCCTTCAGCGCAAGCCATCGCGCGCACGCCTCGATCGTCGGCCCGCCGGCCCGGCTGCCGAGCGCGGGGGGCCGGCAGCTGGCGCGCGAGGTGGAGGTTCTCGGCGGTCTGCTCGGCGCGCCCGCCAGGCCATTCGTCGCGGTCGTCGGCGGCGCCAAGGTCTCCGACAAGCTCGGCGTCCTCCAGGCGCTCGCCGGGAAGGTGGACGCGCTGGCGATCGGCGGCGCGATGGCCTTCACGTTCCTCCTCGCGCAAGGTCACGACGTGGGGGCCTCCCTCGTCGACCCCGAGCACGTCGAGGACTGCCGGCGCCTGCTGGAGGCTGGCGCCGAGCTGCTCTTGCCGAGCGACGTCGTGGCCCTCAGCCCCGACGGCGCGTGTGGGCCGGCCGTGGCGGAGGACGACGCGGGGACCACGAAGGTCGTGGGCGTCGACGTGCCGGCGGGTTGGCGCGGGCTCGACATCGGGCCACAGACGGCCGCTCGCTTCGCGGACGCCCTCGGCGGCGCGGCGACGGTGCTGTGGAACGGCCCGCTCGGCGTCGTCGAGGACGAACGCTTCGCGGACGGCACGCGTCGAGTCGCCATGGCGGTTGCCGCGTGCGCGGGGTTCACCGTCGTGGGGGGCGGGGACAGCGTGAGCGCCCTGCACCACCTCGGGCTCGCCGACGAGGTGGACTTCCTCTCGACCGGCGGCGGTGCGTCGCTCGAGCTGATCGAGAAGGGGGATCTCCCCGGGCTCGCCGCGCTGCGCGCGGCGTCGAACGCTCCCGCGCCGGCCGACGGTCAGCCCGACTGAGGCCCCGGGAGATGCAGATGGCCGTCACCCGCCGACCCCTCATCAGCGGCAATTGGAAGATGCACCACGACCACATCGAGGCGCTGCACACGGTGCGCGACCTCGGGTTGCGTCTGAAGCCGGAGGACGTCGCCCGTGTCGACGTCTCGGTGCACCCGCCGTTCACCGATCTTCGCACCGCCCAGACCCTGGTCGAGGCGGAGGGCCTTCCGATCGCCCTGGGCGCGCAACACTGCAACGACCACGACCGCGGTGCCTACACCGGTGAGGTGAGCCCCCAGATGCTCGCACGGCTCGGGGTGCGCTACGTGCTGGTCGGCCACTCCGAACGTCGCCAGCTCTTCGCCATGAGCGACGAGCTCGTCGCCGCCACGCTGCGTGCGGTGATCAAGCACGAGATGCGCCCCATCTGCTGCGTCGGGGAGACCGAGGAGGAGCGGGGCGCCGGGCGCACCGAAGAGCGCCTGGGCGCGCAGCTCGAGGCCGCGCTCGCCGGGCTCGCCCCCGAGGTCGTGGCCACGATGGTGGTCGCCTACGAGCCGGTCTGGGCGATCGGGACCGGTAATGCCGCCACGGCCGTCGACGCCGAGGACGCGTGCCTGTTCATCCGGCAGCGAGTAGCCGCCCTGGTCGGAGAGGAGGCTGCCGCGGCGTTGCGGGTCCAGTACGGCGGCTCGGTCAACCCCGCCAACGCGGCCGACTACATGGCCGAGCCCGACGTCGACGGTCTGCTCGTCGGTGGTGCGAGCCTGGACGCGGCGACCTTCGTCGAGATCGTCCGGGCGAGCCAGCCTGTCGCGCGTCGGCATTGAGGACTGTGTCGAGCGGTCCTTGGCACCCTCGGTCTGCTTGGACTCCCCACGACGCCTCCCCACAGGGGTGGGCTGCTAGCGTTCATGCGCCGTCGTGCGGTGTGCACGGGCGGCGAGACGACCCACTGGTGAAGGAGCGGACCCGGTGCTGACCTGGGTGTACATCGTGATCGAGGTGCTGTCAGCCGTCGGTCTCGTCTTCCTCATCTTGATGCACAGCGGCAAGGGCGGCGGCCTCTCGGACATGTTCGGGGGCAGTGTGGGTGCCGCCGCGCAGGGCTCCACCGTCGTCGAGCGGAACCTCGATCGGATCACGGTGACCGTGGCGGTCGTCTTCGCGCTCAGCACCCTCACCTTGGACCTTCGCCTGCAGTGAGGGTGCCGGGCAAGGGCCCGGGGGCGGGCCGCCGGCTCATGGCGATAGGCGCCGCAGTGGCGGCCCTCACCGGTGCGGGCACGCTCATGGGCATCGGCCCCGCCGGCGCCTCCCCCACCACGACCACCACGACGACCAATCCGTGGGTGCCCGGGATCAACGGCACCATGACGGTGGGCATCGACCAGGCGCCCACTGGATGCAACCCGAACACCGCCTCAGGGGACACCTGGGCGAACCGCTTGGTGCTCGAGCCGGTGCTCCCGAGCGCTTTCGTCGTGAACGGCAACGACCAGTCCATCTACGACTCCGCGCTCATCACACAGGCCGAGCTCCACAACACGAATCCCGAGACGATCGTCTACACGATCAACCCGAAGGCCGTCTGGTCCAACGGGAAGCCCGTGACGGCAGCGGACTTCATCTACACCTGGCAACAGGAGCGTGGGACAGCTGGGGCGGTGGGCGCCGCCAAGTCCACACCACCGGCCGGAGGGGCCAGCTCGACACCGTCCGCGCCCGCGTCCAGCGCCGCGCCCTCCACCACGACCGCTCCACCCTCCTCCTCCTCCTCCTCCTCCTCCTCCACCACCACCACCACGACCACTGGGTCCGCAGCGACGACAACGCCCGCGTCGACGAACGCCACAGGAGCTCCCTCCCAGTCGTCGCCGACCGCTGCCGCTGCCACAACGCTGCCCGGCGCCACAGGCACCACAGGCCCGGCCGTCGGGTACCGCCAGATCAAGTCGATGACGGCGGGCGACCACGGTCGGACCGTGACCGTCGTGTTCAAGACCCCCTACGAGGACTGGCAGTCCCTCTTCGGCGACCTGCTCCCGGCCCAGATCTTGGAAAAGACGGGCTGGAACCCGCCATGCACGACCGTCGATCCCTCGATCGACCTGTCCGCCGGCCCCTTCGAGATCGCCAAGGTCGTTCCTGGCCAAGAGGTCGTGCTTGCCAGGAACCCGAGGTGGTGGCAGAGCCAGCCGGCGCTCGCCCGCATCGTCATCCGGATCGCCAAGAGCCCGACGCAGCTCGCGCAATGGCTTGCGAACGGCACCGTCGACGTGGCGCTACCGACCGGTTTCGACCAGCACTACCTCGAACGAGTGACGGCCCTCCCCTCGGTTTCGACCCAGCTGTCGCTCTCGACGACATTCCTCGAGCTCGAGATGTCGACGACTTCGACAGCGACCTCGTCGGCCACAGTGCGTCAGGCGATCGCCCATGCCATCGACCGCCAGGCCCTCGTCGACCAGACCGTCGGCTGGGCCGATACCGCGATCGTGCCGAGCGAGAGCTTCCTCGCGGCGCAATCCCAGGGCGGCTACACGCCCCACAAGCCGCCGCCGCTCCAGGTGACGAGCGAACCGGGTTACACGCCACCGCCGGGGTCGAGCACATCGAACCCCCCCACATTCCCGGTCACCGCCGACCTGGCCGAGACGGACAAGCTGCTCACGAGCCTCGGGTACACCAAAGATGTCTCAGGTCACTGGGTGCTGCCCGACGGCAAGCCGCTGTCGTTGCGCATGGCGGTGGACGCCGGCGACAGCTGGGCCGCGGCGGCGGCGCCCCAGATCGTTCGCCAGCTCGACGCGGCAGGAATCACGGTCACCCAGGTGACAGCGCAGAGCGCACAGGCCGCCGGCGAGGCGCTCAGCTCTGGTGTCGCCGAGATGGCGCTCCTCCCGCTTCACTCGAGCCCGTACCCGAGCCAGGCAATCGGTTGGTACTCGCCACTGCTCGGGGCACCAGGGATTGGCGGCTCCCAGGACTGGTCGAACTTGAACGACCCGATCGTGAACAGTCTCTTGGAGAAAGGCTCCCAGGAGCTGAACCCCGTCGACGCCACACCCGTCTACGCCAAGGCCAACGCGCAACTGTGGCAGGACATGCCCGGCCTCCCGCTGTTCACCGAACCCAGCCTCACCGCGTGGTCAGGGATCACCGACGGCGTGTTCGCAAACGCGAACGGGCCGTCGCTGTTGTGGTCGGCGCAGAATTGGGCGATGCGGGTGCCGCCCACCAGCAAGGACACGCAGGGCAGCTAGGGAACAGCTATCGAGCACGTGCGGTCAGGCTGTGCGCCGACGTGAGGCCTACGAGGCGAGTTGGCCTTCGTGATGAGCGCGCTAGGATCGCATCCCACGTCGGAGTGGCGGAATAGGCAGACGCGCCAGCTTGAGGGGCTGGTGCCCGCAAGGGCGTGGGGGTTCAAGTCCCCCCTCCGACACGATACAACCCCACGCGCAGGCAGGCCGTGATCTTCTCCCCCCTCTCGGTGCGCTGATACCGCAGCTGGACGCCGGCCGAGCGGTAGACGCGCTGACGAATCTTGGTGTCTGCCTCGGCCAGCAGGGCGGTCAGCCCGCCGACGCTTTCGAGCAATCCGTAGACCTGATCGCCTGTCATCTGACGTGGGCCAGAGGAGCCGTAGGTATCGATGACGGCCTTCGCAGAGGCCAGCTCAGTTTGGGCCGCTCGGGTCCGCTCAGTAAGTAGGGCGGGGTCCATCCCGGCGTCGAGGGCGGCGAGGTACTGATCGAGCCGCTTGCGGGCGTCGGCGCCCTGGCGGCGTGCCCGGCGCAGCTCGGGCGGCTCATCGAGCTGCTGCCGATTGGCTTCGAGGATGTCGGACACGGTGGCGTCGAGTCGTTCGGGTGAGGACAGGTCCGCCAGCCAGTCATCGACGGCGGGCAAGACGCGATCCTCGGCCACGAACAGCGTCTTGGGATGACTGTCGTCGCGCGGGTAGTCGTTGCGGTAGGTGCATTGGTAGCCGAGACGTTGGGCACCGCTGCGCCGGCTGACGACGTGGCCCTGCATCCTCCGGCCGCAGCGGGCACAGACGAGCAGGCCCCGGAGGGCGTAGCGGCTGTCCTCGGGCCGGTCAGCGCGTGGTCCGGGGATGGCCGGAGCCCGATCGGTCTGTGCTTGGCGCCAGACCATCTCGGTGACGATGGGAGCCACGATGCCCTCCGTCTCGATGATCTCCGTGGTCGGTGCCGGGCTCATGCGCGTCACGTTGCCGGCAGCGGGGTCGTTCACGTCGTAGAGACGCTCAACCTTGTGGTACCGGCCGTAGATGCCTTGGCCCTTGTACTTGGGGTTCATGACGATGGCACGCACGGCGCTGGCCGACCAGGCTCGGCCATGACGGTGCGGGTTACGCTGGCGGTCGGCGGCGGACGGGCAGGGCACGCCTTGTTCGCTCAGGCGCGCCGCGATGGCCCGGAAGCCGACGCCCTCGACCCGCCAGGCGAAGATTTGCTCGACCACCTGGGCAGTCTCGGGGTCTATGACCAGGTTGGTGAGCTGGATGCCCTGACGGGCCTTCTCCGGGTTGGGGTGCGGTACACCGGTACGGTCGAGGCTGTAGCCGTAGGGCGGTCGCCCGCCGAGGTAGCGGCCCTCGGGTGCCATCGCCTTCATCGAGGTCCGTACTCGTACCCGGAGACGATTGCGCTCTGCCTTGGAGAGCCCCCCGAACATCGACATGAGTAGGTCGTGTGCTTCGGAGTCGGGATCGACCGGGCCGCCAACCTCGGGCACCCAAAGCTGGACACCGAAATGCGCGAGCTGGGGCATGATGTTTTGCACCTGGCCCGCGGAGCCGAACGCCCGCTGTGGTTCACCGACGACGATTCCACTCCACCCGCGCGCCGGGTTCGGGAGCTGTGCGATGAGGCGGGCAGCTTCGGGGCGGCGAGACCAGGGAACGGAACGTGACACGTCGGTGTCGTGGGTGACCGACACGATCTCGGCCCGGCCGATGATGAGCGCGTTGGCGCGAGAAAGCTGCCACCGTAGGCTTTCCTCAGGGCTTTGCTGATCGTCCGTGGAGGTCCGGGCGTAGGCGGTCAGAGGAATGAGTGAGCTCAAGTCGGTCATGCAGCACGCTCCGAGTGTCCGGCCCGGCGTGCCAGGGCGGCACGGACGAGCTGAGCCAATGCGGCGGCCAGGTCGTCGGTCATCGACGGCGGGGCGGTTGCCTCGAGTTCGATTGGGTCGCGGTCCTCGTCGCTCATCGGACCGACCAGGACCAGCCGCAGCATGACCCCCGAGGATACTTCGACCCTGTCTCTGTGGACAGTGACCGGCGGACGGGAATCATTCCGAAATAGGCCGTCATTAGGGCAATTCGGGGTATCCACTGAGCTGACCTTGCCCCACAGATAGCGCTGCTGGAGGGAACTCGCCAAACCTCGGTCGCGGCGTCTGCGACGAGGGCGTCCTGTCGTGCGACGACTTCAGCTCGCCGGGACGTGGCGGCGTCTAGCCGGGCGAGCGCGGCTGCGTGGTCGGCGACTGACTTGGCCGCGGCGGCGTGGTGTTCTCGAAGCCGCTCTCGAGCGGCAAGTGCGATCGGGGTGGCATAGGGCATGGGTGGCTGGTCCTGTCTCGGCCCGCCTGGGCCGTCAGCATGGGGGCCGACCGGCGACCACCCTCACCCCCCAGCGAGACGACATGCGGCCCGCCCCTCTCCGATCGCCGCCGCCGAATCGACCGCGGCGCACCGCCCTTTTCGGCTGTCACCGGACCGCTCGGCCGGCCGACTACACACGCAGCGGATCGATCCGTCGTCCCGCTGCCGACACCGTCCTCCGACGCCGAGCCCAGCCGGCGCTCCCGCTGATCCCCCCGACGCCTCGACCCCGTGTCTCCCGCCTGACCCACTTCGACCGCTGAGCAGCCCAGGCCGGCCGGCGTCACGAGCAGCAATGCGCCACACGTCTGGCATTCGAGGCGGCCCGGCTCGGCCGAAGGGGCGGATTGTGGTCGGCGGCCGGCCTGATGACCGCGGGGCGAGCTACGTCCCGAGGACGGATCGGGTTAGTGATTTCACTACGCCGGATGAGCTTGGGAACCGGCTACCGCTATCTGATGGAGTCGG
>JAJZJC010000156.1 GCA_021810205.1 Actinomycetes bacterium
GTGCGCTTGTGGGCCACGGTGTCACCCTACCGAGGGGGTGCATCAATCGGTCTGGACCGCACGGCTGCGCCGTGCGTGTGCCGCTTCACCTCCCGCCTGAAGGCGGAGGCACTGCGGCGCGGATTGGTAGAGCCATTCGACGTACCCGAAGTCGGTGGGCTCGCGACCTCTGAGCAGGGCGTCACGCAGCATGGCCGTCACGCCGTCGGCATGCACGATCTCTCCCATGGTCCGTCCCCACATCTGGGTGGCCGTGGCCCGCGGGATCCTCACCGCCTGGTACCGCGCGAGCCCGCGCTCGACGTCGTCTTCGAGCGCCAGGCACTCGGCGACCACGACGGCGTCCTCGAGCGCCTGGCACGCACCCTGCGCGAGGTACTGCACCATCGGGTGCGCCGCGTCGCCGAGCAACGTTGCCCGGCCGCGCGTCCAGTTGCGGTCCGGGGGACGGTCTCGCAGGATCCAACGGCGATCCTTGTCCAGCACTGCCGCACCCTCGCGCACCGCCGGGACCTTGTCGCCGAAGAACCGCCCCAGCTCTTCGGGTGGGCCCCAGCCGTCGGGGTCGCCCACCGTATCGGCCTCGAAGACGAACACCTGGTTCAACAGCTCGCCGCGGCGGACGGGGTACTGGATGAGATGCATACCGGGGCCGACCCACCAGGTGATCTCGTCTCGGGCAACCACGCCCGGCGCGGCATCGATGGGAACCGTCCCTCTGTACGCCACATGGCCGACGTAGTCCGGTTCCCCGTCGTCCAAGACATAGCGGCGCACCGTCGAACGCAACCCGTCCGCGCCGATCACTACGCCGGCTTCCCACTCACAGCCGTTCTCGCAGCGGACTCGGACGCTGGCGTCATGCGCCGACAGGCCCAGGACAGCCATCGAGGTCTCGAGGGTGATCAGTGGGCTCGCGCGGCACGCAGACAGGATGGCGTTCAGCAGATCGCTTCGATGCGTGACGATATAGGGATAGCCGAAGCGCGCGCGGAACGCCTCGCCGAAGTCGAGCGCGGTGATGACCGCGCCCGTGCGCGCGTTCATCAGGCGCGCACGCCTCGGCATGACCGCGTTCGCCATGACGCCGTGGAGAACGCCGAGGCCGTCGAGGACCCGCAGCGCGTTCGGCGCAAGCTGTATGCCGGCGCCGATCTCGCCGAACTCGGTCTGTCGCTCCACGACCGTGCAGCTCATCGAGCGCTTCGCGAGCGCGAGCGCGGTGGTCAGCCCGCCGATGCCACCACCGACCACCAGACGTTCAGCTCGGCGCACGTGGCCTACTCGTTCCCCCGTCCATCAGGCGCTCGGAATCGATCTTTCGTATACGGAGTAGGAGTATAGGAACGGCGACCCGTGGCAACCGCTCGCCTGCGGCCACTACCAGTTCCACGAGTGCCGGATCCGGGCGCCTCGCGGCCGTGCGTTGTCACCCTGCCGGTGCAGGGCCCCCCGCGAGGACGGTGACGAAGTCCCGCGTCCACCCCGACTCGTACTGGGTCGACGGCGGGTACTGCCCCGGGATCGCAGCGGTGAGAGTGCCGCCAGGTGACGCGGCCACATCGGCTTGGACCCAGTCTGGGTTTATGTCCAGCTCCATGCCGATGGTCGCACCCGCGCTGACGAGCGCTTGGGCAAGGTCGATGGGAAGCGCTGACGCCGACGCGGCGTACATCAGATCACCGGCAGCGTCCTCGCCCAGCGCGCTTCGCGCGACGGTCGAGACGTTTGTCACGGTTGCCCCCCATGTCGGCCATGTGCCGGCGCGTGGGCTCGGTGCGCCGTTCAAGACCAGGGGCGGGAGGTTCTGGCGAACGCTCACGACCTGCGCGCCGGGCGCGGGAAAGCCGGGATGGCCCCAGACCCCGATCGAGCCGGCACCTGTGGCGTCGATGACGAAGCTGGTCATGCCGGGCACGAGGGGAGTGAGCACCTGCCCGGCGATCTCGCATCCGCCAGCGTTCGCTGTCACCTTGAACCCACCGTTGAACGCCGCGAGCAGCGTCGGCGCCTCTGTCGCGCCGATCGCCGACTGGGCGTCGGCCGGGAGCGTCGCCGAGCCGGCCGGCGGGTCCTGACTGCCATCGTGGAGGTGGAAGTGCACCTGACCGGCGCGGAATCGGATGATCCGCACCTGTGCACCGTCGGCGAGGGTGACTGTTCGCTGGTCGATCGCGACGCCGGTGGGCTCGGTCGCGAGCACCGTCCATCCCGGCTGCGGCGGGACGGTGGTCGTCGTCGTGGGGAGCGCCTCGTGGGTGGTCTGCGTGCCACCGAACGGTCCGCTGCCGGCACTGTGATGCCGATGGGCCGGCGGTGCCGAAGCCGGCGAAGAGGTGGCGAAGGACGCCGAGCCACAGGCGGCGAGAAGCGGCGCCACGCACAACACCAGCACCGCCCACGTCCTGCGACGTGGCAATGGTGGCTGCACGTGTCGTCGGCTCGACTCCTGGCTCGGTCCCTGGCTCGGTCCCCGGCTCGGTCCCCGGCGCACGCTGTACCTCGGTCCCCGGCGCACGCTGTACCTCGGTCCCCGGCGCACGCCGTACGCAGCGCGAAGCCTGTTCACCATGCTGCCGGTCACCACGTTGCCGGTCACCACTTCCAGCTTCGTCATCGGCATCGACTCTTGCCGCCCGTGCTGACGTTCACGTGACGACGGTGCGAGCCCGAGGACACCTCGCGACGACCGGCGGTGCGATGGAGCAGCGAGAGAGGGCGAGAAGCCGAGAAGGCGGAGAGGCTCAGCACGTCGAGGAGTACGCCGATGTCCCGGGCCCTGTCGCCGGAGCGTCGACCATGCCTTGCGGCGGTGTTGTTCGCACGACAGCACCCAGGTGGACCACGTACCACTGGCCTCGCCACGAGATCATGGACGCGATCCCAAAGGACCGCTCCGCCGCGCCGACGCGGTAGACGACGCGGGCGTTGGGCACCTCGTAGTACCCGATGCTGTTGTAACAGACCCCCGGTGTCACCCAGTGGGCGTACTGGGTCGGCACGGTGACCCCGACCAGCTGCGCGTTCGAGGCGGCGCTTCCAAGCAGGGCGTGGGCCGCGGCCAGGTCGACGGAGAACCCGCCGACCAACCGGTCCTGCCAGTCCTGCCGAGGATCGGGGATCGTCTTCAGCTGCAGGTAGGCACCCAGGGGGAAGAACGCGGGCATGGCAGGTGCCGTGCTCCCGCTCACCACGCCTTGCCATAGATCGGCCATCTCGGCATGGAACTGCGGCGATGTCGACGACGGCAGTGTCGTGGTCTGCGGCAGTGTCCCAGGACTCGTGGTCGTGGTGGTGGTGGGCGGTACCGTCGAGGCCGTCGTCGGCACCGGGGCGGTCGGTGGGGCATGGTGGTGGCGTGGGCCGCCGGAGGCCGCGATGCGAGCCGCGGCACGCCGGAGGCCCGGTGATCCTCCCGTCGCGCCGATGACGATGAGCACGGCCCCCAGCAAGACCACGACGGCCCCGGCGACCCACCAACCGCGCCGGGCAGGACCACGCCGCGCAGGGCCGCGCCGGACAGGACGGCGCCGGACGCGGCGGGGGGGCGGGCGGCGCACGGGGATGCGGTGGCCGGCGGGCTCGATGGGATCTCGCATCCACTCGTATCGTACCGATGCGCCCACATCGAGGATCCACCAGCGGCCGGAGGCGGCCAATCCGTTCGCCTGAAGGACCATTGCGTCGCCGAAACGGACCGTGATCGTC
>JAJZJC010000157.1 GCA_021810205.1 Actinomycetes bacterium
TCGAGAGGCGCACGGGGGTCGTGTTGTCCCGCACGAGCAGGCGCACTCGTCGGAGTGCCGCGAGCAGCGACTCGCGCCCTACGTGCAGGCGGTTGGGATAGTGGTCGGGGATGAGCTGGTTGTAGTCGGGATAGGTGCCCTCGAGAAGCCGGGTCGTGATGCGGACCTCCCCGCAGGTGAACGTGATCTCCGAGCTCCCCATGGACACTCCGATCTCGCCGCCGTCCGTCTCTGCGTCTCCCGTCGCGCCGGTCGAGAGCCGCTGGAGCTCGGCGAGCGCCCGGGCGGGGACGAGCACGTCGCCACCGTCGCCCAGTGATGCGCTCGCGCGCAGGTCGCGCAACGCCAGGCGATAGGAGTCGGTCGCCACGAGCCGCACGCCGCCGGGCTCGTTGGCGAGCAGGACGCCGGTCAGAAGCGGCCGGGCGTCGTCGTTGGATGCGGCGCGCACGACCTGACGAAGTGCCTCTCCGAGCATCCCCCGGGGCAGCGTGACCTTGGGCTCCCCGGGCTTTGGCAGTGTGGGGTACTCCACCGCCGGAAAGCCCCGCAGCGCGAAGCGGGCACGGGCGCTCGAGATCTCGACACTGTCGTGCTCGGCCTCCACGGTCACCGCACCGGGCTCGAGAGAGCGCACGACGTCGGCGGTGAGGCGCGCGGGCACGACACAGGTGCCGTCGTCGATGCCGATCACCTCGTGATCGACCTGGATGGTGAGGTCACGGTCCGTCCCGGTCACCTCGAGGTGGTTGCCCGTCGAGCGCAGGAGCAGACCTGACAGCACCACCGACCCGCCGGCGCGCCCGCCCGTGGCTCGGCCCGCGGTCACAAGGACCTCTGCAAGGAAGTCTCGTTCGGCCCGGAACTTCACGACGTCGTCCTTTCCCGCCCCTCCCCTCGCCGGGCTCCGTGGGCACCGGGGGTGCGTGGTCGGAGCACCGGGCGGGGGAGCTCGATGTGTGGTGTGAAGAAGAACCTACGAGGGTAATAGTGCTGGGGATTGTGGACGAGAGTCTGTCTTCCCTGGTCCAGCGCGTCCAGATGTCCACGGCCGGCGCGGCGACGGGGGACGACGACGAGCGTTTCGCCGCAGCGCTGTGGGCCGCTGTGGAGGGGGAGGGCACCGGTCCACAGCACTGCGGCGCGTTTTCCACAACGGTGTCGCAGGGAGCGGCTCACGTGCCGTTCCGGATCTTGATGGTGAGCTCGGTGACCTGCTCGTAGAGCTGACGTCGCTCCTTCATGTGGGTGGTGATCTTGTCCACGGCGTGGATCACCGTCGTGTGGTCGCGTCCCCCGAAGACACGGGCGATCGCCGGATAGCTGTAGTCCGTCAGGTTCCGCACGAGGTACATCGCGACCTGGCGGGCGGTGACGAGCGGGCGCGTGCGGCTCGGGCCGCAGAGCGCGTCGATGGTGAAGCCGTAGCTCGCGGCCGTGGCCTCCAAGATCATCTGCGGGGTGATGCGCCGCGGCTCGACCGACGAGACGATGTCGGCGAGCACGCGCTCGGCGAGGTCCAAGGAGATGGGCTCGCGGCTCAGGCTGGCGAAGGCGGTGACCCTGATGAGCGCGCCTTCGAGCTCGCGGATGTTGTTCTTCACATGCGTCGCGATGAACCCCAAGACGTCGTCGGGGATGTCGTCGTGGTCGGCCTCCGCCTTCTTCTGCAAGATGGCGAGCCGGGTCTCGAGGTCTGGGGGGTCCACCTCGGTGATGAGGCCCGACATGAACCGGCTGCGCAGACGATCCTCGAGGGTCTCGATGGACTTGGGCGGGCGGTCCGAGGTGAGCACGATCTGCTTCCCTGCACCGTGCAGGTCGTTGTAGGTGTGGAAGAACTCCTCTTGGAGACCCTCCTTGTTCTCCATGAATTGCACGTCGTCGATCAGCAGGACGTCGCACTCGCGGTAGCGGCGCTTGAACGTCATCGTCGTCGCCATGCGCAGCGAGTCGACGAAGTCGTTCATGAACGTCTCGGTCGTGACGTAGAGGACCCTGCGCGAATGGAAGTTCTCCTGGACGTAGTTCCCGATGGCGTGGAGGAGGTGGGTCTTGCCGAGGCCCGAGTCGCCGTAGATGAACAGGGGGTTGTAGGAGCGACCGGGCGTCTCCGCGACCGCCTGCGCGGCGGCATGCGCCAAGCGGTTGGAGGAGGCGGCGACGAAGCTGTCGAAGGTGAAACGGTCGTCGAGGGAGACCGCGCCGGCGTCGCGCCCACGCGGGCCCGGTGCGCGCGGCGCACCGGGCGTGCCGAACGCCGGAGGTGCCGCTGTGCGAGGTGTTGCGTGCGCTGTCGTGTGAGCCGGGGCTTGGGGATCTCGCCCGCCCGGGCGGGCACGGAGCGCTGCGGGCACGAGATCGTCCCTGGCGCCACCGCCGGGTGCCGCCGCGTCGTCGGGGTCCTTGGGGGCGCGGCTGACCACCGCCAGGCGCACGTCGACCGCCCGACCGGCTGCCACCGCGACGGTCTGGGCGATCAGCGGCAGGAAGCGGGTCTCCACGCGGTCGCGCACGAGCGCGTTGGGCACCCCGAGCACGAGCGTCGTCCCGTCGAAGGAAACGGGCTCGATGCCCGAGAGCCACAGCTGCCACGTGGTGTCGGACACCTGCTCACGCAGAGGCGCAGCACATCGAGTCCACAGGCCATTGGTTTCGTCCACCTGCTCCTCCGCACACCCGGCGTGATCGTCGTCCACAGCGTGGTCCACAGGTGTGGAACACGTCTCCGGCGCTGGTCGATCGACCGTACACCGTGCGGGCCACGCCGACTAGTGGTGTGTTGGGCATTGCACCCAGAGCGCCGTAAAGGGCCCCTGGCAGGGACCGACTAGTGTGGGAACCCGCCGTCACGTAGCATCGGACGGCGATCCGGTGACCCACCCGGGCCACCGGCAGTCCGTGGTCCGGCGCCTGCCGCATCGATCTCGTCGATGCCGGTCGACGCGGCGAAAGGCTGATCGACGTGAAGCGAACCTACCAACCCAACACGCGCAAGCGGGCGAAGCGCCACGGCTTCCGCCACCGCATGTCCTCGCGCGCCGGCCGGGCGATCCTGAAGGCGAGACGGCTCAAGGGGCGTCATCGGCTGACGGTGTGAGCGGGGCCCTTTCCGGCCCCGGTAGCGCCATGGCAGCGGCGATTGGAAGGATCCGCACGCGTTCGAGCTTCCGCGCTCTCGCGCGCCCCGACGGCCGCGCGTCGAGCGGGCCCGTGCGCGTGGCGTACGTTCGCGAGAGCGCCGAGCCCCCGGCAATGGCGTGCGTCGCCTACGCGCTGGGGCGTCGGCACGGCAATGCGGTTGCCAGGAACCGGTTGCGCCGCCGGTTGCGCGCGGTGGCGCGCGAGATCGCCACGGGCGGCGAACTGGCACCCGGCGCGTACCTCGTGAGCGCCGGCCCAGCGGTTGCCGGGCTCGGGTGCGACGCCCTTCGTGCGGCCCTTCGTGACGCGATGACCGGTGCCGCGTGCTGCGCGCCGGCCCTTCGGCGGGCGGGGGCTCCCGCGAGCGGCGCCGTGGGCACGGGGGCGCGTGGGCACGGGGGCGCTCGGGGGGGCAGACTCGGAGACGGCGACGCCGGGCGGATGGACGTGGACGCCGGGCGCGCAGGCGCCGACGCCTGGCGCGACCTCGAAGGAC
>JAJZJC010000047.1 GCA_021810205.1 Actinomycetes bacterium
GACCGTCCTGCCCGAAGTCCTCGAAGCTGCGGCCTTGCTTGCCGGAGAGGGTGTGGCAGCAAACGTCGTCGACGTCACCTCCGCCGATTTGCTCTTTCGCGCATGGCGTCGCTCGCTTGTCGGCGCTGTGAGCGCTGCAGGCGTACCGGGCTCACCGGGGCACGTCGCCAGGCTCTTCCCCGAAGGTCAGCGCCGCGCTCCCATCGTCACGGTCCACGACGGCGCACCGCACACGCTCGGGTTCTTGGGATCGGTCTTCGGCGCACCGGCGGTGCCGCTCGGCGTCGACGCCTTCGGCCAGGTGGGGACCGTCTCGGACCTCTTCCGCCACTTCCGGCTCGACGCGCAGGCGATCGTGAACGCCGCCCTCGTCGCCCTGTCCGGACCAGAGAGCTGATCCCTGGGGTCGCAAGCTCGAAGCGCGGGTTCCCTCAGTCGTCGATGCCGTGGAGCGTCGCGACCATGAGTGCCTTGATGGTGTGCAGGCGGTTCTCTGCTTCTTCGAAGACGAGCGAGGCCGGTGAACGGAAGACCTCATCGGTGATCTCCATCGCCCGGAGCCCGCGCTTTTCGAGGATCTTCTTGCCGATCCCGGTATTCGCGTCGTGGAACGCTGGCAGGCAGTGGAGAAGCTTCACGTGTGGGTTCCCGGTCGCCGCGACGAGCGCTTCGTTCACCTGGTAGGGGAGCAGCGCGTCGATGCGGTCGTCCCACAGCTCCTCGGGCTCCCCCAGCGAGAGCCAGACGTCGGTGTAAAGGAAGTCGGCGCCCGACACCGCTGCCATCGGGTCGTCGGTGATGCTCAGTGACGCACCGGAGCTGGCGGCGAGCGCCGCGGCCGTTGTCCACGCCACACGGGTGGGGCGCCGGCTCTCGGGTGCGGCGACGCGCACGTCCATGCCCATGAGTGCACCTGAGCACACGAGCGACGCGCAGGTGTTGTTCGCCGCGTCACCGACGTAGCACACCGAGACGTCGGACAGAGGACGAGCACTGTGGTCGCGCATGGTGAACAGATCGGCCAGGCTCTGGGTGGGGTGCCAGTCGTCCGTGAGCCCATTCCACACCGGGACGCCCGAGTGCGCGGCGAGCATCTCGACGTCGGCCTGTCGGAACCCGCGGAACTCGATGGCGTCGAACATGCGACCGAGCACGCGAGCGGTGTCCTCCGGCGACTCTTTCACGCCGAACTGCGTTTCACCTGCGCCCAGGTAGCTCGCGTGCGCGCCCTGATCGTGGGCCCCGATCTCGAAGGCGGCGCGAGTCCGCGTCGAGGTCTTCTCGAAGAGCAGCGCCACGTTCTTTCCTTCGAGGCGCCGGCGCTCGCGCCCGGTGCGCTTCTCCTCTCGAAGCACCCCTGCCAGATCGAGCACAGCGGAGAACTCCTCGGCGCTGAAGTCGGCGTCCTTCAAGAAGCTGCGCCCGCGTAGATCCATCGCACATTGTGACATGCGCCGGCGCCGAGAGAGGTAGAAGGAGATCATGGTCGTGAAGGTCGGCACGTCGGGATGGCAGTACCGCCACTGGCGCGGCACCTTCTATCCCGACGGCCTGCCGGTCTCCAGGTGGCTCGACTTCTACAGCGGATCGTTCGACACGGTGGAGGTCAACAACGTCTTCTACCGGCTGCCGGACGCCGCGGTGTTCGCGCGCTGGCGAGAGTCGACGCCTGCCTCCTTCGAGATCGCGGTGAAGGCCTCCAGCTACCTTACGCACGACAAGCGGCTGCGCGACCCGCGGGAGCCGGTTGAACGGCTCATGGGGCGTGTCGCCGCGCTGGGCGAGAAGCTCGGGCCGATCCTCCTGCAGCTGCCGCCGACGATGCGTGCCGACCCCACGGCGCTCGACGACGCACTGTCGTGCTTCGGCCCCAAGGCGCGTGTCGCTCTCGAGGCGCGCCACGAAAGCTGGGACCAAGAGGTGGTCTGGGACCTGCTCGCGCGGCACGGTGCCGCCTGGTGCGCCGCTGACGCGTCGTGGCGGCGATGGCCGGTCGTTCGCACCGCCGCGTGGGGCTACGTCCGCTTCCATGAAGGTGCCGCGTCACCGTCACCGTGTTACGGCAGGAGAGCCCTCGAGCGATGGGTCGACCGGATCGGGTCTACCTGGCATGAGGACGACGACGTGTACGTGTACTTCAACAACGACGGGTGTGCGTGCGCATTGCGGGACGCACGCCGATTCTCGACGCTGTGCCACCGGGCCGGTCTCGAAACGACCCGTGTTCCAGACCGGGGGGCGGTGCGGCTGTGCGTGCCCTGGACCTCGTGAGCCGACGGTCTTCGTCCGCACCCCAAGGTGGAGATCGGTCGCTCAGCGGCGCGTCTCGCTAAGGCGTGTCGCCAGGAAGTGTGCGCTCTCCTCGAATGCCTCGCCAGGGACGTCACCGTGTCCTCCGGGGTGCAGATGGAGCCGCTTGTCGGGGCTCCCGAGCGTGTCGAAGAGGGCAAGGGCGCTCTCACGGGGGAACATCGCATCGTCGGATTGGACGAGGAACAGCACAGGACAGCGGATCGACGGCGCGTCCTGCTCGATGCGCACGCGGGTCGGCCCGGTCGTGCCCATGAGCCCGAGCACCGCCGCCCGCACCCTGGCGTCTGCGGCAACAACGGGCACGCCCGTGATGGCCCCCATCGAAACCCCCCACCAGCCGATGGCGTCCGAACGGACCTCGCCCAGTGCCGTCAACGCATCGAGCGTTGCCTGCCAGTCGGCAACCATCGCGTCGGTCATCGCATCGCCGTCGTTCGCCCACAGCTGCGCGAACTCGACGAGCACGAGCGCCGGCGGTGCATCCGTGTCGGTTCGACGGTCTCCGTGGACGGGGCCGTCGATCGCGGCGGCCGCGATGCCGTGCTCGCGGGCGAGCCGGCGCCCGAGCGCGACGATGTGCGGTTCCCGCTTCGAACCCGAGCCCCCGTGCCCCATGAGGACCAAGGGCCATGGCCCCTCGCCCTCCGCAGGCGTCCAGAGCAGCCCCGGCACGAGGTGGTCGCCGAGATCGATGTCGAAGCGACGCTGGCGCGCCCCTCCGCCCGTCATGTCCTCGGCGCCGAATTGGATCGACGGGCGCCCGGCACGAGGTGGACCAGGTGTGGCCACGAGGCCCCATACGTCGCGCGCCGATACCCGCGGCGGAGCCTGAGTGCCGGCGGGCTCTTCGCCGGCGACTGCGTACCGGTCCATCGGCACACGAACCTAGCGGTGGGGCGATGGGGACATGCATCTCGTCGGGCATCTCGTCGGTTGGAACCTACGAGGATCAGGGCTGCCACTACACTTCCCTGCGCAAGCCAGCAGGCAGGCAAGGTACGGACAGGAGGCTTCCGCAGTGGGCGCGCTCGCAAGGGGCCAACAGGGGACTGTGCTGCGGCCGCAATGCCTGCTGGCGCGAGAGGCCGTTCGCGCCGAGACGAGCTCTCGGGAATGCCGGCGCGGCTCACCCAGATGACGAACGCCGTCCAGATCGGTGGCCTGCTGCACACCACCGTGTGCCACCGCAGCACAGCCGAGGCCGTCGAGCAGCTCGTGCCCTTCGTAGAAGAGGGTCTTCGAGCCCACGACGACGTGGTCGTGAACCTGACCACCGAGCGGGTGGCGCATCTCGTGGCCCAGCTCGGCGACGACGCGGAGCGGGTGCGGTGGTGTGACACGCACCACTGGCATCCCCACCCTGCTCGGCGGCTGCGGGCGATCCAGGAGCTCGCAGACGATGTGGCGTGCCATGGCCGCGGGCGGCTGCGCTTCATCGGCGAATGCGCATTCTCCGCAGGCTCGCCGCAACTGCTCGCCGAGTGGGAGCGCTTCGACGCGGTCTTGAACCACGCACTTGTGGGTGCGCCGATTTCGTTGGTGTGCACGTACGACCTGCAGCAGCTCGCGCCCGAAGTGGTCGAACGGGCGCGCTGCTCGCATCCGCACATCGGCCTGCTTCCGCCGGTGGAGAACGAGGACTACCTCCCGCCGGCGGACTATCTGGCGCAGCGACGCGGCGCACCGCTCCCGGTGCCCGCCGAGGCCGTTCGCCTCTCGGGACGCCCCACCCCGCTCGACGCCCGTGCGCTCGTGCACGAGGTGCTCGGAGGGGCTGGGATCGGCCGCCAGAAGGTGGACGACATGGCGGTCGCGGTGACCGAGGTCGTGACGAATGCCTGGCAGGCGGGCGCCCGACGCGTCGAGGTGGCCTGCTGGTACGTCGACGGAGAGGCGGGAGTCCAAGTCGATGACGACGGCCCGGGATTGCGGGATCCGCTCGCAGGGTACCGCCGCCCGGCACCCTCCGATGAGCGTGGGCGCGGCTTGTGGATCGCTCGTCAGCTTGCGGACGCCCTCGACGTCTGGCCGCACGATTGTGGCACCGCGCTGCGCCTGCGCCTGTTCGACGCCGCGCCCTAGCGGGGCCATTGCAAGGGAGCGGCGTACGCGTCTTCAGCGTGCCGTCAGGCCGACCAAGTCCGCAAGCGTCACGGTCCCGGCGAAGAGCCAGGCGACGTAGTCGCCGACGCGACCCGAGGGCAGGCTGTGCAGCACGCGCACGACGTCCATCGCGCGACGCACCGCTGCCACCTTGTCGGGGAGAGAGTGGCCGAAGTGCGCCGCGGCTGCGAACGCCACAGCAGCCGCGCTCGAAAGCAGCCCAGCCCCGATCCCGGTCGCGCTCCAGCCGGCAATGTAGCGGCTACCCCGGTGACATCACGGAGCCGACATCCAAAGACATCAGCGGGTGCAGAGTCTGAATCAGTGAGAAACCTTTGGGTAAATGAAGCGTTGACAGGAACAGACAACCACCGCAAGAGGCGATGCCATGTCAACGGTAAGCAATATCAGCACTACAAGGGTACAGCAGCCCCATGAACAGAACGGCCGGGGCGAAGAGGAAGCGGAGTACGGATGGTGGCGCGATCGAAGCCGGGTGGTCATCAGCCCGGTGTCGTCCCCATCCGCGATGGGCCTCTTCGCGTTCTCCGCGGCAACGCTCATAGTGGCAGGTGACCTTGCCGGGTGGTACGGGACGTCGCATACAATGATCTACTTCGCCCCGTTCGCGCTCGCCTTTGGCGGCATCGGACAGTTCCTCGCCGGAATGTGGTCCTACAAGGCGAGGGACACCATCGCGACGGTCGCTCACACGATGTGGGGCTCGTTCTGGATCGGTTTCGGCATCCTGTGGCTGATGATCGGCGGGAAAGCGCTCGCCGTGCCTGCCGGTGCGGCGACGACACATGTCACCGCGCTCGGCATGTGGTTCGTGATTCTCGCGCTTCTCACGATGTTCTGCGCGTTCGCGGCGATCGCCAAGAACATCGCGCTGTTCACCACGCTCGGGCTTCTTGCCACCGGCTCCGCACTCCTGGCGGCCGGATACATCGGTGGGTACCACGCAACGATCGTCGCAGGGGGCTGGGTGCTCGTCGCGTCGGTGGGCGCGGCCATCTACACGGGCGCTTCGCTCATGTTCGCGGATGCCTACGGCCGTACCATATTGCCGGCCGGGAAGTTCAAGAAGGACGCGAACATCCCCGGGCGAGTGATCGTCCATCCGATCGAGTACCCGGGCGGCATGCCGGGGGTCCGCGTCGGTCAGTGAGCGACGCGGCGGACGCCCTCTGCATCCGTCGCCCTGTCACGACGACGGTGCCACTTCACCACGACGGGGACCCGTGCAGCTCGAAGCGGATCGAGGCCCGCACTCCAAGGTGCGGGCCTTGCCGCGTCCCGCCGGAGGTTGCGGCGGCCCCAGGCCCCCCCGGGCGTTGCGGCGGCCCCAGGCCCCCCCCGGGCGTTGCGGCGGCTCCGCGCCCCCCCCGGGGATCAGCTCGGCGGGGCCTGGAACGAGCAGCCCGAAGCGTTAGCACTCGGAGGTAGAGAGTGCTAACATGGCAGGTGGCGCCAGGTGTAGGCGCCCTTGACCCAGCGTGCAGAGGAGGTGTTGGTCATGGCTCTCGTCAGAAGCGATCCGTTCCGGGAGCTCGATAGGCTTGCCCAGCAGCTCTGGGCGAACGACGGGCGGTCGCGGTCGGCAGCGTTCTCGATCCCGATGGACGCGTTCAGGAAGGGCGAGGTCTTCCTTGTCCAGATCGATCTCCCCGGGGTCCGCTCAGAGGACATCGAGCTCACGGTCGAAGACAACGTACTGACCGTCCGGGCTGAACGGCCATCGCCGACGTCCAGCGACGGCGTCGAGACCCTGGTCGCCGAGCGGCCGTACGGCACGTTCACTCGCCAGATGTTCCTCGGAGACAACCTGGATGTCGAGCACATCGAGGCGAGCTACGACTCGGGGGTTCTCACCCTTTCCATTCCGGTCGCTGCCCATGCGAAGCCACGTCGCATCGCAGTCGGCGCCTCGCCTCGCGACCACCAGTCGATCAGCGTCTGAGCGGCACTGACGTACGAACTTCAGCGACGTTCGTCCGCTGAGGAGGAGCCGCGCGCGTCCGGGGGATGTCGTCGCTTGCGCGCGACCCTGACTGAATGAGCGGTGCGCCGTGGCCCCGCTGTGGATGCCAAGCGATGCGATCCGCAATCCGCCGCGATGCAGCATCTGCACCACCACGCCGCCAGCCTCGAGGGAGGGTGGCTCAAAGCTTTTCGACCCGGGCAAGGACGTTGCGACGCCGGAGCTCTCGGACCGCCCGGCGCGCGGCGGCCTCGGGCATCACCGCCGCGAGTGCCTCGCCGGTCGTGTGCACCCGCATGGCGAGTGCCTCTGCGTCAGGACGGCTGTAGCCGAAGAGGGCCATACAGGCGCGCTCGACCTCGTCGAAGGTCGTGAAGTCGCTATCCATGATCACGACCGCGAAGTCTTCGCCGAAAAGGTCTCGCACCTTTTCGGCGATGTCCTCTTCGGCTCCCTCTTGGATCTCGACGTCAGGAAGGGCAAGCGGGCTCATGAGTTCTGCGAGCGCGAGCGCGCTCGGCACCAATGTTACCGGAGCCGCGCCTGTGCTTCTCGGCGATGCGCGAGCAGGCTGACCGAGTACGTGGAGGTGGCGGCGTGCGCAGCATCGCAGGCCAAAGGCGACGAGGGTGCTGGACTGCTGCCAGCCGCACGTGTTGTAGGAAAGTTGTAGGAAAACAGGGCCCGCGCTGGGTCACCGGGCGGCGCTGAGGGAGATCTTGGCGTGACGCGACGGTGCGACCCGCTGCTGGTCGATGAACCAGCGAACCGAGTCGGCGACCGCGTCGACCGCCGGCCGCGAGGAGTAGCCGAGCTCCGCACGTGCGCGTGAGTCGTCGAACAGCATGACGGTCGTCGACATGCGCGCCGCTTCGAGAGGGACCGACGGCGGACGCTTCAAGAGCCGGCCCTCGACGTACTCGGAGAACGAGCCGGCCACGAGCGCCAGTGCCTTGGGGAGACGTCTTTCGACCGGTGGCAGGCCGGTGACATTGGAGAGATGCGCGAGCAGCTCGCGCATGGTGACGTTCTCGCCGCCCAGGATGTAGCTGCGACCGATCTGGCCGTGCTCGAGCGCGAGCAGGTGACCGCGCGCGAGATCGTCGACGTGCACCACGTTCATCGAGGTGTCGACGTAGCCGGGCATCCGCCCGTTCAGGTAGTCGAGCACGACCTTGCCCGTCGGAGTCGGCCGCAGGTCTCGCGGACCCAACGGAAAGGTCGGCAAGACGAGGGTCACCGGCGTCCCCTGTGCCGCGGCGCGTAGCACTTCGTGCTCGGCGACGTACTTCGACCGCTTGTAGTGACCGAACAGATGCGACACGTCGGCTATCGACTCTTCGGTGGCGGGAGTTCCGGCCGCGGTGCCGTTCAGCCCGAGCGTGCCCACGGTGCTCGTGTAGACGATGCGTTCGCAGCCGACGTCGTCGGCCGCCTGGAGCACGTGGCGAGTGCCTCTGACGTTCACGTCGTAGAAGATGGACGGGTCCTGCGCCCAGAAGTCGTACACGGCGGCCATGTGAAAGACGAACCGGCAACCCTCCAGCGCCCGGCGAACGCTCGCGGCATCACGTACGTCGGCTTCGCGGACCTCGACGTCGAGCCCGGCAAGGTTGTCGATGTGCCGAGCCCGCTCTGCGATCGCGACGACTGTCACGTCGCGGCCAAGCAGCTGGCGGGTGACGGCGGAGCCGATGAACCCCGCGGCGCCGGTGACCGCCACGCGGTCCCCTCGGCGCAAGGTGATACCTCGAACGCCAGTCCCGGGCGGAGGCCCATCGGACATGTCGGCCGTCGGCGTACGGCCTGCATGGCTCGACAGGCGCCGACCGGTGGGGCCGGACGCGGCGGCCCGCGGGCTCACGCCGGAGCCATCACCGGCTTCGACCCACCTCGACGCAGTGCGCTCTTCGCCATGGTCGTGCCGAACTCCATGAGAAGCCCAGAGCCGTGGTGCGCGTCACGCAGAACGTCGTCGAGGGCGGCCACGAAGTAGTCGACCTCCTGTTGTCCCGCGACGAGGGGCGGGAGCAGCTTGATGACGTTCATGTTGTCTGCGGCCACTTGGGTGAGGATCCGGTGCCGGTGGAAGAGTGGCACGACCACCATCTGAGAGAACAGGGCGGTGCGCACCGCTTCGAGCGCGTTCCAGCGTACACGGAGGCTGCGCGACTCGGGCTTGCCGAAGACCAGCCCGAGCATGAGACCTTTCCCTCGCACTGCGTGGAGCATCTCGTAGCGCTCGACGAGCGGCGCGAGCGCGGCCTCGAAGGCCTCGCCGGTCTCGCGGGTGTGCTCGACGATGCCCTCTTGTTCGAACGTGTCGAGCGTCGCCAGTCCGGCCACCATCGCGAGCTGGTTTCGGCCGAACGTGGTCGAGTGCACCATCGCCCGCTCGAGCGAGCTGTAGACGCTCATGAACACCTTGTCCGTGCACATCACCGCACCGACGGGGACGTATCCACCAGAGAGTGCTTTGGAGATGGTGATGATGTCCGGCTCGAGACCGTAGTGCTCGTGCGCGAAGAACTTGCCGGTTCGTCCCATTCCCACCTGTACCTCGTCGGCGACGAGGAGCGTGCGATGCTTCCGGCAGAGGGCCTGGGCCCCCTGCCAGTAGGCGTCGCTCGCCACGTTCACGCCCTTGCCCTGTATTGGCTCGGCCACGAAAGCAGCGACGTCGCCGCGCCGTAGCTCGGCGGCCAAGGCGTCGATGTCGCCAAAGGGCACTTGGGTGGCTCCGGGCAGGAGTGGCCCGAATCCTTCTTTGAATTCCTTTCCGCCGTTCAGCGCCAGTGACCCGGTGGTGAGCCCGTGGAAGGCGTGGTCGCAGAAGAGCACCCGGGGTCGGCCGGTCGCACGGCGTGCGAACTTGATCGCCGACTCGGTCGCCTCGGTACCCGAGTTGCAGAAATAGACGCGGCGGATGCCCTCATGGGCACGAGCCACGAGCTGCTCTGCGAGGAGGCCGGGGAGCAGCGCGCAGTCGAGTTGCACCATGTTCGGAAGGTCCAGGTCGATCGCCTGGTGGAGCGCCTGCTTGATCGCCGGGTGGCTGCGCCCGAGGGCGTAGACGCCGAAGCCGGCGAGGAAGTCGAGGTATTGATCGCCCTTGTCATCGTAGAGGTAGCAGCCCTCGCCACGGACGTAGAAGCGGTCGAAGCCCAGCGTCTTGAGCACGCGCGCGAGCTGGGGGTTCAACAGATCGGAATGCAGCGTGAAATTCTCGCCGTGACGCTCCTTGAGCACCTTGGCGACATCGAACGACATGGCTCCTCCGTTTCCTGGGCCACCAAAGGCTACCGGGCCTGTGGGAGCGAAGTGGGACAGGTCGCGCCGACCCGCACCGTGGTCGCACTGTGGTAGAGAGAACGACGCGGCACGCGACGCTCTGTGCTGGCTGCGCGGGAGGGAGGCTTCGGTGGCGGTGAGGTCCGGGCCGGTGGCGGGCGCTCAGCGCACCTACCTCGTGAGCTCGGTTGACCACGCGCTCACCCTCTTGGCGAGGCTTCGGGACCACCCGTCCCTGGCAGTGCGCGAGAGCGCCGAGATCCTCGGGGTCGCGCCGTCGACTGCGCACCGACTCCTTACCACCATGCAAGCGAGCGGCTTCGTGGTGCAGGATCCCGTCACGCGCAGGTACGGCGCGGGGCCGGCACTCTTGCACGTCGCCCTCGCATCGCTCCAGCGCATCGACGTCGGCCGTGTCGCGCGTCCGCACCTGTCCGCGCTCGCTGTGGAGACCCGTGAGACGGTGAGCCTGGCGGTAGGGGAGGGTACCGTCGTGCGGTACATCGACTCGGTCGAAGGCTCCGAAGTCGTGCGGGTGAGCGCACGCACCGGCGTCGTGGTCCCTGCGCACTCCACGGCGGCGGGCAAGGTGTTCCTCGCCGGCCTGGGAAGGGACGAGCTCCTCCGCCTGTACCCGTCGGCCAAACTGCAGCGGCGGACCCCTCGAACCCTCGCGACGCGAGCCAAGCTCTTGAAGGAGCTCGAACAGGTGCGCCGAGACGGCTACGCCACCTCGTACGGGGAGAGCTCCATGGGATTGGGCGCGGTCGCAGTGGGGATCAGTGACGTGCGGGGGCGGGTCATCGCGGCGCTCGCGGTCTCGGTGCCCCTCGAACGCCTCGACGAACGGCGCGCGGCGCAGATCGCCGTGCCGATCCAACGGCGTGCACGCCGTGTGGAAGCGGAGCTCGGCGCGGGGTAATCGGCGGTGGCGCTCCGAGCGGGTGCCTGGCGCTCCGAGCACGGGTGCCTGGCGCTCCGAGCGGGTGCCTCCTCCCGCCGGCGTTCCGTGGTGCGTCTTCAGGTGAACGCGACAGCGCTGAACTCGGCGATCTTTGCCAACGGGTGTCTCGCGTCGATCTTGCGGATCGTGCCCGACTTCGAACGCATCACGAGCGACTGGGTGAAGGCGCCCGTGCGCTGGAAGCGCACGCCCTGGAGCAGCTCGCCGTCGGTGATCCCGGTCGCCGCGAAGAAGCAGTTGTCACCACTGACCAGGTCATCGATGGTGAGCACGGCCTCGACGTCGTAGCCTGCCTCGATTGCCGCTGCACGCTCGGCATCGTCGCGGGGCCACAGCCTTCCCTGGATCTCGCCGCCCATGCACTTGAGCGCAGCCGCGGCGAGCACTCCCTCGGGCGTCCCACCGATACCGAGTAGCACGTCGACGCCCGAGCCGGGCCAGCTCGTCGCGATGGCGCCGGCGACATCACCGTCGGCGATCAGCCTGATCCGGGCGCCCGACTCCCGGACTTCGCCGATCAGCTCCTTGTGGCGCGGACGGTCGAGGATGGCGACGGTGAGGTCGCGGACGGACTCCCCGAGTGCCTTGGCCACGGCCTTGAGGTTCTCGGTCGCCGGTCGGTTGATGTCGACGACGTCCTTGGCGTCCGGCCCCACGGCGATCTTCTCCATGTAGAAGCACGGACCGGGGTCGAACATCGTGCCGCGCGGGGATACTGCGATGACCGAGAGCGCGCCGCCGCGTCCGAGCGCGGTGGTCGTGGTCCCGTCGATGGGGTCGACGGCGATGTCGACCTCGGGTGGTGTGCCGTTGCCGATTCGCTCCCCGTTGTAGAGCATCGGTGCGGCGTCCTTCTCGCCCTCGCCGATGACGACGATGCCGTCCATGCCCACGCTTTGGAGCACCACGCGCATGGCGTTCACGGCGGCACCGTCAGCCCCGTTCTTGTCACCGCGCCCCATCCAGCGGCTGGCGGCCATCGCCGCAGCTTCGGTGACCCGAGCGAGCTCGAGGGCGAGGTTCCGGTCAGGTGCCTGGGGGATGTGCGCCACGATGGCACCCTACTGTCGTCGCCGGCCCGTGACGGCGGTCTGCGCAGCGTCATCCGGACCGGTGCGTCAGGGTGGCAATAATGGTCCGAATGGAGCTCGCCCCCGCCCCCGATGCGGTACCCGCCGTGCCACGCCCGGCCTCGTTCGTGGTGCAGCCATCCGGCCCATTGGAGGGAACCGTCCGGGCCGGCGGCGCCAAGAACTCGGCGCTGAAGCTGATGGCCGCCTGCCTGCTCGCTGAAGGACGGCACGAGCTCTCGAATGTGCCCCGCATCATCGACGTCGAGATCATGGCCGACATGCTTCGTGCGCTCGGTGCCGGGGTCTCGTGGAGCGCAGAGGGTCGCCTGGTCATCGACACGCCACCAACTTGCGAGCTCGTGCCAGTGGCGCCGTACGACCTCGTCGACAAGATGCGTGCCTCGATCGTGGTGCTCGGGCCACTGCTGGCGCGCTGCGGCTACGCGCGGGTGTCGATGCCCGGTGGCGACGACTTCGGCAGCCGGCCCATCGACTTCCACCTCGACGGGCTCGGCAAGATGGGCGCGCACTTCGACACGGTGCACGGCAACGTCGAGGGCAGCGTGGCGCCCGACGCCGCCGGGCGCCGGCTGGTGGGCAGCCAGGTGGTGCTCGAGTACCCGAGCCACACGGCGACCGACAACATCTTGATGGCTGCCGCGCTCGCGAAGGGCACCACGGTCATCGAGAACGCGGCCCGCGAGCCGGAGGTCGCAGACCTTGCCGCGTGCCTCGGATCGATGGGTGCGCGTATCCGGGGTGCGGGCACCTCGCATGTCGAGATCGAAGGAGTCGACGAGCTCGTCCCTGCAACGCACTCGGTGATGCCGGACCGGGTCGTCTCGGGAACGTTCCTCGTCGCCACCGGGCTTGCCGGCGGGGAGGTCGTAGTCGAAGACGCCCGGATCGACCACATGGACATGCTGGTGCGCAAGCTGGGTGCGATGGGCGTGATCGTCGAGCAGGGCCCGACAGGCGTGGTGGCGACTTGCGACGGCCGGCCGCGCTCGGTCGACGTTGCAACCCTGCCATACCCCGGAGTGGCGACGGACTACAAACCGTTCCTCGTCACGCTCCTGAGCGTCGCCGACGGCGTGGGGATCGTGAGCGAGAATCTCTTCGCTGGCCGGTTCCGCTACATCGACGAGTTGCGTCGCATGGGGGCGGACATCCGCACCGAGGGGCACCACGCCGTGGTCCGTGGCGTGCCTCGGCTGTCGGGGGCGAAGGTGAAGGCCACGGACATCCGAGCGGGAGCGGCGCTCGTCCTCGCCGGACTGGTCGCCGAGGGGGAGACCGTGGTGACCGAGGGGCACCACGTCGACCGCGGCTACGAGGACCTCGCGGGGAGCCTCGCTTCGCTGGGCGCCCGCGTCGAACGGCGTTGAACCTCCGGACCGCCTCGCCCCCCGCGCTGCTGGATGCCGCCGTCCAGGGTGACAGGGTGGCGCTCGCCCGCCTGTTGACCATCGTCGAACGCGGTGGACAGCCGAGCAGCGAGGTCGCACGCCTTGCCTACGCTGCACCCGCCCCCTACACCGTCGGCATCACCGGCGCCCCGGGCGCGGGCAAGTCCACGCTCACCAACAAGCTGGTGAGCGTGGCGCGGGGCGGGTGGCCCGCCACGACCGACTTCCCGTCATCGACGACCGAGCCCCCGGCAGCCACGACCGAGCCCGTCGACCAGGTCGGTGTCCTCGCCATCGACCCCTCGTCGCCGTTCTCGGGTGGCGCGATCCTCGGCGACCGGATCCGCATGCAGGACCACGCCATGGACCCGTCGGTCTTCATCCGCTCGATGGCGACGCGCGGGCACCTGGGCGGTCTCGCCCTCGCGGTGCCCGATGCCGTGCGGGTGCTCGGGGCCGTGGGAATCCCGCTCGTCGTCGTCGAGACCGTCGGCGTCGGGCAGATGGAAGTGGAGGTGGCCTCGGCGGCCGACACGACGGTGGTCGTCGTGACGCCGGGGTGGGGAGACTCGATGCAGGCGAACAAGGCTGGCCTGTTGGAAGTCGCCGACGTCTTCGTCGTGAACAAGGCGGACCGTCCCGGGGTCCGGGAGGCGACGCGAGACCTCGAGCAGATGCTGGACCTCTCCGCGCCCTCGGGGTGGCGACCGCCGGTCGTGGCCACGGTCGCGAGCACCGGCGAGGGGATCGAGGGTCTCTGGTCGGCTGTCGCCAGGCACCGCGCGCACCTCGTGTCCACGGGCGCGCTCGAGGCGCGCCGTGCCGCGCGCGTCGCCGACGAGCTCCGGCGGGTCCTCACTGCCCGGGTGCTCGAGGACATCCAGTCGCTGGCTGCCGCGGGCCGCTTCGCCGACGCTGTCGCCGCGATCGCCGCGGGTACCCTGGATCCGTACCGGGCGGCGTCGGAGCTCCTCGCAAGAAAGACCGCCACATGAGCGTGTTCGGCGAGTTCGAGCGTTCCTTCGATCCCTCCGAGCGTTGGTTCCAAGACGCCGTCTTCTACGAGGTGCTCGTTCGCGGGTTCTTCGATTCGAACGACGACGGCACCGGTGACTTGCCCGGTCTGCGGGCGAAGCTGGACTACCTCCAGTGGCTCGGCATCGACTGCCTCTGGCTGCTGCCGTTCTGCCCGTCGCCGATGCGTGACGGCGGCTACGACGTGAGCGACTTCTTCAACGTGCACCCTGACTACGGCACCCTTGGCGATCTCGTCGCGTTCTTGGAGGACGCGCACCGCCGCGGCATCCGGGTCATCGCGGATCTGGTCATGAACCACACGAGCGACCAGCACCCGTGGTTCGTGGAGTCGCGTTCGAGCCGCACGAACCCGAAGGCCGACTGGTACGTCTGGAACGACGACGACCAGCGATGGCCCGAGGCCCGCGTGGTGTTCACCGACGTCGAGCGGTCCAACTGGACGTGGGACGACACTCGAGAGCAGTACTACTGGCACCGCTTCTTCTCTCACCAGCCGGACCTGAACTACGAGAATCCCGAAGTCGCCGAGGCGATGCTCGAGGTCGTCCGGTTCTGGCTCGACCTCGGGTTCGACGGCTTCCGCCTCGACGCGGTGCCCTATCTCTTCCAGCGTGACGGGACCACGGGGGAGCACCTTCCCGAGACCCATGCCTACATCCGCAGGATCCGCAAGCAGCTCGACGCCGAGTACCCCGGCCGGGTGCTTCTCGCCGAGGCGAACGGCTGGCCGGCAGATGTCGCCGACTATTTCGGCACCGGCGACGAGTGCCACATGTGCTTCCACTTCCCGCTCATGCCCCGCCTCTTCATGGCCGTGCGCCGGGAACACCGCTACCCCGTCACCGAGATCCTCTCTCAGACGCCGGGGGTGCCGGACGGCTGCCAATGGGCAATTTTCCTGCGCAACCACGACGAGCTCACCCTCGAGCAGGTGAGCGACGAGGAACGCGACTATCTCTTCGGCGAGTACGCCAAGGATCCGCGCATGAAGCGCCATATGGGGATCGGGCGCAGGCTCGCTCCGCTCCTCGACGGCGATCGCCAGCTCGCCGAGCTTCTCTACGCGTTGCTGCTGTCGCTGCCGGGCAGCCCCGTCGTCTACTACGGCGACGAGCTGCTCATGGGGGACAACATCTACCTCGGTGACCGCGATTCGGTGCGAACGCCGATGCAGTGGTCCCCGGACCGGAACGGGGGATTCTCGAAGGCGGACTTCGCCCAGCTCTACCTGCCCCCGCTCATGGACCCCGTCTACGGCTTTGGTGCAGTGAACGTCGAGGCCCAGGTACGCAACCCGAGCTCGTTCCTCCACTGGCTCCGGCGGATGCTCCTGCAGCGACGGAGCCTCCCGGTGCTGGGCGTCGGCCACATGGAGGTGCTCGACTGCCCGAACCCCTCGATCCTCGCCTACGTGCGGTGGGGGGAGGTGTCCGACCTCGACGTGGCGAGCGCTGATGACCCTGGGTTCCCCCCGGTGATGCCGACAGTCCCCGGCTCGTCCTCGCCTGCCGCGCCGCCCGATCCCCGGGACGCCTCGCCGCAAGAGGACAGTCCCCACGTGGCCCGCACGGTGCCGGCCCTCGCCGTGCCACGCGCCGATGCCCCGCGGCGATCCCAGGCGGTCCTCTGCGTGCACAACCTGAGCCGGTTCGCCCAGCCGGTGCAGCTCGACCTCGCCGGGTGGGCGGGCAGCCGCCCGATCGAGGTGCTCGGGCGGGTGCCGTTCCCCGTGATCGGCGCGGAGCCGTACACGCTCACGGCGGCGCCCCACGGCTACCTGTGGTTCGAGCTCGTCGACGGTATGCCGGTGCTCGAGGACGGTGCGCCCATCTCAGAGGGCGCCATCTCAGAGGGTGCCATCTCAGAGGGGTTCGGCAGGTGACGGGGTGGCCCGGTGCGCCCAGCGACCTCGTCGCCGCACAGCGGCGGTCACTGTGCCGGGTGCTCGGACGCTGGCGCGAGCACCGCGTCGATGCCGAGCCGGGCGATGGCGGGCGCGTCGAGCTGGTCGACATCGAGGTCCTTCGCGCTGGCCGGACCGGGGTGCTCGACGTCGTGGCCGAGATGGACGGCGTGCTCGCGCATGCGGTGCTCGGTCTCCACCGCCCCGGCGATGAGCTGCACATGCTCGGCGCGGTCGAAGAGCCTGCCTTGGGAGTGCTCGAAGACGACGATGGGGTCGCGTTCGTGGTCGACGCCATGCGCGACGCCGACGCGGCGCGGTTGCTTCTCGCAGCGGTGGCCGGTGACCGGGTTGCCGGACCGGGGCGGCCCGCGGGAGGAACCGTGACGGCGCCGGGTGGCCTCGCGCCCTCGCCGGCCGCGGTGTCCGTGCTGCACGACGATGCCGAGGCGACCACGCTCGGCTTCGACCACCGCCTGACCCTGTCGGTCTTTGCCTCGCTCCGCCGCGGCCCGCACCCTGGCATTGCGCTGCTCGCTGGGCTCGACGAGGCCGGCTTCAACCATCTCGCCGCACCGGTCGCGTTCTGGCGTCGGGCCGGCCGGGATCTTGGCGTCGCCCAGGAGTTCCTCGCGGGGGCGACGGGGGGATGGGCGCTCGCGCTCACGTCGTTGCGCGACCTGTTCGCGGCAGGCAGCACTCCCGACGCCGCCGGCGGCGATTTCGCACCCGAGGCGCTCGCGCTCGGGACGATGGCCGCTCGTATGCACCTCGCGCTCGATCGCGCCTTCGGCCGCCGGGCGGGCGACGTCGAGGCATGGAGCGACGACGCCGAGGCGACGCTCGCCCGGGTGGCACCCGAGGTGCTCGACGCCGCTGTCGAAGGCCTTCCCGAGCCCACGCTGCGCCAGGCGCTCGCTTCGCTTCGGCGCGCCGGCCTTCGCCCGCCCATCACCCGGACGCACGGCGACTTCCACCTGGGCCGCAGCGCGCGCACGGACCACGGGTGGATCCTCGCGGACTGCTTGCCCGGCGGGGCCGACCCGATCACGGGAGCCGCGATATTGCGTTCCCCGCTTGCCGACGTCGCCGACATGTGCTGGTCGATTCGCTACGCCTCGGTCGTCGCGGCGACCGAGCGCGGGCCGGTCGCGGCGCGCTCGAAGGCGGGGGAGCTGGCTCGAGCGTGGGATGCACGGAACAGGCGGGCGTTCCTCGCCGCGTATCTCGCCACGCCGGGCATCGGTGAGCTCTTGCCTACCGATCGGCGTGTCGTGCGGCGGATGCTCGCGGTCTTCGAGGCGATTCGCACCGCCCGCGGCACGGCGCTTCTCGACACCGGTGCCCTCGCCTCCTCCAACTGAGCGCTACTGCACGGTCCGCCTGTCGCTACCCCGACGCTGGCCCAAGGTCCGCCGTCGGCACTCGGTGGCGCGTGCCATGTGCGAGAGTGGCCCGATGCGCATCGGAGTCCTCACCGGCGGGGGCGACTGTCCGGGACTGAACGCGGTGATCAGGGCGGTTGTCGTCACGGGGAAGCGATTGCACGACGACAGGACCGTCGGGTACCTCGACGGCTGGCGCGGGGTGATGGAGCGGCGCAGCGTGCCGCTTCGTCCGAACCGGGTGTCGCACCTGCTCGCGCGCGGCGGGACCGTGCTCGGGAGCTCCAGGACGAACCCCTTCGCGACCGACGACGGCCCACAGGCCGTGGTGAAGCACCTCGCCCAGGACGGCATCGACGCGCTGGTTGCCATCGGGGGCGACGACACGCTCGGCGTCGCGCAACGCCTCGGCGCGCTCGGGGTCCGTGCGGTCGGCGTCCCCAAGACCATCGACAACGACCTGTCGGGAACCGAGGTGACCTTCGGCTTCCACACTGCCGTGCAGACCGCGACCGAGGCGATCGACCGGCTGCAGACGACCGCTGAGTCGCACCACAGGGTCATCGTCTGCGAGGTGATGGGTCGTCACGTCGGCTGGATCGCGACCTACGCCGGGATCGCCGGTGGTGCCGACGAGATCCTCGTCCCCGAGGTTCCCTTTGACGTCGCGGCGGTCTGCGAGCGGATATTGCATCGCCACGAACGCGGGCGGTACTCCTCGATCGTGGTGGTCTCGGAAGGCGCGATGCCAGAGCCCGGCCCCGATCTCGAATCGGCCACGGCGGCCACCAGCTCGTCCAACGTCGACCAGTTCGGCCACGCGCAGCTGGGCGGGATCGGGGAGTGGCTCGCCCAGGAGATCGAACGGCGCACCGGCTACGAGTCGCGCCACACCACCCTTGGCCACATCCAGCGGGGCGGCGCGCCGACCGCCTTCGATCGCGTGCTCGCCACCCGCTTCGGCGTCGAGGCGGTTGCCGCGCTGCACGACGGGACATTCGGCAAAATGGTGGCGCTCCAAGATGGCCGCATGGTCCGGGTGCCCCTCGAAGAGGCGGTCGGCAAGCCCAAGACCCTGGATCTGACTCTGCTCAGCGAGGTGGCCGCGCCATTCTTCGGCTGATCCGGCGCGGCGGCCCTCAGCTCGCGTGTACTCCCACCCGCAGCTGCTCTGCCGCGTACTCGGGGTTCACGATGTTGATGGCGACGCCGGTGCCCATCTCGAACCCCGCGCGCGTGGTCGCCTTGGGCCAGACGTGGACGTGCCAGTGGAACGGGTCGTTCACGCGGTAGGGAGCGGAGTGGAACACGAGGTTGTACGCGACGTCGCCCACGACCTCGCGCAGTTGGGCGAGGCACGTCTTCAGGGCGAGTCCGACCGACACCAAGTCCTCGGTCCCGCTGCGATAGAGATGAGGGGTGTGATGGCGAGGCACGACGAGCATCTCGTAGGGCGTGGCGCTCCAGAAGGGGCACACGACCGACACTCGATCGTCGGAGTAGATGACCCGGTAGCCCTCGGCCTCCTCGGCCTCGATCGTCGTGCACAACAGGCAGCTCTCGGCGAACCGGGCGAAGCGGGCCTGCTCCTCGGCGAGCTCCCGGGGCACGAAGGACATGCCGAGCAGCTGGCCGTGGGGGTGCTCGAGCGACGCGCCGGCCTCACGTCCGGAGTTCACGATCGCCTGCGAGTACCGGAGGGACGGGTGCTGGGCATGCTCCTCGATGCGGTCGCGCAACGCGGCCATGACCAGGCCGGTCTGCTCGGGGGAGAGCATCGACCAGGAGGCGTCGTGCTCGGGAGAGAGCACAAGCACCTCGTGGATCCCGCCTGCACTCGCCTGGGTGAACACCGGGCCCCGATTGGTGACGACGAAGGGCTCGTCCCCGGAGAATGCGGGGTAGAGGTTCGGCACCACTCGCACCAGCCAGTGGCCGCTCGGTCCGTAGGTCTCGAGCGCCGGCGGGCTCGCCTCCTCGTGTCCGGGGCAGAACGGGCACGGGCGGGAGGTGTCCGCCTGCACCTGGGGCGAGCGAACGACGAAGGCCTCGGGCCGCTCCGCTCGCTGCGTGCTCACCACCACCCATCGGCCGTTCAGTGGGTCGAGCCTCAGTTGGCTCGTATGGGTTCTGTCACCGGCTGGGTCCACGTGATGCGCTCTTCTGCTGTCAGTTGTCCCGGCACCACGCGACCGTGGGGCCTTCCTTCGCCCCTCAACGTACCCCGGACCAACCCGCTCGGTGCGTCATCGCGGCCCGGAGACTTCCCGCGTCGGCCCAGCACCTCGGGCCGGGCGCCGCGGCGGAGCCGCCGGTGAGCGCGCCGCGGCTGGCGAGCACGCTCCCGAGCGGCCCGGCCTACACCGTCGTCCTCATCTGCCACGTGGCGGCGGTGCTCGTCGGCATCGTGGCGGTGGTCGCGAGCGGGGTCGCCGCCGCGCGGGTACTAGCTGCCCGCGGCGGACCGCTCAGCTCGTCGGTCAGGACGTACTTCGCGCCGGGGGTGAACTGGGCGGGCCGGGTGCTCTACCTCGTGCCTGTCTTCGGCGTCGCCCTGGTCGAGCTGTCGCACGGCGTCTACCCGCTCAGCGCGACCTGGGTGCTGTGCGGTATCGGGCTGTGGGTCTCGGCGATGATCCTCGCCGAAGGCGCCCTGTGGCCGGCCGAACGCCGGGTCCAGCGCGCGCTCGCCGCTACCGGGACATCAGAACAGATCCTGCTCGACACCGCTCGGGCATGTCGGACCGTGTGCCTCTCGGCGATCGGTGTGCTCGCCCTGCTGCTCACGGCCATGACGGTCATGCTCGCCAAGCCCTGAGCCCTCGTTGTCGTCCCGTGGGCTCTCTTTCAGCCAGGAGCCGGGTCCGGGACGGCGCCCGTCAGCCCACCACGCCGGCGGCCAGGTGGGGCTCGCCGACCATCCCCGCCGCGAGCGTGGCGTTCGTCGCCTCGTCGACGAGCACGAAGCTGCCGGTGATGCGGTCCGTGCGGTAGGG
>JAJZJC010000158.1 GCA_021810205.1 Actinomycetes bacterium
ACGTCGACCACCTGTGCCCGGCCCCGCGTCCTCAGTACGACTCCCGCGGAACCGGGCTGCCGCGGCGCCCGACCAGGAAGTCGAGATCGGCGCCGCGGTCGGCCTGCAACACGGTGCGCCGGTACAGCGCCACATAGCCGCTCGTGACCCCGGGTGGATCTGCCGGCGGCGAGAGCACCGCCCGGCGCCGGTCGAGCTCCGCCTCGTCCACCTCCATGTCCAAGGTGCGAGCCTTGGCGTCGAGGACGACCATGTCGCCGGTTCTCAGCAGCGCCAGTGGCCCCCCGTCGCCGGCTTCAGGTGCCACGTGGAGCACCACGGTGCCATAGGCGGTGCCACTCATCCTGGCGTCGGAGATCCGCACCATGTCCCGAACCCCTTGGCGCAGCAGTCGTCTCGGGAGAGGCAGGTTGCCCACTTCCGGCATGCCGGGATAGCCCTTGGGTCCGGCGTTGCGCACCACGAGCACGGTGTCGGCGTCGACCCCGTCCATGTCACCCTCGGCGGCGGACACGTACTCCTCGTAAGAGTCGAACACTGCCGCCGGACCACGATGCTCGAGCAGCTCCGGGGAGGCGGCGGACAGCTTCAACACCGCCCCGCTCGGGCACAAGTTGCCATGCAGCACGGCCACGTGACCGCCGGGCGCCATGAGCGGATCGGCTCGGCTGCGGATCACCTGACGGTCCCAGCACTGGGCGCCAGCCACGTTCTCCCCGACGCTTCTGCCTGTGACGGTCAGCGCGTCGGAGTGCAGCAAGTCTCCCATCTCGGCCATGACCGCAGGCAGCCCACCCGCCGCGTCGAGCTCTTCCATGAGGAACCGGCCATGGGGCTTGATGTCCACCAGCACCGGCACGTCGGCACCGAGCGCGTCGAAGTCGTCGAGGCTGAGCGCGACCTCGGCCCGGCCGGCGATAGCCAGCAGGTGGATGATCGCGTTCGTCGATCCGCCCACCGCGGCCTCGACGCGCACCGCGTTCTCGAAGGCGGCTCGGGTCAAGATGGCCGACGGCCGCAGATCCTCTGCGACCATGTCGACGATCCGCCGCCCCGCCAGATGGGCGATCTTGTAGCGCTGGGCGTCCACCGCTGCCACGGTGGCCGACCCCGGCAGCTGCAGTCCGAGGGCCTCGGTGACACACGCCATGGTGGAGGCGGTGCCCATGGTGGTGCAGTGGCCGTTGCTGCGCGACACGCAGCTCTCCGCCTCGCGGAGATCCGCTTCTGTCATCTCCCCGGCCCGGGTCTCTTCGGCCATCCGCCACACGTCGGTGCCCGATCCGACCGGACGGGCCCGGAACCGCCCGCTCACCATGGGCCCGCCGGTGACCAAGATGGTAGGCAGATCGGCACTGATCGCGCCCATGACCTGCGCGGGCGTCGTCTTGTCGCATCCGGCGAGGAGCACCACGCCGTCGAGAGGGTTCGAACGGATGGCTTCCTCCACCTCCATGGCCATGAGGTTCCGGTACAGCATGGCGGTAGGACGCACCAACGTCTCGCCCAAGGACATGGTCGGGAACTCGAGAGGAAAGCCGCCGCGCTCCCACACCCCGCGCTTCACCGCCTCGGCTACCTGGCGCAGGTGGGCGTTGCACGGGGCGAGCTCCGACCAGCTATTGGCGATGCCGATGACCGGCCGCCCGTCGAAGACGTCGTCGGGAATCCCCTCGGACTTCGAGTGCGACCGGTAGACGAAGCCCACCTTCCCCGACTGCCCGAACCATGCCTGGCTGCGCAGCTCGACACGCAGCTCCCCGACAGACCCTCGAGCCCGAGGAGAGGACCCCGAGCCAACCGAAGGCCGCCTGCTGGCGTCGCCGGCCACGTTCTCGTTCGCAGTCATGCGGCGCCCGCCTCGGTGCTCATGCGCCGAAGGCCACGTAGCGCTGCTCCTCGAACTCTTCGAGCCCGAGGCGGCCACCTTCGCGGCCGATCCCGCTCTGCTTCATGCCTCCGAGCGTGCCGAACACGGTGGGCGGGACCGGGTCGTTCACCCCTACGATGCCCGCCTCCAGGCGCTGTGCCATTCGCCAGGCTCGTCCCACGTCCCGGGTGTAGACGTAGCCGGCCAGGCCCATCTCGGTGTCGTTCGCCCGGGCGAGCACCTCGTCCTCGGTGTCGAAGCCGAACACCCCCGCAGCAGGGCCGAACACCTCGGTGGTGCCGAGCCCGCACCCAGGCAGCGGCTCGACCACGAAGCACGGCCGGTGCCAGTAACCCTTGCTAGGCAGGTCGACGTCCGGAGCCAGCAACCGACCCCCGCCGTCGCACGCCTCGGCCACAAGCGCAGCGACCTCGTGGACTCGTCCCGGCGTGATCAGCGGGCCGAGGCCGACCTCCTTCTCGCCAAGTGGATCGCCGACGGTCATGGCCCCCACCGCACCTCGGAGCCGCTCGACGAACGCGTCGAGCACAGGGCGCTGCACGAACACCCGGTTCGCGGCGATGCACGACTGGCCGTTGTTGCGGAACTTGGCGATCATGAGCCCTGCGATCGCCGCGTCGAGATCCGCGTCGGCAAAGACGACGAACGCGCCGTCGCCACCGAGCTCGAGCACCGGGCGCACCACTCGCTGCGCCGCCTGGCGCATCACCTGCTGGCCGACACCGGTGGAGCCGGTGAAGCTCACGACGCGCAGTGCCCGGTGCCCGAGCAACGCCGCTGTCTGCTCGCCGGCAGGGCCGTGGACGAGGTTGAACACCCCGTCGGGGATCCCGGCGTCGACCAACACCTGGCCCAGTGCCACCGCGGCCAGCGGGGCACGCTCTGAGGCCCGAGCCACCACCGTGCACCCCGCAGCGAGCGCCGGAGCGATCTTCCTCGCCGGGATGGACACCGGAAAGTTCCACGGCGTGAGGCACGCGGCGACCCCCGCCGCCTGGGTGAAGGTCACCAGCTGGCGCCCGGGCTGCTCGGCTCGAAGCACCTCGCCCGAGGGCTGACGTACCGCGTCGGCGAACCAGCGGAAGAACTCCGCCGCGAAGTGGACCTCCCCCTCCGCCTCGGCGAGGCGCTTGCCAGCGTCAGCCGCCAGCACCCGGCCGATGGCGCCTCGGCGTTCGTCGAGCAGATCCGCCACCTCGCGCAGCAGGTCGCCACGTTCGCGCGCCGGGCGGCTCGACCACTGCTCGAACGCCGCCTCCGCCGCGTCCGCAGCGCCGAGCACCGTCGCAGCATCCCCGTAGGCCAGCTCGGCGAGAACCTCACCAGTGGCCGGATTGTCGACCGCCACCTCCTTGGCACCGGATGGCTCCACCCACTGCCCCGCGATCAAGCATCGCACCAGCGGCACCCCGGAGCCCGAGCGGCCGCCAAGACCGCCCCCCAACGCCTCCGCGAGTGCTCTGGCTGTCGCTTCTTTCGATGTGGACGCGTCACTCACGGTTCCGACCTGACCTCGAACGCCCCAGAGCCAGCAAGGAGCTGTCTTTTCGACCTGGACTTCGCACTCGACCTGGACTTCGCACTCGACCTGGACTTCGCACTCACCGCGCCCGCCATCAGGCGCTTCTGTACAGCTTGGTGATGACGAACTCGCGATGGCGGATCGCCTCGGCCGCGGTGAGGCGGCCGTTAATGGTGCGCTCCGCCATGGCCATGAGCCGGTCCCCGGCCTCGGCC
>JAJZJC010000159.1 GCA_021810205.1 Actinomycetes bacterium
CGCCCTCTTGCTTCGCCCACTCCGAAAGTCTCACGCAGACATGCTCACACGTATGTTCGCCGATACTCGTTGATACTCTCTGGAGCAGTTCGAAGCCCCTGATTGCCCTCGTGCCGGTGGATGCCATCATGCCGACGGCCCGGCACCGTCGTGCCGGGCGCGGAACGTCTCGGCGGCTGCCCGCGCGTCGGGCGTGGCCGCCAGCGCGAGCGACGCGGTCGTCTCGAGCGCGAACGCCTGCTCGAGGCCGCCCGTCAGACCCGCGGCGAGGCAGCTCTTGGCGAGCGCGAGCGCCCGCCGGGGCTTGGCGGCGAGGACGTTGGCCCACTCGAGCGCATGTGCGAGCGGGTCCTCCGCTACGAGGTTCACGAGCCCGAGCGCGGCGGCGTCGTGCGCGTCGAGGCGGGAACCCATGAGCACGAGCTCGTTCGCCTTGGCCGGACCCACCATGAGCGGGAGCAGGTGCGTGACCCCGCCGGTCACCGCGAGCCCGACCTCCACTTCGGGGAACCCGAACACCGTGCCCGGGTCGGCGATCACGAGATCGCAGCAGATCGCGAACTCGAACCCCGCACCCAGCGCATAGCCGCGCACCGCGGCCACGACGGGCATCGAGAGCTGGCGGATCCGGCGGGTCACCTCCGCGAGACGGTCGAGGCGGGCGAGCGCGGCCGCGTCGTCCTCGTCTTCGGGTGCCTCCTTCAGGTCGTGCCCCGCGCAGAAGGCGCGGCCGGCCCCGGTGAGCACGACGGCGGCGGGGAGCTCGTCGCCGGCCCTGGCGAGCGCGCCGCACAGGTCGCGCACGAGCGCGTCGTTCACCGCGTTCAGCCGCTCCGGCCGGTCGAGCGTGACGACGGCGACGTCGCCTGTCCGCGCGAAGCGGACGGTGGGTGCGCGTCCTCGGACGACCTCTGTGGTCACGGGCGCGCGCGGTGCCGCGGGCGGCGTTCGGGACGCGCGTCGGGCGCCGTGCCCACGGGATCGACGCCCAGGAGGCTCAGCGCCATCTCGACGAACGCCTTGGCGATCGCGTCGAGCGAGAGCCTCCCGTTGGGCGAGTACCAGTACGCGACCCCGCTGCACATCTCGAGCAACGCGAACGTCGCGAGCTTCACGTCGGGGACGTGGAAGTCCCCTTGGCGTGAGCCCTCGGAGATCGTCTCCTCCCACAGGGTCTCGTACGAGTCGCGCAGGGCGACCGCCTTGCGCCGGCGAGCGGGGGTGAGGGAGCGGATCTCGGCGTCGCCGACGATCGAGAGCAGGTTGTCCTCGGCGTGCCGCCGCACGTGCAGCTCGACGAGCTTCACGATGCGCTCGCGGGGGTTGTCGGTCGCCTCCACGATCTCGCGGCCTGGGTCGAGAAGGCCGCGCATGCTCTTCTGCATGAGCCGGTCGAGGAGGTCCTCTTTCGTGCCGATGTAGTGGTAGAGGGATCCGAGCGTGATGCCGGCCTCGTCCGCGATCGAGCGGATCCCCGTTCCCTCGAAGCCCCGGAGAGCGAAGAGCCGCAGCGCGGCCTGCTCGACGCGCTCGGCGGTCGACGCGCCCGCCGGGTCGTGCGTGGCCATGGGCGTCATTGTAGCGATCGTTTGATCGAGACGCAGGGGCGCCACGCAGACGCGCCGGCGCGCCGGTCGGTCTGCGCAGGCCAGCGTGCTGCGCTGGAGCCATGCTCGTCGCCCTCATCGTCATCGTCGAGTCGCTCTCGAAGGGCATTCGATCGACCGATCGACGGACGGAACCCGCGGCCACGGCCGACGGTCCCGAGCAGCCTCTCTCGCCTCACCGGCGACCGTACGCGCGCATGACGTCCTCGAGACGGTCGTGGGGGAGCGCGTAGGCGGTGATCCCGTCGCGCCCGGTCATGGTCTCAGCGGCGACGAGCGCGTTCACGATCGCCTCTTCGGTTGCGTCGACCACCCCCTCGAACAGCGCGGTGGTGGCGCCGTTGGGGAGCATGCGCACTCTCGTGACCGGCGCCGTTTGGTCGTGGTCGGAGGTGAGCGGGAGGTCGGCGTTGGCGGTGGAGAAGGCGATGAAGAGGTCCCCGCTCGTGTGGGCGCCGACGCCGCCCATGCGGGCGACGCCGAGGCCGGCTCGCTGCGCGAGGCGTTCGCACTGGTGGGGAAGGAGCGGCGCGTCCGTGGCCACGACCGCGATGATCGACCCCGTGCCGGCGAGGTGGTCGTCGTCGTCGGGCGCCGGTACCTCGCCGACGCCGATCTCGAGTCCGACCGGTGCGCCCGCGACGCCGAGGCGCGCGCGCGTGCCGTAGTTGGCTTGCACCAAGACGCCGACCGTCCAGCGGCCGCCTGCGGCGTCGACGACGCGCGAAGCCGTGCCGATCCCCCCCTTGAACTGGTGGCAGATCATCCCGGTGCCCCCGCCGACGTTGCCCTCTGCGACAGGCCCGCCCGACGCAGAGGTGAGCGCCGCGAAGACGTGCGCGGGCTGGACGTGCATCCCGTTCACGTCGTTCAAGACGCCGTCCCACGTCTCCCCCACGACGGGCAGGCTCCAGGAGACCGTCCCCTCCGGCTGCGCGCGCACCTGCGCTGCGATGAGCGCGTCGTGCACGACGCCGACGCTGTGGGTGTTCGTGAGCGCGATGGGCGACGTCAGCACGCCGGACTCACGGACCCACTCGAGGCCCGTGAGCTCGCCGTTGCCGTTCAGCCGATGACACCCCGCGAAGACGAGGCGCTGCCCCACGTCTTGGCAGGGGACGACGACGGTGACGCCCGTGCGCACCGGCCCCTCGCCGACACGCAGCGGTCCATCCCCTCGGACGATCGTCGTGTGGCCGACGCGGACGCCGGCGACGTCGGTGATCGCGTCGAGGGGGCCCGGCGTGCCGGTGCCGATGCGGACCCCGAGGTCGCTCGCCCTCGTCAAGGCCCGAGCGCCTTTCTCGGCCGGACTGGTGCCACCTTCTTGACCTCCTCCCACGGCGGAAGCCGGGGGATTCCGACGTGTCTCCCTGGCTGTCTCACCGGAGGCATCACGCCGCCTCCGGTGCCGTAGGCGGACCACCGGCAGGTGCCGGTGCAGGGATGGTTGTGCCATCGGGGATGGCGTTGCCGTCTTCGGGCCGAACCGCTCTGTCGGAGCTCTTGGAGGCCAAGCGCTTGCGAACCCGTACCAGCGAACGACGCCCAGGAGGGTGCCGACGCCGGACTCGCGGTTTCTCCCCGTCGCAACCGGGGGCTTTCTCCGGCCATGGCGTCCAACTGGACGCCACCGTCGCGCCGAGGTCTTGGCGCTGTGGTCCAATCGCACTAGTGCGCTCGGATAGAGCATTTCGTGCTCCCACGAGGTCGAGGACATCGCTGTCTCCTACGCGCTCCACGTGGAGCCCGAGGAATGCCGAGAACAGGTCGCGGTCCACGTCGAGGCCGTGCTCCGCACAGACGTGCCTGCGCTCGGACAACTGCTTCTTCTTCTGTTCCCCGCCGATGCAGGTCTGGGAGAGGGCGAGGCGAGGGTCGTACTCGTAGAGG
>JAJZJC010000048.1 GCA_021810205.1 Actinomycetes bacterium
CCGGGCACCGGGTCGCCCGGGCCGGCGCCCGCTGGCGCGGGGACGTCCTCGGTGCCCGGCGTGCCGGCCGCGAGGCCGGCGCCCAGGTCCGCTTCACCCTCGGCCCAGCGCTCGGAGAGCGAGACCTCGAGCTCCTCGTCGCCCACGCGGTCGGAGAGCACCTCGATCCGGTAGCGCACGAGCACCATCCACACGAAGACGAGGGTCATCGCGACGAAGCCGAGCGCCATCGTCCACGCCATGGAGCCGTGCACCTTCAGTGTGAGCCCTGGGTTCAGCACGGTGCCCTGCTGGTGCAGGGTCTGCCACCAGTCGACCGAGAACGTCACGATCGGCACGTCGACGAACGCGACCAGCGCGGCGACTGCGCAGCGGCGGGCACGAACCTCGGCGCCGGCGGGTACCCGACGCAACGCGAGATAGCCGAGGAAGAGGACGAGCAGCAGTGCCGTCGAGGTGAGCCGGGCTGTCCACGTCCACCACACGCCCCACGTCGGCCGCCCCCACAACGAGCCGGTGACGAGGGTGAGCGCGGTGAAGATCACCCCGACCTCGACGGCCGCCGCGCCGAGCCGGTCCCAGAACAACGAGCGGGTGCGGCGCCACAGGTACAGCAGGCTCGAAAGTGCCGCGAGGCCGAAGGCGCAGTAGAGGGCGACCCAGGCGATCGGCGGATGGAGGTACAAGAGCCGCGCCAGTGTGCCCTGGACCTTCGCCGGCGGCGTCACCCAGAGCCCCAGCCACACGGTGAGCGCCAGGGAGACGGCGGCGGTGATCCCGGTCACGCGGGTCACGGCCCGCATTCTCGGCGATGTGACGCCCGGGACGTGCAGCGTCGCGGCGGGGCTCGGCGTGGCGGGGCTCGGCGTGGTGGTGGACGTCATCCGGTCTCCTGGAGTGGGCCGTAGAGGGCCACGCCGACCGCCAGGTAGACGGCGGCGAAGGGTCCGAGGATCTTGAGCCACGAGGTGCCCGACGCGACGGTTCCCACGACCGCGGCGGACCACGCCCGTGACGCAGCGATGAGCACCGGCGCCACGATCGGCAGCACGAGCAGCGGCAGCAGGGTCTCGCGCACTCGCAGCCCTGCAGAGAGCGCGCCGTAGAGGACGCCCGCGGCTGAGAGGCCGACGGTGGCGAGCGCCGAAGCGACGATCGCGAGCCACCACGTGGCGATGTGCACGTCGAAGAGGAAGACGATGCCGGCGCCCAGGACCACCTGGACGGCGACGAGCTGGAGCGCCACCGCCGCTGCCTTGCCCAAGAACACGCCGGCCGGATCGATGCCCGAAAGGCGCAGCCCGTCCCGGGTGCCCTCGCCCGACTCGATGGCGAAGCTGCGCTGGGTGGCAAGCACCGTCGAGAAGAGGACGGCAAGCCAGTAGAGCCCGGGCGCGGCGCTGCGCAGCGCGTGCTGGCCAGGGCCGAGCGCGAAGCCGAAGAGCACGAGGACGAGGACCGCGAAGGGCAGCACCTGCCACAGCGCCACGCGTGAGCGCAGCTCGATGCGCACGTCCTTGCCCAAGACGAGGAGCGCGTCACGCCACATCGGCGTCACCTCCGGACACCGCGGTGAGCGGCGGGCGCCGCTCACCGACGCGTTCGTCTGCCGCTCTGCCCCCGGACATGACGAGCACGCGGTCGGCCACCGAGGCGGCACGCTCCGCCTCGTGCGAGGTGAGGATCACGGCCGCCCCCGCGTCGGCCACCTCTGCAACGACGGTGTCGACCAGCTCACGCGCCACCGAGTCGAGCCCGGCGTGCGGCTCGTCGAGGAGCCACAGGGCGGGGGCGCGGGCGAGCACGACGGCGAGTGCGGCGCGCCGACGCTGGCCGGCGGAGAGGCGAGCTGCCGGCGTGCGGCGCAGGCGGCCGACGAGCCCAAGGCGCTCGAGGGCCGGCTCGACCCGCTCGCTGCGCCCTCCGGCGGCGCGCACGGCGAACCTGACGTTCTCCGCTGCGGTCAGCTCGTCGTAGAGCGAGGCATCGTGCCCGAGCAGGCCCACCTTGCGGCGCACCGCGGTGCGCTCCGTGCGCAGGTCGCAGCCGAGGACCACCGCCTCGCCCGAGGTGACGGCGAGGAGGCCGGCGCAGGTGCGCAGCAGGCTGGTCTTCCCTGCGCCGTTCGGACCCAGGACGGCGACCACTTCTCCGGCGGCGACGTCGAGGTCGGCGCCGGACAGTGCGGGGAACCGGCCGGCCAGGGCAACCGCCGAGCGAAGGTGAACTGCGCGATCCATGACCGAGCCGCCATGCTAGGGGTCGATGGCAACCCGGTCCAAGCGGGGGGCGCTGCCGACGACCGTCGGCCTCAGGTGAAGCATCCCGCTGCAGTAGAGCAGCTCAGTCCGACATCGTTCAAGAACGTATTGAACTGCGCGGAAAGCCACGAGAAGTCACCGGCCACCACCATGACGCCGAACGCGACGAGGACGATGCCGGCCACGACCTGGACCGACGCCAACCTGCGGCGCGCACGGCCATAGAGCGCAGTGAGCCGGTCGAAGGCCACGCCGGCCACGAGGAAGGGGACGCCCAGGCCCAGGGAGTAGGCGATCAAGAGGAGCACGCCCCCAGCCAGCGTGGAGCGCGTCGCCGCGAGGGCGAGCACCGCTGCGAGCACCGGACCGATGCACGGGGTCCAGGCGAAGCCGAAGGCCATGCCCATGACGGGCGCCGCCCATCTGCCCAGGGCGTCGGGACGGACGTGGAAGCGCCGCTCCCCCACCACCCAGGCGACCCGCCCGGACACCCCACCGCCGAGCCTCGCCCAGGCGCTCGCAGGCAGCGAGCCCACCACGAGCACGAGGCCCAGGACGACGACGAGCGCGCCGCCCGCAGTCGCGAACGCGCCCTTGTGCGCGGCGACCAGCGCATGCAGGCCCGACGCCGCCGCGCCCTCGGCGACGAACACCACGGTGAACCCCGCGACGAACAGGAGGATGCCGCCGAGCAGTGATGCCATCCGCCGCCGTGGCGCGCAGCGCGGCACGGCGTCCTGCTCACGCGCGCGGGGACCGGCGTGCAGCTCTGCGGCCGACAGCCCCGACACCATCGAGAGGTAGCCGGGGACGAGCGGCAGGACGCACGGCGAGAGGAACGACAGGATGCCGGCGCCGAAGGCGACCAGGACCCCGAGGGGATCTGCGGCGATCGCCCCGGTGAGCACTCAGTGCATCTGGGCACGGACCAGGTCGAGGTCCGCGTCGACCATCATCTCGACCAGCCGGGAGAAGTCGACCTCCCGGCGCCACCCGAGGCCCTCCTGCGCCTTCGTGGCGTCGCCGACCAAGAGGTCGACCTCTGCGGGGCGGAGGAACCGCTCGTCGACCACGACGTGGCGCTCCCAGTCGAGGCCCGCCGCGGCGAACGCCAGCTCGCACAGCTCACGCACCGAGTGGGTCTCGCCGGTTGCCACCACGTAGTCGCTGGGCGAGTCCTCTTGGAGCATGAGCCACATCGCGCGTACGTAGTCCGCGGCGTAGCCCCAGTCACGTTGCGCGTCGAGGTTGCCGAGGGCGAGCTTGTCCTGCAGCCCGTGCTTGATCCGCGCGACGCCGTGGGTGACCTTGCGAGTGACGAATTCCAGGCCACGCCGGGGCGACTCGTGGTTGAACAGCATGCCCGACGACGCGTGGAGGCCGTAGGACTCGCGGTAGTTGACCGTGATCCAGTGGCCGTACACCTTGGCGACCCCGTAGGGGCTGCGGGGGTAAAAGGGCGTGGTCTCGCGCTGTGGGACCTCGTGGACCTTGCCGAACATCTCCGAGGAGCTCGCCTGGTAGAAGCGGATCTCGGGGTCCACGATGCGGATGGCGTCGAGCAGCCGGGTGACACCGAGCGCCGTCGTCTCGCCGGTGAGGACGGGCTGGCTCCAGCTCGTCTGGACGAAGGACTGCGCGGCGAGGTTGTAGACCTCCTGTGGCCGGTGGTCGCGCAGGACCGCGAAGAGCGACACCTCGTCGAGCAGGTCGCCCGCGACGAGGGTCATCCGGTCCTGGATGTGGGCGATGCGCTCGAAGTTCACCGTGCTCGAGCGCCGCACCACCCCGATGACCTCGTAGCCTTGCTCGAGGAGCAGTTCGGCCAGGTACGAGCCGTCCTGGCCCGTGACCCCGGTGATGAGCGCGCGGCGGGTGGCCATGGCGTCACGGTACCCCAGTCGGGCAGGCGGGCCGGCGGCGGGACCTGCACCGGGACCGGGCGCTCGCTACAGTCCGGCGGGTGCCGAGCGCCGCGGTCGTGTCGTTCCGCCTCGGTGGTGGCGACGGCGTCTCGGTGGAGGCCGCGAAGTGGCGGTGGGCGCTCGAGCAGCTCGGCTGCGACGTCGTCACCGTCGCCGGCGAGGGGGACGCCGAGCGCGTCGTGCCCGAGCTCGCCATCCACGCCGGCCGGGCGCCCGACGACATGACGGTGCAACGAGCCCTCGCGGACGCCGACGTGGTCGTCGTCGAGAACGTCTGCTCGCTGCCACTGAACCCGGGTGCGGCGGATGCGGTGGCCCGCGCCTTGCGCGGCCGGCCCGCGATCCTCCATCACCACGACCTCGCCTGGCAGCGGCCGCATTTCGCTGGCAGCGGCCCGCCACCCGACGACCGGGCCTGGCGCCACGTCACCATCAACTGGCTGAGCCGCCGTGAGCTCGCCGCGCACGGCATCGACGCGACCGTCGTCTACAACACCTTCGACCCCGACCCGCCCCGGGGCTCCCGTGAGGCCGTACGCGCGGCGCTGGGCCTCGCCGAGAGCGACCGCCTGGTGCTCCAGGCGACGCGCGCCCTCGCCCGCAAGCGGGTCGACGCGGCCCTCGCGCTCGCCGCGGACCTCGGTGCCACGTACTGGCTCCTCGGGCCGCCCGAGGACGGCTACGGCCCCACGCTCGAGCGGATGCTCGAGGCGGCCCGGTGCCCGGTGCGGACCGGCCCGGTGGTCGTCGAGGGGACCCTCTCGGGCGTCGAGGACGCGTACGCGGCCTGCGACGTCGTCGCGTTGCCATCGAGCTGGGAGGGGTTCGGCAACCCGGTGCTCGAGTCCGCCACCCACCGCAGGCCCTTGGTCGTCGGGGACTACCCCGTCGCGCGGGAGCTCCAGGGATTCGGGTTCGACTGGTTCTTCGACACCGACGAGGACCGGGCGCGCCTCGCTCGCTGGCTCGACTCGCCCGATCCCTCGCTCCTCGACGCCAACGCCGCGATCGCCCGGCGCTACTTCTCCCTCGCCGACCTGCCTCGCCGGGTGGGCGGGCTGCTCCGGGCGCTGGGGATCGTGCGCAGCGCCGGTAGCGTCTGTGGTCGTGGTGACCGAGGAGCATGCCGGCCCTGAGCTGGCTCCCACGTCGGCGGTGCCCGCCGAGCCCTCACCCGCTGGGCCCTCACCAGCCGAGCCCTCACCCGCTGGGCCCTCATCCGCTGAGCCCTCAGCGGGGCGGCGGCTCAGTGCCGACGAGCGGCGCCGGCAGCTCTTCGACGTCGCGCTCTGCCTCTTCGCCGAGCGCGGCTTCGAGTCGACCACCATGGAGGAGATCGCCGAGGCGGCAGGGGTCACCAAGCCGCTCGTCTACCAGCATTTCGCCTCCAAGCGGGCGCTGTACCTGGAACTGGTCGACTCGGTGGCAGAGGACCTGCTCAGCTCGATCGGCGCGGCGACCGCCGCCGCGCCGTCCCCCAGGGCCCAGGTGGAAGACGGCTTCGCCGCCTACTTCGCGATGGTCGTGGCCCACGAGACAGCATTCCGTCTCCTCTACGCCCGGAGCAGCCCCGCAGACGTCGAGGCGTCCAACGCGTTGCGCCGGGTGGAAGACGCCATCGCCGAGGCCATCGAGCCGTTGATCGCGGCCGGCCTCGCGCCCGAGCACCGGCGCTTCCTCGCCTACGCGGTGGTGGGGATGGCCGAGGGGGCATGCCGGCATTGGATCGAGACCCGGCCGACTCGTCCTCGAGACCCGGGCGGGCGCGACGGCGGGAGCGACGGCGGGCGCGACGACGGGCGCGACGGCGAGCGCGGCAGGCAGGAAGCGCAACGGCTCGCCCGGCGGCTCGCCGACCTTGCATGGGCGGGGCTGCGGGCCGTGCACGCAGACTGAGCCGGCGCCCGGCGGCCCCCGGGGATGGCGGTCGGAGCTACTCGCCGAGCCTGTGCGCCGCGTGTGGTCAGAGGCGTGCGACGAGCTCGCCGCACAGCACCCACAGCTCGGCGGCACACGCGGCGTAGCAGGCGTCGTCCTTTCCTGCGGGGTCGGCCACGTCGTCTCCCTCGCTGAGCGCGACTTCGGCGAGGGCGAGGGCGTCCAATCGCTCGGTGAGCCCGACGAGCGGCGTCGGCCCCGGGCCCAGCTCGGCGGCCAGGCGCCGGATGGTCCCGGTGCGCGCGGCGGCAGCCGGATGGTGCCGGCGCACGAAGCGCACGTGGCCCGCTTCCATCGCCACCACGAGATCGGCGGCGGCCACGTCGCAGGAAGCGAGCTGGTGGCTGCGGTGCGCGCTCGCCGCCACCCCGGCAAGGGCGGGGATCGTGCCCAACGCGGCGAACGTGCGCGTGCTCATGGGCTGGCCGTCCAGCGCATGGGTCCCTGCGGTGACGACCTCGAGGGGGACGCCGCGCCGCGCCGCGAGACGCTCGAGCATGTAGCCGGCCATCACCGATCGCGCCGCGTTGCCCGTGCACACGACGAGCACCACCAATTGGTCCAATTGGCCCACGATGGCGGGCATCGTACCGGCACGGCGTAGCCTGGCAGGGTGGAAGGGCAGCCGCCGAGACTCGACGCGACCGACCTCGCGCTCCTGCGCCTCTTGCAGCGAGATGCTCGCCAGACCAACAAGGACCTCGCAGACGCCGTGGGCATCGCGCAGTCGACGTGCCTCGAACGAGTACGCGCGTTGCGCGCGCAGGGGGTGATCAAGGGCTGGCACGCCGACGTCGACCTCGACGCGCTCGGCCGTCCGCTGCGGGCCATGATCAGCGTGCGCCTACGGCCCAAGACCACCGCGTCGGTGCGAAAGTTCCAGCAGGAGATGGCCGGCGCGCCCGAGGTGGTGGCGGTGTGGACGGTCACCGGGGCCGACGACTTCTTGGTGGAGGTGGCCACCCACGACGTGGCGCACCTGCGTGACTTCGTCCTCGACCACGTCACGGGCCGCAACGACGTCATGGACGCGTCGACGTCTCTCGTCTACGACCAGGTACGGGTGTGGGAGACCCCGCCGGCCCCGCAGGTCACGACGAAGGGAAGCCCGCCAGACGCTCCGCCATCTCCTGGCGGTAGCCCACCAGGCTCCGCTCCTTGACGCTCTCGTAGCCGCGGAGGCGATCGGGGAGCCTCGCGATTGCCGTCGCCGCGTCCAGGTTGCCCTCGGTGAGCCGCGAGAGCAGCGAGCGCACCGCCTGGGCGTACTCGCCGGGCAGCGCCCGCTCGGCACGGCGCAGCTCGGTGCGACCGAACGGGTCGAGCGCGGTCCCTCGCACGCGCCGTGCCGCCCGAAGCGCCCGCAATGCCGGGGCCGACCACGGGCCGAGCGCGATCTTGTGGCCGAGACCTCGGGCACGCAGCATCGGTGGATGCAGCAGCCACGTGGTCTTCCCCGCTGCCGCCCCGGGCGCGGGGAACTCCAAGAGGAGCCGGGCGACCTCGTACTCATCCTTGTAGGCGAGGAGCTTGTGGTAGCCGAACGCGACACCCGCCGTGAAGCGGCCGTTGCCTCCCACACCTCGTTCGGCGTCCCAGGCTGCCTCGACGAGACGGGCGAACCTCCGTGCGAGCGCGGCGTCCTGGTAGTCGGCAAGGTCTGCCGCCAGCCATTCGACGTGCGCTCGCTCGGCAGCCGACAGCGCGGCGCCCTCCAAAAAGGAGCTGCCGAAGAAGGAGGCACCGAGCGACGCGCCGCTCGAGGTGGGCGGCGGTGAGCCAGACCACGCCTGTAGCCCGTTCGCGACGAAACGGCGACCTGCATGGAAGGCCGCGAGGTTGGCGTCGACCGCGACGCCGTTGCGCTCGATGGCCTGCGCGATGGCATCGGCCGACACCGGCAAGGCACCGAGCTGGCTCGCCGCCCCGAGCAGCACGACATTCGCCGCGCTGGCCGGTGCACCGACGTGGCTTGCGAGCTCGGTCGCGTCGAAGAAGGTCGCCTTGCCGTCGGCCGCAGCCTCGGTGAGCGCCGCCTGGAGCTCGTCGACTGCCACGGCGCGCTCGACGAGCCCGAGCACCATCGGCCCGCTCAACGAGGTCGCCGACGACCCGACGACGGTCGTGCGCCCCTGCGTCATGCTCGCGAGCACGTTCGGCACGCTGGCAGCGACGAGATCCGACGCGATGAGGAGGTCGACCTCGTCTTCGCCCAAGACGTTCGACCGGTCGGCAGCGCCTGGGCCCATGCGCAGGTCGGAGATGACAGGACCGGCCTTCTGCGACAGCCCCGTCTGGTCCAGGCCCCAGACGTCGACGCCGTCGAGGAGCGCCGCCCACGCGAGCAGGTGGGCGCAGGTCACCACGCCGGTGCCGCCGACCCCCGCGATCCGCACGGTGAGCGCACGGTCCACACGTGCGACCGGGGCTGGCGGCAGATCGCGCGCCGCCGCGTGCACGTGCGCGCCGCCGACTGCGCCGGCTTCGACTTCGCCGCCGACTGCGCCGGCTTCGACGAGCGTGAACGCCGGGCAGTCGCCCTTCAAGCAGGAGCGGTCGACGTTGCAGCTGTCGGGGTCGATGCGCGTCTTGGGGCCGAGCAAGGTGTCGACGGTCTCGAGCGACAGGCAATTCGACTTCACCTGGCAGTCGCCGCAACCCTCGCAGACGCGCTCGTTGATCACGACGTGGCTCGTCGGGGTCGGCGCGAGCCCGCGCTTGCGCGCCCTGCGCAGCTCGGTGGCGCACGGCTGGTCGTGGATCAGCACGGTGACGCCGTCGATGGCCGCGAGCTCCCCTTGCACAGCCATGATGTCGTCACGCGAGCGGACGGAGACGCCCGCCGGCAGGCGCGTGCCGCGATAGCGCGCGACGTCGTCGGTGGTGATCACCACCTTGCGCACACCCTCCAAGAGCACCATGCGCGCGAGGACCACCGGAGAGTCGGCCACGCCCTCGACCGCCTGACCACCCGTCATGGCGGTCGCGCCGTTCCACAGCACCTTGTAGGTGATGGGCACCTTGGCGGCGACGGCGGCGCGCACCGCCAGCTGTCCGGAGTGGAAGAACGTGCCGTCCCCGATGTTCTGGACGAGGTGCCGCTCGCCCACGAAGGGCGCCATGCCGATCCACTGCGCGCCTTCGCCGCCCATCTGGGTGAGGCCCACGCGGTGCCCGACGCGCTCGTCGGGCATGTAGTGGACGATCGTGTGGCAGCCGATGCCTTCTCCCACGAGCGTGCCCTCGGGCACCACGGTGCTCACCGAGTGGGGGCACCCAGGGCAGAACCACGGCACACGCACCGCCTGGGACTTGAGCTCGATGTGCCGTCGCGGCGGCGGCGGCTCCTTGACGACTGTCCCGAGTGCCGATCGGAGCAGCGGCCCGAGGAGGTCCGCGATGGTCGTGGCGCCGAGCGTGCCGTGGCGCGGGACGAAGGGGCGCCCGTCGGCGTCGAGACGGCCGAGGACGGCGGGCGCACCGGGCCGCCGGGCGATCATGGAGAGCAGCTGGCTCTCCACGAGCTCGCGGCGCTCCTCGACGACGATGACCTGCTCCACGTCGCGCGAGAGCGCGCTGGCGAACTCGCGCCCGATCGGGAACGGCATGCGGATCTCGCCGAGCACCACGCCGTGGTCGGCCAGGACCGCCTTGTCGAGGCCGAGGAGCCGCAGCCCCTCGAGCAGCTCCGAGTAGACGATGCCGGCGGCCACGATCGCCAGCCGCGGGCGCGCGGGGACCACGGTGAGGTGGTTCAAGCCGTTCGCGTCGCCGTAGCGGGCGGCCGCGTCCAGACGCTCGGTCAGCACGAAGCGTTCTCGCGCGAGGGTGCCGGGGGTGACCAGGTCGCCAGAGACCGGCGGGGCGTCGTAGCCCTCGGGCAGGACCGGGTCCGCCCAGGGGCGGACAGCGACGGTGCCTTCGGCGTCCGCGATGGCCGTCGCCAGCTTCATGGCCACCCATGACCCCGACCATCGCGACAGCGCGATCGCATGGCGGCCGAGGTCGAGCACCTCGTCGAGCGAGCGAGGGAAGACGACGGGCATCCCGAGGTCTGCGAGCGCCACCTCCGACGCGTTCGGCAGGGTCGACGACTTCGCCGTCGGGTCGTCGCCCACGAGCGCGAGCGCGCCACCCTTCGGTGAGGCACCCGCGAAGTTGGCATGGCGCAACGCGTCCATGCTCCGGTCGAGTCCCGGCGCCTTGCCGTACCAGACGCCGAGGACCCCCTCGACGCGTGCGGACGGGAGCAGGCTCGCGAGCTGGCTCCCCATGATCGAGGTCGCGGCGATCTCCTCGTTCACCGCCGGGCGGTGGACGATCTCGACGTCGAGGCGGCCACGCAGCGCGAGGGCAAGCTCCTTGTCGAACCCGGCGAGGGGGGATCCCTGGTAGCCCGAGACGAACGCGGCGGTCCGCCTCCCCGCGCGGGCGTCGGCGCGCAGCGCGTCGACGAGGAACCGGATGGTCGCCTGGACGCCCGACAGGTGGACCTTCTCGACCCCTGGGCCGAAGTGGTCCGCCGGGTCGGGAGGCGCCTGCATGCGAGCGTCGGTGACGGTCACCTGTCCAGTATGTAGGTCGTTCGCCTATCTGTGAAGCCTTCCGCGCAACATTTCGATGTCAAACAAAATGGCGCAGATCGTACGGGATTGGGGCCGCTTTTCACGCGCGACCGAACGATGCGCGGCAGTCGTGGACCGTCGCCGCAGATGCGCCCCCCACCCGGCGTGCGAGCGGTGTTTCGGCCGGGGACGCTCCCGGCCGGTCCCATGGCAGCGCGGGCCGGGCGCGCTCAAGCGCTGCGGGCCGTGCCGAGGCCGAGGTGGCGCGCGATGACCATGCGCTGCACCTCCGAGGTGCCCTCCCCGATCTCGAGGATCTTGGCATCGCGGTAGAAGCGGCCCACCGGCGTGTCGTTCATGAAGCCGTAGCCGCCGAAGATCTGCGTCGCCTCACGAGAGTTCACCATCGCGGCGTCCGAGGCGACGAGCTTGGCGATCGCTGCCTCCCGCTTGAAGGGCATTCCGGCCGAGAGCCTCGCCGCAGCGTCGAAGTACGCGAGGCGCGCGACGTGGGTGCGCGCTTCCATGTCGGCGAGCTTGAACTGGAGCACCTGGGACTCGCCGAGCTTGCGACCGAACGCCTCGCGCTCGCCGAGGTATCTGACGCACTCATCCACACAGCCCTGCGCGAGCCCGACGCCCAGCGCGGCGATCGCCACGCGTCCCTCGTCGAGGATCGAGAGGAACTGCGCATAGCCGCGCCCCTCCTCGCCGAGGAGGTGGTCGAGCGGGACGCGGCAGTCGTCGAAGGAGAGCCCGTGGGTGTCCGACGCGTTCCAGCCCACCTTCGAGTAGGCGGGCGCCACGACGAACCCCGGGGTCCCCGAGGGGACGACGATGGCCGAGATCTCGGGCCGTCCATCCGCGCGGCGGCCCGTGACGGCGGTGACGGTCACGAAGGAGGTGAGATCGGTGCCCGAGTTCGTGATGAACGACTTGGCGCCGTTCAGCACCCATTCGTCGCCGTCGCGCACCGCCGTCGTGCGCGTGGCGCCGGCGTCCGAGCCGCCGCCGGGCTCGGTCAGCCCGAACGCCCCGAGGGCGCTGCCGGCGCACAGGTCGGGGAGCCAGCGGCGCTTCTGCTCTTCGGTGCCGTAGCGGAAGATCGGCATCGCGCCGAGCCCGACGCCGGCCTCCAAGGTGATGGCGAGCGAGGAGTCCACGCGCGCGAGCTCCTCGAGCGCGACGCACAGCGCGAAGTAGTCCCCGCCCATCCCACCCACCTCTTCTGGGAAGGGCAGCCCGAAGAGCCCCATGACGCCCATCTTCGCGACGAGCGGGTAGGGGAGCTCCTCGCGTTCGTAGTAGCCGGCGATGACCGGTGCGACCTCCTCGCGCGCGAAGCGACGGACCGTCGCCGCGAGTGCGTCGAGCTCGGGATCGAGGACGGCGGGGGTCGGGCTCATGGGCGTTCCTCATCTCCTGCGAGCGCCTGTACCACCTTCGACGGGCTCGGGCGCCCGAGCTGGGCCGCCATCCACGTCGAGGTGGCCACGAGAGATCCCAGATCGACGCCGGTCTCGACCCCAGCCCCGGCGAGCGCCCAGCACAGGTCCTCGGTCGCCAGGTTCCCCGTGGCGCTCCCGGCGAACGGGCAGCCGCCGATCCCGCCTGCCGAGCTGTCCACGGTCGTGACGCCGGCCTCGAGCGAGACGAGGGTGTTCGCGAGCGCCTGGCCGTAGGTGTCGTGGAAGTGCACCGCAAGGCGATCGGTCCCGATCCCGCGCCGACCGAGCGCGTCGAGGAGGTCGGTGACCTGCCCCGACGTCGCCACCCCGATGGTGTCGCCCAGGCTGAGCTCGTCGCAGCCCATCTCGAGCAGCCGCTCGCAGACCGCGACCACGTCGTCTTCGTCCACCGTCCCTTCCCAGGGATCCCCGAAGCACATGGACACGTACGCGCGCACGCCCATACCCGCCCCCGTTGCCTCGGCGACCACCGGGGCGAACATGCAGAGCGCGTCGTCCCGGGAGCGGTTCAGGTTCCGCCGGGCGAACGACTCGGTCGCGCTCGCGAACACGCAGACGTCGGTCACCCCGCACGACTGGGCGCGCTCGAGGCCGGCGAGGTTCGCCACGAGCGCGGGGAAGCGAACGCCCGGAGACTCGGCGATGGTATGAGAGAGCGCGCCGTAGAGGTCCTCCGCGTCGGCCAGCTGGGGGACCCAGGAGGGGTGCACGAAGCTCGTCACCTCGACGACCGCAAGGCCTGCGCCGACCAGCCGCTCGACGAGCTCGGCCTTGACCGCGACCGGCACCGCTGCCGCCTCGTTCTGCAGACCGTCGCGGGGCCCGACCTCCCAGATGGTGACGCGGTCGGGCAGCCCAGGGCGACGGTGCACCGGCGGCACGGTGATCGTCATGGTGCGCCCCTCCCGTCTCCGAGCCCGCCTGCCGGCACCTCGGCGTCGAAGTCGACGAGCGCCTCACCGAGCCCCACCGCCTGTCCCACGCGGACGAGCACGTCCGCAACCAGCCCGTCGCACGGCGCGACGACCGCGTGCTCCATCTTCATGGCTTCCACCGCGACCAGTGCGTGCCCGGCGCGGACGCGCTCGCCGGGCACGACGTGCACGGCGACGACCACGCCCGGCATCGGGCTCGACAGGTCGCTCCCCAGGGCCCCCGTGCCCTGCTCACCGCGCGCGACCCGGTCCGGGGCGAAGCACCAGGACTGCCCGGCGCAGGCGACCCAGACGTCATCGCCAACCAGCGCGTGCGCCCACTGGTCGGTGACGCCGTCGACCGTCGCTGTCAGCGTGCCCGCCGCCGCCGGGTGCGCTGCAACCGCCATCTCCCGGCCCCCCGCGCTGAGGCGCGCGCCGTCGGACACCCTGCCGCGCACCTCGAGCGCGATCGCCTCGCCGTCGACGCGCAGCGCCAGGATCCACGGGCGTGGTCCAGAGAGGGTCCACCCGTCGGGTACACCCCATGGGCCCTGTCGCGCGCCGTCTTCGAGACCGAACGCGACGGCGCACGCGGCCGCGACGGCGGCCCGTTCGCGCGCGCCGGGCGTCGGGGCGCACAGCTGTGCGAGGGTGCGCTCGACGAGCTCGGTGTCGATGCGACCCGCCATGACGTCGGGGAGCGCGAGCAGGCGAGTGAGGTAGCCCACGTTCGAGGTCACGCCCAGAAGCACCGTGTGCTCGAGTGCGCCGCGCAGGCGCGCGAGAGCCCCCTCGCGCGTCTCGTCCCACGCGACGACCTTGGCCAGCATCGGGTCGTACCGGGTGCCGACCTCGGTACCGTCGGCGAGCGACGAGTCGACACGCACCTGCTGGCACCCCGCCGGCTCCCGCCAGCGCGCCACGGTCCCGGTCGCAGGAAGGAACTGGCGCTCCGGATCCTCGGCATAGATCCGAGCCTCGACGGCGTGCCCGTGAGAGACGATCTCTTCCTGACGGCACGGTAGCGGCTCACCCGCGGCGACGCGCAGCTGCCAGTCGACGAGATCGATGCCGGTCACCGCTTCGGTGACGGGGTGCTCGACCTGCAGCCGCGTGTTCATCTCCATGAAGAAGTACTCGTCGGGACGGTCCCCTGACACGATGAACTCGACGGTGCCTGCACCGACATATCCACACGCACGCGCCGCGTCGATCGCGCTCTGCGCCATCGCCGCGCGCGTGGCGTCGTCGAGGAGCGGTGACGGGCTCTCCTCCACGATCTTTTGATGGCGCCGTTGCAGGCTGCACTCGCGCTCACCGAGGTGCACCACCGAGCCGTGGGCGTCGGCGAAGACCTGGACCTCGACGTGTCGCGGTCGCCTGACCAAATGCTCGACGAGCAGCGTGTCGTCCCCGAAGGCACCGGCCGCCTCACGGCGAGCCGCCGCGATCGCTGCCGAGAGCTGCCCCTCGTCGGTGACCCGGCGCATGCCCTTGCCGCCGCCGCCCGCCGCGGGCTTCAAGAGGACGGGGAGCCCGACGCCGAGCGCGGCGGCCGCGAGCTCCTCGTCGCTGAGCCCGGGCTCGCCTGCTCCCGGCACGACCGGCACGCCCGCCGCCGCGACGATCACCTTGGCCCGGATCTTGTCGCCCATCGCCTCGATCGCCGCCGGCGGCGGTCCGATCCACACCAGGCCGCCTTCGAGCACAGCCCGGGCGAACGCGGCGTCCTCAGACAAGAATCCGTAGCCGGGATGGACGCCGACGGCCCCCACGCGCTGCGCCGCGGCGACGATCCCCGCCGCATCGAGGTAGCTCGCCACCTCGACGGCGGCATCGGCGGCGCGCACGTGCGCGGCGCCGCGGTCCTCGGGCGTGTAGCACGCGTACGAGCGGATCGAACGGGCTGCGAGGGTCCGGCACACCCGGACCACGATCTCGCCACGATTGGCGACGAGCACCGAGGGCAGCGCGCCCGGGGCGTCGACGGTCATCGCGTCACATCCGAAAGACGCCGTAGCCGACGTCATCGAGCGGCGCCTCGGCAGCGACCGAGAGCGCCAGGCCGACCGCGCGGCGGGTATCGACGGGGTCGATCACCCCGTCGTCCCACAGGCGCGCGGTCGAGTAGTAGGGATTGCCCTGCAGCTCGTACTGCTCGCGCACCGGCGCCTTGAACGCCTCCTCCTCGGCCGGGCTCCAGCTCGCCCCGCGTGCCTCCAGCTGGTCGCGCCGGACGGTGGCGAGCACCGAGGCCGCCTGTTCGCCACCCATGACCGAGATCCTCGCGCTCGGCCACATCCACAAGAAGCGGGGACCGTACGCGCGCCCGCACATCGAGTAGTTCCCGGCACCGAAGCTGCCCCCCATGACGATGGTGATCTTCGGCACCCGGGCGCACGCGACCGCGGTGACCATCTTTGCCCCGTGCTTCGCGATGCCGCCGGCCTCGTAGTCGCGACCCACCATGAAGCCGCTGATGTTCTGGAGGAACAGCAACGGCACCTTCCGGCGGTCGCACAGCTCGATGAAGTGCGCGCCCTTGAGCGCCGACTCGGAGAACAAGACGCCGTTGTTGGCGACGATCCCCACGGGGTGCCCCCAGATCCGGGCGAAGCCGCAAACGAGCGTCGAACCGTACTCCGCCTTGAACTCCAACAGGCGCGACCCGTCGACCACCCGACCGATCACCTCACGCACGTCGTAGGGCGTGCGCAGGTCGGTCGGGACCACGCCGTAGAGCTCGAGCGGATCGAGCGCCGGCGGGTCGACCGGCGCCATCTCCCACGGCGCAGCGGCCGGCGGCGCGAAGGTCGACACGATCTCCCGGACGATGCCGAGCGCATGACGGTCGTTGTCGGCGAGATGGTCGGTGACTCCCGAACGCCGCGCGTGCACGTCGCCACCGCCGAGCTCCTCAGCGGAGACGACCTCGCCCGTTGCCGCTTTCACGAGCGGCGGTCCTCCGAGGAAGATCGTGCCCTGCCCGCGTACGATCACGGCCTCGTCGCTCATGGCCGGGACGTACGCACCCCCCGCCGTGCACGACCCCAACACGGCTGCCACCTGGGGGATCCCCCTGGCCGACATCGTCGCCTGGTTGAAGAAGATGCGGCCGAAGTGCTCGCGGTCGGCAAAGACCTCGTCTTGCGCCGCCAGGTTGGCGCCCCCCGAGTCGACCAGGTAGATGCAAGGCAGTCGGTTGGCGAGCGCCACCTCTTGAGCGCGCAGGTGCTTCTTGACCGTCAGCGGGTAGTACGTGCCGCCCTTGACGGTCGCGTCGTTCGCCACGATCACACACGAGCGCCCAGAGACCCGGCCGATGCCGCAGATGATCCCCGCCGCCGGTGCCTCGTCGTCGTAGCAGCCGGTGGCGGCGAGCGGCGAAAGCTCCAAGAACGGCGAGCCCGGGTCCAGAAGGTGCCCGACCCGGTCACGCGGCAAGAGCTTGCCCCTTGCGGCATGACGCGCACGCGCGGCCGGCGGTCCACCGCTGGCCGCGCGCTCGAGTCGCCCGTGCAGCTCGGCGACGAGGGCGCGGTACGCCGCGGCGTTCCGCTCGAACTCGTCGGTGCCGGGAGACACCCGCGACCGGAGCACCGGATAGGCGGCCTGCATCGCTCGGAGCACGGCGCCATGTTAGTGATCGTTAGCGTTTCTGGCTACCATGGGCGCGGTGCCGACCCAGCGCGCGAGGGCAGACCGCCAGGCCCGTCGCCATCGCCGTGACGAGATTCTCTCCGCTGCCGCCCCGCTCTTCGCGCGCCACGGCTTCCATGGCGTCTCCGTCGACGACCTGGGTGCGGCGACGGGCACGAGCGGCCCGGCGCTCTATCGCCACTTCCGCTCCAAGGAGGAGGTTCTCGCCGAGCTGCTGCTCGGAGTGAGCGAACGCCTCCTCGAGGGCGGGGTGCGCCGCGCCGCAGCGGCGCCGTCACCTGCCGACGCGCTCGACTCCCTTGTGTCGTTCCACGTCGACTTCGCGCTCGGTGAGCCCGACGTCATCACCGTGCAGGCGCGCGACCTCGCCAACCTGCCTCCCGAGGCGCGACGCAAGGTCCGATCGCTCCAGCACCGCTACGTATCGGTGTGGGCCACGGTCATCGACGGCGTCACCGGCTGCGGCAAGGAGCTGGCCGTCGCAGCGGCGCACGCGGCGTTCGGGCTCATGAACTCGACCCCCCACTCGGCACGGCTCCCGCGCCACGAGATGCGCGCGGTGCTCCAGTCCATGGCTCTGGGCGCGCTGCGGTCCGCCGGCAGCGTCGCCGGGCGGCCAGCCCGGCCACCGGCTGCCCCGCCCGACTGAGCGCGCCGCCCGGCGGTCCGACGCGGCGGCGCACGGCGCTCAGTGGCCGCTCGATGCTGCCCTGCCGACCGTCATCGTCGCAGGAGCAGACGGCACGAGGAGGCGTGGCTCGGTCGCGCCCTGCACGTCGTCGACGCTCAGGCCGGGCGCGACCTCGACGAGCGCGAGACCGCCAGGCACCACGTCGATCACTGCCATGTCGGTGACGATGCGCTGGACCACCGCCGCGCCGGTGAGGGGGAGCGAGCACCGGTCGACGATCTTGAACGAGCCGTCCCTTGCGACGTGCTCCATCATCACGATGACGCGGCCGACCCCGTGCACGAGGTCCATCGCGCCGCCCATCCCCTTCACCATCTTGCCCGGGATCATCCAGTTCGCGAGATCCCCGCGCGCCGACACCTGCATCGCGCCCAGTACGGCGGTGTCGATGTGGCCCCCGCGGATCATCCCGAAGGAGAGGGCCGAGTCGAAGAACGACGCCCCGGGCTCGACCGTCACCGTCTCCTTGCCCGCGTTGATGAGGTCGGGGTGCTCATGCCCCTCTTGCGGGTAGGGTCCCACGCCCAAGATGCCGTTCTCGCTCTGCAGCACGACGTGCACGTCGGGCGGCAAGAAGTTCGGGATGAGGGTCGGCATGCCGATGCCGAGGTTCACGTACTCGCCGTCCCGCAGCTCGCACGCCACCCGGGCGGCAAGCTCCTCCTTGGTCAAGGTCACCGCTCGTTCCCGTCGGTGGGCCCAGCCGGCGCCCCTCGAACCGTCCGCTTCTCGATGGGCTTCTCGCGCGCCGCGGCTTGGACGACGCGCTGGACGAAGATGCCGGGAAGGTGGACCGAGGCGGGATCCAGCTCACCGGGCTCGACGAGCTCTTCCACCTCGGCGATCGCGACACGCCCGGCCATCGCGCACAGCGGGTTGAAGTTCCTCGTCGCCATGTCGAAGCAGAGATTGCCCGCCGTGTCCCCCCGGCTCGCCCGCACGAGGGAGAAGTCCGTCGTGACCGAACGCTCGAGCACGTAGCGCCTCTCGTCGAACGTACGGACCTCTTTGGGCGGAGAGGCGACGGCTACCGAGCCATCGGCGGCGTAGCGCCACGGGAGCCCTCCCTCTTCGACGAGGGTGCCCACGCCCGCCGGCGTGTAGAAGGCGGGGATCCCGCAGCCACCCGCACGGAGCCGCTCGGCCAGGGTGCCCTGGGGGATCAGCTCGACCTCGATCTCCCCTGCCAGGAACTGCCTGGCGAACTCGCGGTTCTCCCCTACGTACGACCCGGTCACACGGGCGACACGGTGGGTGTCGAGAAGGCGGCCGAGCCCCCAGCCGTCCACACCGCAGTTGTTCGAGACGATGGCGAGGCCACCCACCCCTCTTTCGACGAGCGCGTCGATGAGATCGATCGGCACGCCGCACATGCCGAACCCGCCCACTGCCATCGACGCGCCGTCGGTGACGTCGGCGACCGCGGTCGCGGCGTCGGCGACCACCTTGCTCAATGCCATCGGCTCTCCTCGCGCATGTCCCCCCGGCACGCGAGGTGAGCGTAGTGCTGGACCTCGCCGGTCCCGGCGTCGTCGGGCCGCCATGAGCCCGGAGCCGAGCCGGTGCCCGTCGGCGCCGGGGGTGGTGGGTGCCGGTGGTCGGCGCCGGTGGTGGGTGCCGGTGGTCGGCGCCGCTCAGCCCCGCATGTCGACGGCGTTCACCCGCGTGGGACGCACCCGAACGACCACCCGGCGATCGCCGGGACCGTCGTGCACACGCAGGTCGACCCCGTACTTCGCGCCCAGCTGATCGGCGAACTCGTAGTCGTCGTCGGGCGTGATCTCCGCATCCCCGCGGATCTCGACATAGCGGTAGGGGTTGGGGATGTCGAGGATGAAGACTGCACACGCAGGGCGCGCCATGAGGTTCTTGGTCTTCTGGCGTGCCGTGTTCAGCGAGAGCGCGACCGTGTCGCCATCGCCGAGGAACCAGACCTCGGACACCTGCGGGCGCCCGTCGGCCCCGATGGTCGCGAGGGTCGCGAACTGGCTTTCGAGGAGCGCGCGGTGCGATGCAGGGATGGTGGTCACGAAGAAGTTCTACTGCCTTGCCTGCTCGTGCTCAAACGCGCGACGTCGCTGAGCTGGACTGATGCGGCGCGGGACCGGGTGCTCGAGGCCGACTCTACCAACACGCGCCGCAGTGCCTCCGCCTTCAGGCGGGAGGTGAAGCGGCACACGCACGGCGCAGCCGTGCGGTCCAGACCGATTGATGCACCCCCTCGGTAGGGTGACACCGTGGCCCACAAGCGCACGGGTCTCAGCA
>JAJZJC010000160.1 GCA_021810205.1 Actinomycetes bacterium
GAGCATCGCGATCGGTTCGCCTCCCGTGGCGCGCTTGCGGGCGCGGATCTCTGGGACGGTGATCGACCCGGGGGTGCGCCGAGGGCGCTCTTCGGTAGGGCTGGCCATTGCATGCCCTCCTCTTTCTTCTCCTCGTGACCCCGGCGGTGCGCCGGCGTCGTGGTCTTCGGCTAGCGGTTCCAGCGTCCAGGCGGTTCCAGTGTCCAGGCGGTTCCAGTGTCCAGGCGGTTCCAGTGTCCAGGCGGTTCAGGGCTTGGTGCGCGGGCCGCGCGGCGAATGGCCGCCCGCCGGGTACTTGCGCAGCAGGTGGTGCCAGGCACAGCCCGGACAGACCTCGACGTCGTAGCAGAGCACCGGCTCGGCACGTTGCCGCAGGCGGTTCAGCTCCGTCGCTGTCCCGGGGCAGCGGCCACCGGGAGGAAGCCCGGCGCCGAAGACGTAGGTGACCTGCACCGTGTGCTGCTCCCCGCAGATCGGGCAGTCGTCGGGAAGCGGGTGCCCGATGTTGCGCGCCGCGCGCAACAGCTCTGGATGCGCGTCGCAGACGTCCACCGGGCTCACTCGACCGCGGTGCACCGCGTCGACGACGGCATTGCGCACCAGGCGGTACTCGACCCTCGCCTCGCTCACGTGCGCATCGGCGCGCCCGGGCGCGCCCGTCCCCGACCGAAAGGTCACGCCGTGAGGCTACCGCCGTGCCCGGGCGATCTCCGCCGGCGCGAGGCGATCTCCGATGCCGCGAGGCCGCCAAGAGCCCCCGGAGCACCGAGCCCAGACGCCCGTCGTGTGCGGCTTTCCGTGCACGCCGTTATATCGCACCGATATAGCGATATAGTCATTGGCGATGTTGGACCTGGCCATCCTCGGCCTGTTGGAAGAGCGGGGCAACCTGCACGGCTACGAGATCCGCAAGCAGCTGCGCGACGGGCTCGGCCTGCTGGCGAACGTCTCCTTTGGATCCTTGTACCCCGCGCTCGCCCGGCTCGAGGCGGCCGGCGCGCTCGAGGCGATCGAGACGTCGACGCCGCCGGACGCCGCGACGGCCGAGCAGGTGCCGCCGACGGGGTCGCTCAGCGGCGAACGCGCCGTCCTGCGCGCCCGGCACCGTGCGGGGCGCCGGACCCACGGCCGTCGATCGCGCAAGGTGTACCGCATCACCGACGTCGGGCGCGAGACCTTCGCCGCCCTGCTCACCCAGCCCGGTGGCGCCGACGACTCGCGCAGCTTCGGACTGCGGCTCGCCTTCGCCCGGCACCTCGCCGCCCCGGCCCGCCTCGCCCTCTTGGAGCACCGCCGCGCCGCACTGAGCGAGCGGCTCGCCGAGGTGCGCGCGGCACGCGGAGACCGCGCGCTCGACTCCTACGCCCGTGCGGTGGTCGAGCACATGGCCGACGGCGTCGAGCGCGACATCGACTGGCTGGACCACCTCATCGACGCCGAGCAGTCGGCCCCTGGGCGCGGCGCGCCCGCGCGCCCATGAGGACCATGCGCCAAGCGATCCAAGCGGCACGACGCGCGCTGCACGAGCCAGTACCACGATGAGCACCACGACGAGCACCACGACAAGGAGAGAACCCATGAGCAACGTCCGAGTGGCCATCGCCGGCGTCGGCAACTGCGCCAGCTCCCTCATCCAAGGGATCCGCTACTACCGTGACGCGGCGGAGGACGAGCTCGTGCCCGGGCTCATGCACGTCGTGCTCGGTGGCTACCACGTACGCGACCTGGTGCCGGTGGCCGCGTTCGACGTGGACGCGGCGAAGGTCGGCGTCGACCTCGGCAAGGCGATCTTCGCCGGCCAGAACAACACCATCCGCTTCGCCGAGGTGGGCGACCTCGGGGTGACCGTCCAGCGCGGCCCGACCCTCGACGGCCTCGGCCGCTACTACCGCGACACGGTCGAAGAGTCGCTCGCCCCCCCGGTCGACGTCGCCGAGGCGCTGCGTGACGCCGCCGCCGACGTCCTCGTCGCGTACCTGCCCGTGGGTTCCGAAGAGGCCCAGCGCTACTACGCCGAGGCCTGCCTGTCGGCCGGGGTCGCCTTCGTGAACGCCATCCCCGTCTTCATCGCCTCGGACCCCGAATGGGCGCGGCGCTTCGCCGAGGCGGGCGTCCCGATCATCGGCGACGACATCAAGAGCCAGGTCGGCTCGACCATCGTCCACCGCGTGCTCACCCGGCTCTTCGAAGACCGCGGGCTCGTGCTCGACCGCACCTACCAGCTGAACGTCGGCGGGAACATGGACTTCCGCAACATGCTCGAGCGCGACCGGCTCGAGTCCAAGAAGGTGTCGAAGACCCAGGCCGTCACGAGCCAGATCGAGCACACGACGTTGCCTGCCGACGACGTCCACATCGGCCCCTCCGACCATGTGCCGTGGCTCGCCGACCGCAAGTGGGCCTACATCCGCATGGAGGGCCGGAACTTCGGCGATGTGCCGCTGAACCTCGAGCTGAAGCTCGAGGTGTGGGACTCGCCGAACTCCGCTGGGGTCATCATCGACGCGCTGCGCTGCGCCAAGCTCGCCCTCGACCGCGGCATCGGCGGCCCCCTCGTCGGTCCCTCGGCGTACTTCATGAAGTCGCCGCCCGTGCAGTACCACGACGACGCGGCGCACCAGATGGTCGCGGACTTCGCGGCCGGCGACCCCGGTCCGATCTGGCCCGAGCGTTGAGCCTGCACGTGCCGGGAGCGGCGGGCGCACCCGGGCTTCGGCTCCGGCCGCTCCGCCCTTGCGACGAAGTGCCCGCGATCGCCGCGCACCACGCCTTTTCGGCGGAGAACTTCACCTTCCTCCTCGACTACTCCGCCGGCGAGCCCTGGGCGGCCTATCTAGAGCGCCTCTCGGACCTGGCTCGCGCCGTGCGCGTGCCGCGGGACCGTGTGCCGTCCGCCTTCCTCGTCGCGGTCGTCGACGGCACGATCGTCGGCCGGGTGTCAGTGCGCGACGAGCTGCGCGCCTCGCTGGCAGTGACGGGGGGCCACATCGGCTACGGCGTGCTCGCCGAGCACCGGCGCCAGGGCTACGCGACGCTGATGCTGCGCCAGGCGCTCGTCGTCGCGCGCGCCCGCGGAGTCGACGACGTCCTCGTCACCTGCGACGACGACAACGCCGGATCGATCCGGGTGATCGAGCGCTGCGGAGGCGTCCTCGAAGGGCTCGTCGAGACCCCGGGCGCGCCCAGGCGCACTCGGCGCTACTGGATCCGCTGACGCGCCGCCCACCCGGTGCCGCCGGGACTGGTCGCCGGGCGGCTCAGACCGGCGTCCCCCCGCTCGCCGCTGCGCCGCCGCGCGCCTGCCACCACTCGTCGAGACGCCGGCCTGCCTCCTCCTCGCCGAGCGGGCCTTCGTCGAGACGCAGCTCGAGGAGGAACGAGAGCGCCTCGCCCACCTGGCGGCCCGGCGGGATGCCGAGGCGCGCCATGACCTGTGTGCCGT
>JAJZJC010000049.1 GCA_021810205.1 Actinomycetes bacterium
GGGGAGAGCACGAAGACGTGGATGGCGCCGCGCATGCGGGCCGTGAGCACGTCGAGCTCGGCCTCACGGTCGCAGAACCACGGCGGCTCGACCGGCGCGCCAAAGCGGTAGGGGGAGGGTTGCACCAATCGCTATTATAGCGACTAGTGTGCTCCCGCGATGTGGCGCCAGAGGCAACCGTGCTGCACCCCGTCGGGCGTGGGCTCGAGCCCCATCAGGTCGGGAGCCATCTGCAAGTCCATCGTCGACGCTACCGCAGCGCTTCGACGCAGCGAAGCGCTGCGCGCCGAGGTCGCCGCACTCGAAGCAGATGAAACAGATGAAACAGATCGCAGGAAGATGCAGGAGGTTGCCACGTTCATAGAGAGCCGTCGATCACGACGATGCCTCTATGCCTCGTAGTGGTAGCGAGCCTGCAGGACGACCACGTCCTCGCCGTCGACGACGCGGCTACGACAGGCGGGTCACCTCCACGACGCACACGGCGTCGCCCACCCTGACGTTCTCCCCCTCTGGCACCGAGTGCGCCACCATGACGCCGTCGGCGGTGGCCTCGACCTCCTGGCTGACCTTCTCCGTTTCGATCTCGTAGATGGGCTCGCCTCGCACGAACATCTCGCCGGGCTGCTTGCAGAACCGGGCGATCGTCGCCTCCTCCATCGTCATGCCGATCTTCGGCAGCTTGACCTCGACACGCATCGCGACGCTTCGAGCGTCAGGCCGGCAGGCGTCGGACGGCGCCGACGAGCTCGAGCACCGCGGCGGTGATGCGCTCCGCTCCCGGCAGGACATGGGCCTCGGCATTCGGCGCATAGGGAATCGCGACGTTCGGCGTGGCCACCCGGCGCACCGGGCCCTTCAACGAGGCGAAGCCCTTCTCCGCGACCACCGCCGCGATCTGGCTGGCGACCCCGCAGCGCTCGCGCGCCTCGTCGACGACGACCAGGCGGCCGGTCTTCTCCACCGAGGACAGCACCGTCGTCTCGTCGAAGGGGACGAGCGTCCTGGGGTCGATCACCTCGGCGCTCACGCCCTGCGCCGCGAGGGACTCGGCGGCCGCGAGGGCCGGCTTCACCATCCGCCCGATCGCCACGATGGTCGCGTCGGTCCCTTCGCGTCGGATCGCCGCGACACCGAGCCGTACGAGGTGGTCGCCGTCGGGGACCTCGCCGATCTCTCCCCCGCGACCGGACGGCTCGAGGAAGAAGCTCGGGTTCCTTCCCCTGATCGCAGTCTTCAGCAGGCCCTTGGCGTCGGCGGGGGTGGACGGCGTGAGCACGTTGATCCCGCCGAGGTTCAACAGCATCGGGTAGGCGGAGTCGGAGTGCTGGGCGGCGTTCGCCGCCCCGCCCCCGTAGCCGGCGATGACCGTGATCGGGAGCTCGACCTGGCCACCCGTCATGAGGCGCAGCTTGGACATCTGGTTCCCGATCGCGTCCATGCCCGTGTAGAAGAAGTTCGAGAACATCATGTGCACGACGACCCGGTAACCCGCCGCGGCCAAGCCGACGGCCATGCCGGTCAGCGTCGCTTCGCAGATCGGGGTGTTGCGGATGCGGTCGTGGCCGAACATGTCGTGAAGGCCACGCGTGTCACCCGTGATCGACAGCTCCACGTCCTCGCCGTAGACGATGACCTTCGGATCGCGTCGCATCTCCTCTGCCAGCGCGTCACCGACCGCTTGGATGAGACGCCGACGTGCCAACGTCACACCTCCTCTCGCACGAACATCAGCTCTTCTGCCAGCGCCGGGTCGGCAGGCATGCCCGCCTCGGCGAACGCGACGGCCTCTGCCACACGCTCCATCACGCGCGCCTCGGCGGCAGCGAGGCTGGCGTCGTCGGCCACTCCGATGGCGACGAGGCGTTCCCCCAGCCGCGCGATCGGGTCCCTGTCGAGCCACGCCGCGATCTCCTCGTCCTCGCGATAGCGACCGCCGGAGAGCACGAATCTCTCCGACTCGAAGTGCCCTTGGATCCGATACGTGTGCGCCTCGATGAACGAGGGGCCGCTGCCCGAGCGCGCACGCTCGACGGCTTCGCCCGCGGCGTTCCAGACGGCGACGACGTCGTTGCCGTCGACCTCGACCGTCGGCATGGCGAACGCCCGAGCCCGATCGGCGATGCGGCCGGCGGTCACCTCCCGCGAGGGGGTGAACTCCGAGAACGTGTTGTTCTCGCACACGAAGACGAGCGGAAGACCCCACAGCGTCGAGACGTTCAGGTTCTCCATCAGCACGCCCTGGTTCGCCGCGCCATCCCCGAAGAAGCAGACCGCGACATTGCCGTCACCGTCCAACTTCGCGCCGAACGCCGCCCCGGCCGCGATCGCCATGCCGGCGCCCACGATGCCGTTGGCGCCCAGAATGCCCTTCGAAAGATCCGCTACGTGCATCGACCCACCCATGCCGCGGCAGATCCCTTCGTCTTTCCCCCAGATCTCGGCGAACATCGCGCGCAGGTCGCCGCCCTTTGCGAGGAAGTGGCCGTGACCTCTGTGCGTCGAGGTCGCGTAGTCCGAGTCGGAGAGATGCGCGCACACCCCGACCGCGACCGCCTCTTCGCCGATGTAGAGGTGCACTTCCCCAGGGAGCCGCCCGGCGGCACCCTCGTCTCTCAGCCGTTCCTCCGCCCGCCGGATGAGCAGCATCTGTTCGTAGAGCGAGAGCAGCTCGCTCGGGGAAGGCTCGCCTTCGCGTCCAGTGTCCTCATCTCGCCCGTCGGTCCGTGTCGTCATCCTCGGGCCCCCTTCACTTCGGCAGTCGGCGCAACGCCGGCTTCGCGCCGGCGCGGCCGTTCCGGCCATCGGTCGTCGGGACTCGCAGACAGCCGACTCGACATCGGCACCACGCGGTCAGCGCTCGGACGGGTACACGCGGGTGAGCTTCGGCCCATCGGCCCTCCCGGCCACCGTCTCGAAGACGGCCTTCAGCACGGGCTGGGTGTCGAAGTACCAGAAGTGGCTCCCGCCGATCCGACCCTCCATGAGCACGGGGGCGCCCAGCTTCTCGAAGTGCGCCCGAGTTGCCTCGTCGTCCTCGAAGTCCGAGGTGTGTGACTGCACCACCGCAAGATGGTGCAGGCCCTCGCCGTGATCGTCGAGCCATTCGCGATAGATGCTCGGCCCCTCGAGCGGCTGTATCACCTCGACCTCGATGGGCCCGACCTGCGTCATGGCGAGGATCATCGTGAAGTCCGTGGGGACGCCGCGCACGTAGGTGTCGTGCAGCTCGGGCGGCTCGAGCTCGTAGACGTTCCAAGGCCCCCAGCCGAGGGTGCACGTGAAGTTCTCGAGCGTGTCGTCGACGTCGCGCACCACGAAGGCGATCTGGTTGATCTGCACCGGCTCGGCCGGTCTCGCGGGCGCAGCGGCCAACGACATGTTGCGACCCTCCCCTTCTCGTCCGCACGTTCTTCACTCGATGCCGGACGGTGGCTGCAGCCCGCCGCTCTTCGTTTCCCGGCTGCGTCGTGTCCCGCAGTGCAACATCCCGTATACACCCGAAGGTCGAGAGTCGAAAGGGTCCTTTGGCCCTAATGGCACAGACGCCTTGCGGTGATCGCCGGCGGGATCGACGTCGGCATGACAGCGTTCGAGGCCGCGCTCAAGCCGGCTCCGGCCGAACGGACTCGCGAGTTGACCACGAGGACCCCACATTCTCGTGGTTGTGATCTCGCGAACCCCTCCCCGCAGAGTCGGACACACCTCGTCGATGACCGTCTCGGGCGCGGCAGGCGTCTCAAGTCAAAGATCGCCCGTGGCCATCTGTTGCAGCACGTAGTCGGCCTGGCGCAGCGCCAGCGCGATGATCGTGAGGGTCGGGTTCTCCGCCGTGGAGGTGGGAAACACGCTTCCATCCGCGAGGAACAGGTTCTTCACCTCATGTGCCTGTCCGTAGCGATTGACGACCGAGGCCTCGGGGTCGTCTCCCATCCGACACGTGCCGAGGAGGTGAGTGTCGGGAAAGTGCGCATCGTAGATCCTGATCGCCCCCGCAGCGCGCCAGATCTCGGTCGCCCGGTCGGACGCATACCGGTACATTGCCGCGTTGTTGGGGTGATCAGCGTAGGCGAGCATCGGCAGGGGCATGCCGTGCGCGTCCCTGAGCGTCGGATGGAGGCTCACGCGGTTGTCGACCTGGGCGACGTCCTCGCCGAAGAAGTGGATCCCTGCAAGGCAGGTGTATGTGTCCATCATCTCGACAAGCGGCGCGCCCCAGCTTTGCGCACTGTCCGGCCGCGCGATCAGCGAGCGGGGCTTGGCGAAGATCGACATCGCGCCCGGGCCCAGGAAATCAGTGGCGAAATTGAAGCCGCCGACGAAATCACGCTCGCCTGGGTCGGGTCCGGAGAACTGGTCGATGAGGCCGGTCGCAATGACGCCCTTGTAGCCGTGCACGGGGAAGGGCATGAGGGCGAACGACGAGCCGGTCACGTGGTGCATGTAATGGTGGCCAACCAAGCCACTGCCGTTCGCGAGACCGTCCGGGAACATCGGTGAGGTCGAGTTCAGCAGCAGTCGCGAGCTCTGGATGGCGTTCCCGGCGAGCACGACGACCTTTGCCTTCTGCTCCTCGAGCGTTCCGTCACTACGTGCATAGGTCACCCCAGTGGCCCTGCCGGTGGAGTCGACGTTGATCGTGAGCGCCTGGCACATGGTGCGAAGCTCCAGCCAGCCGGTCTTCTCGGCCTTCGGGATGGCCTCGTTCAGCGAGCTCCACATCGCCTTGTTCGAGCATCCCTGCATGCAGTGCCCGCGTTGGGTGCAGGCCGGCCGTCCGTCGAAGACACCGACTGGATTGAGCGCCAGGTGGTTCGGTCGCATCGTCCAGCCGAGCGCGTCGACCCCCCTCTTGATCGCCAGGTAGTTGGCGTTCGGCGTCTGGAGATCCTGGACGCGACCGGTGACTCCGAGCAGGCGCTCGGCCTTCTCGTACCACGGGAGCACGTCGTCGAAGCTGATGGGCCAGTCGACGGTTGCTGCGCCCTCGAGCGCTCCATAGTGCGATCGCGCCCGCAGCTCGTGGGGTTGGGCTCGCAGAGCCGCACCCGTCCAGTGCACAGTCGAACCACCGACGGTCTTGCAGCTCCAGACCGGCGGCGCCTGCAGGTCGCCGCTGGCGAGGATCGGATCCGACCACGTGAGCCGGTTGAACATCGTCCATTCGTCGTTCTCGAAGTCGCGCTCTGGGTCGAGGCGTCCGCCAGCTTCGAGTGCCACGACGCTCACGCCGTTCCGGCACAGCTCGCGGATCGCGTTCCCACCACCTGCGCCCGTGCCGATCACGACGACGTCGACAGGCTCGCAGGTCGGAAACGTCCGACTGCCCGTCATGGGGTGCTCGCTGTTCCTCTCGCGCATGAGCGCCGCGCGTGGCCAGCGCCGCCAGCTCGAACGATCGGCACAAGTGGTTCAGGCATCGAGACGGTCGAAGCCGAGTCGTAGGTATCCGCTCTCGTTGCCGAGGTCGGGGTACCCGATCGCTTCCCAGACGATGTGACGGTTGTAGAAGTCGTACTTCGTGAGGTGCACCAAGGTCTGGAAGAAGGCGCCGGGCTCGATGGTCGCAAGAAGCGCGGCCTGCTCGTCTGCGCCGAGCGCGGCGAAACGAAAATGGTGCTCCTGCTGCGCACGCAGCTCCAGCGACCGGAGCCCTTCCCTGCACAGCGCGCGAAGCCCGAGATCCGCAACCATCTTCGTATCGAGGGCGAGCGCGGTGTCGACCTTCGTCGCCTGCAGAGCCTCCTGGCGGTGCGGCACGATGGCGGAGACAAGCGCGACCAGGATCTCGGCCTCGTCCGGTGCGAGGACCTGGAAAGCCATGAGCCGCGCTCGGTCGACCAACCCACCCCGTCCTTCCGTTCGGCGTCTCCCTCGGGGGATTCAGCGCGCCGGGTCTCTCCGATCCCTTTCCGGGGGCCGAAGGCGGCGGCGGTGACCTGGCATCTCGGTAGCGGAAGACCTGCCCTCGTGAATGGCTACACGCGCGCTCGCCTCAGGGTCAAGTCCAGCGGAGTGCGACAGGACGACCACCATGCCGACGTCAACCGCGTTGCATCGGCACGGTCGATGCCCTCGGGCTCGGCGCACGTCTCCAGCGAGAGCGCCGTCAGGACGTGGCGCCCGCCGTGATGGCGTTCTCCGCCTCGCTGACGGTGCCCTGGGTGACCGCGAGCCCACCGCCGAGCACCACGACCTTGAAGTCCGCTGTCACAGGCATCGTGGTGAAGGTGCCCTTCCCCACTGTCGTGAAGAAGGCCGTGACGTAGGGGCCGAGGGTTGTCTGGTCCTCGCTCAAGACGATGGGCGACTCGGTCTTGGCGGCGAGGTCCGAACCCGCGACCGCGTCGGAGTAGTAGTTCCCGCGAGCGAGGACCGCCCCCGCGCTCGCCGTCCACTGGCGGCCCTTGTTCTTTGTCGCGGCCAGCTCGAAGCGGGCGAGCTCTTGGGAGGTGTCGGTCGCATCGGCGCCGGCCACCCGGAAGACGTCGACGCCCATCGACTCGAGCTGCTTGACGACTGTGTTGGTGATGGCGAGCGGGCCCCCCATCACGATCACCTGGGTGATCTGGTCGTTCTCGATCGCCGAGATCGCCGCTGTCGACAGGCGCGTGGTGGGCGTGAGCAAGATCGGGAGCGATGTGTGGTAGGCGAGGGCGCTCGCGGCCGTCGCGTCCTGGAAGCCGCTGTCGCGCGCCAAGACCGCGGTGCGCATGGCTGTCGTGGGCACCGAGTGCTTTGTGGTGCCATTCAGCCCTGTCGTGTCGTTGTAGGTCCCGCCGTAGGCACCGGGAGCCGAGAACGACCCGATCAATGTCGCGCGGAACCTCTGGGCCACCTTCTGGGCCGTCTGGTCGGCCGTTGTGCCGTAGATGCGTGTCACGGAGAGCGTGGCCCCGCGCGTGGTCGTCCCTCCCGGCTTGTAGCTCGGGGTCTTGGCGAGCGCGGCCGTGACTGTGTTGGTGACCGCCAGCGGGCCGCCGACCACGTAGACGTGCTGGACGCCCTCGTAGGCGAGGGTTGTGAGCGCCGCCTGGGAGAGCGAGGACGTCGGGGTCAGCAGCACGCCGGTGCCGAGCTGCTTGGCCAGGTAGGCCGCAGAGAGCGCGTCCTGATAGTCCGCGTCGGTCGCGAGGACCGCATTGCGGGTGCCGGTGCCTGTTGTTGTGGCGGTCACCGGGAAGGCGGCGAGGTACTCGGCCCGGGCGGTGTCGTCCGCGGTCGCCCCCTCCACGCGCGTTGTCTGGACGACCGCGCCGAGGGGCAGGACGCTCGCGGCGACGGGCATCGGTGCGGGCGTGGCCGTCGTGCCGTTTGTCGCCGTGATCGTGGCGACCACCTTGCCCACTGCCGACGTGTCGACCTCGAGCCCCGAGACGCTGTAGGTCGCCGGGGTCGTGGTCGAGGCGGTCTTCACCTTGAAGCTGAGCGATGCCGCGCCTGAGCTGTAGGTGACCTTTGTGCCTGTGACCGCAGCCGAGCCGCCGGCGGCGGTGGCCTTCGCCGGCGCCGAGGTGTCGAACGTGGCCCCCGCGAGGGTCACCGTCACGGTGGCGCCCGCCTTGAAGGTGCCCGGGATCGGCTCTGCGACGGACAGGTCGCTCACGGCCTGGCCGGAGGTGTCGGAGTGCTGGAGCGTGACCGGCGCCGTCGCGCGCGAGGCGGTCGGGTAGACGACGTCGGCGTTGGAGGAGGGCTGCGGTGTGACCGTGAGCGCCGTGGCCCCTGTGGCGGTGCCGCTCGCCGCCGTGGCGTGCAACGCCACCTGGCCGGCGGGGGTCTTGGCCATCGTGGAGTACGCGATCGCCGACACCGTCACCGTCCAAGGTGTCGCGCCGGCGGCGCTTGTGTTGGTGACGACGAGTGTCAGCTGGTCCTGCGAGCCCGTGCACGAGCTGATGGCGCTCAGGTTGGTTCCCGTCGTCGCGCTGATCGCCGGCTTGGTCTCACTCGTCGCACCGCCGGTCACGGTGATCGTCGGCGTTCCCGTGAAGGTGACCCAGTTCCCCGTGGTCGGGGCGCATGTGGCCGTGATCGCGGCCGCTGTCGCCGGCGCGAGGTCGACCGTGATCTTCTCACCGACCTTGAAGCTGTTCGGTAGGCTGAACACCTCGTTCGCTGCGGCCTGGTCCGCCGTCTCGGGCAGGATCAGCGTGGTCTTGGCGACCGGGGAGAACCCGATCGTGGGTGTCGTCGTGGCTCCGGCGGTACCGGCAGTGCCGACCCACAGAGCCATGCCCGCGCCAAGGGCGGTCGCCCCGGCGAGAAGGCCGGCTCCCCAGCGCCGGATGTCTCTGGCTGTCACGTGGTCTGCTCCTTCACACGCTCGAGGCTCTCGTGTCATGTCACGGCCGTCCGACGCGATGGCTGCACGCCGGGCATCGCGACGCCGATACTGCCATCGGCCCGACCCACGCGCCGTGCTGCTGCGCGTGGGCCGCTCCAAAGTGAAACGGACAGTGCCGCGCCTCCTTACCCCGTCGGGGCGAATTGGCGTCGCGACAAGGAGAAATCCGGAGTTGCGCGCGGTTCGGGCAACGGCAGCCGGCATGGATCCGAGGCCAGCCCCCGGGGTCCGCCCTGGGTGGATCAGCCCGGGTCCGCCCCCGCTGATCATCCCCGGGCGATCAGGTGCGCCCCGTTGCCTCCAAGGATGCCCTCTACCACCGCGCCGGGCAGACCCGATGCGCGCAGGTGCTGCGTGAACCTGGCCATCGTCTCGGCGTCGCGGATCTCTTGGGGATAGTCCGTGCCGAAGACGATGCGCTCGGCCCGGATCTCGGTGAGCGCCGCCCGAATGGCCTTCACGCTTCCGTAGACGCCCCCGGTGTCGAAGAACATGTTGCGGTCGAAGTAGTAGTCGAACGGGTGGGCTGCAACCGTTGCGTGCGGCGAGCCAGGAGCAAGACCGAGATGCGCCTTGTCCTGGTAGCCGCGAATGCGCTCGATGATTGCCCCGATTCCCCCGCCGAGATGCGACATGACCACCTGCAGCCCCGGTACGCGGTCGAAGACCCCGCCTGCGACAAGGCGGACGGTCGCCACGACGAGCTCGTGCTCACGGCCGACGCAGCGGTAGAGGTCGTAACGGTCGTAGTAGTGCGCCAGTCCTTCGGGCATCCGGATCGCAGGATGGACGAACACGAACATCTCGCGCCGCACCGCTTCTTCGTAGACGGGAAGAAGAAGGGGATCGTCCAGCGTCAGCGATTCGAAACTGGAGGGGAACGCCAACCCGGGGAAGCCGTGCTCGTCGGCGCACATGGCCATTTCGCGCTTCCAACGATCGTCGCGCGGGTCGACGTGGGCAAGGGGACGAAACCGCCCTGGATGGGAAGCTGCCACATGCGCGAGGTCCGCGTTGATGTGCGCGCAGGTCTCGTGGTCCGCCCCCATCCCGGCGCCGCTCGAGAGCACGCCGACGTCGATCCCTGCCGCGTCCATGCACTCGAGATGCCGGTCGATCCGGAACAGGCCCTCGTGCTGGGTGTGGCTCGGTATGCCGTGACGCATGGCGAGCACCGGGCGGGCGTCTTCGCCGAGGTTGGGTCGAACCATGTCCTCGGGCGCGTAGTGGATGTGGAAATCGACGACCTGCATCACCTCATCGTCCCATCGACGCCGTCGGCGCGCGTCTGGCGTATCTCGCGCGCGTCGCGCATCTCGCGCATCTCGCGCAGCGCCTCAGCATGCTGACGCCGTTCTCATGCACCGCGCGAGTGGGTTCGAGGGCCAGAGCTTGGAGCCGTGTCCGCCACCGCTGCCCTTCCCTGCTCCAAGAAGAAGCTCCCGAGGTCGTCGCGCTCGCGCAGCTCTGCCCCACTTGCCTCCAAGCGCGTCGACCCCGCGACGAGCACATAGCCCCACGTCGCGACACCGAGGCCGAGCGCGACGCGTTGCTCGATGAGCAGGATCCCGCGGCCGGCGGCCGCCAGGCGGTCCACCACGTCGTGGAGCACCGTCGCCGCGATCAACGGGGAGAGGTTGGAGGTCGGCTCGTCGAGGATCAGCAATCGCGGATCGGCGACCAGCGACCTGGCAATGGCAAGGGTCTTGCGCTCCCCCCCGCTGAGCGAACGAGCGTGACGGCGTCGCAGCGGCTGGAGGGTCGGGAACTGCTCGAGCACCTCATCGACGTGGCGTCGCACCTCCCGGCGAGGCCAGCAGTAGCCGCCCATCTCCAAGTTCTCCTGGACGGTCAAGGTCGCAAAGACGTCACCCAGCTGCGGGACGTACCCGATGCCCTTCTTGGCGCGCTCGTCCTCCTTGGCGTGAGAGATGTCCTCCCCGTCGAGCACGACTCGTCCACCCATCAGCGGGACCTTTCCGGTCAGCGCCTTCACCAGGGTGCTCTTACCGGCACCGTTGGGTCCCATGATGAGGACGATCTCACCCAGTCCCACCGTCACCGTCACGTCGCGCACGATCGGCACCTTGTTGTACCCGCTGGTGATCGCTGTGGCAGAGAGGTAGGGCGGCCGACGCGAGCCGTCGGGGCCACCGGCCGCCGTCACGCCCGCCGGCGCCTGCGCAGGCGACGTCCGCTGTGTCGACGTCTGGTCAGGCGAGGTAGGCACGACGCACCTCCTCGTTCGCAACCACTTCCTCGTAGGTCCCCTCAGCGATGACCTCTCCCAGGGCCATCACCACCACCACGTCGCACAGCTGCTCGATCACTTCCAGCGCGTGCTCGACGATCACGAGCCCGATACCTTCGGCGGCGACCGTGCGCAGGTCACGGACGAACCTCTCCACCAAGTGAGGAGCCACGCCGACCATCGGCTCGTCCAGCAAGAGAACCACCGGGTCCCGCATGAGGCACCGCATGATCTCGACGAGCCGACGCTGGCCGCCGCTCAGCTCACGTCCGTAGGCATCCGCGAGGTCGACCATCTCGAAGCGCTCGAGGATCCCCCACGCCTTGGCTTCCACCTGCCGCTCTTCCGCTCGGTGCGACCGCCAACCCACCGTGACCCGCCACAGCGACGCGCCCGAGGCGCCACGGCCGGCCACCAGAAGGTTCTCGAACACGGTCATGTTCTCGAACTCGCTCGTGGTCTGGAAGGTCCTCGCGATCCCGTGCCGCGCCCTGGTGTACGGCGCAGCTCTCGTCACGTTGCGGCCCTGCAACACGATGGACCCGCTCTGGGCGCGCTGCTGGCCACCGATCGAGGCCAAGAGGGAGGACTTCCCGGCGCCGTTGGGCCCGATCAACCCGACGATCTGGCCCGCGTACAGGTCGAACGACACGCCGTTCACCGCGGCGACGCCGCCGTAGCGGACGACGACATCGCGGACTTGGAGCACCGGTCCCCTGTCGCTCGCCGCCCCCGCCGGGGCGGCGTGGGCTGCGGATGCCCGGGCCGTGCCGTCCGCAGGAAAGCCCGCAGGAGAAATGGTCATTCCTCCTCCCTGCCGCGCTCTGCCCGCGCGCCCGCCGCCGGGGCGGTGGCGTCCACGGGGGCTCCCACGTTGGCCGTCACGGGCGCGATGACCCCGAGCAGCCCGACGCGGTCCACTGCGCTCGAGAGGCGGCGAGGGGCATGGAACCGGCGCTCGGGGATGAGACCCCTGGGTCGAACCAGTAGAAAGCCCATCCAGCCAAGGCCGACGATGATCCACTCGATGGCGTCGATGAGGCCAGGGTAGACAATTGTCGGCAGGAACGACGGCACCTCGAGGACGATGATCGGCACGATGAGGGTGCCGAGCAGCATGGCGCGGTTGTTGCCGACGCCCCCCACGAGGACCGCCGTGAAGATGACGAACGTCTCGGCATAGCCCCAGGCCCCAGGTGACCATGCCCCGATGTACTCGACGAGAAGGCCGCCGGAGAGCCCGGCGATCGCCCCGCCGATGATGAGCACCTCGAGCCGGAGCTTGGTCCCGTTCAGCCCCAGCGACGCCGCCGCGTCCTCTTGGTCGCGGATCGCGCGCAGCGAGCGTCCCCACGAGGAGCGGCAGAGCTTCTGGACCACGACATAGACGACGGCGCAGATGGCGAGGACCCACAGCGCGTAGACCCACTGATACGTGGAGAGCGACAACCCGAGCGCGGACTGCAGCGGATGCGGGATGGCGGTGATCCCGTCCTGGCCGTTGAAGATGGCCGTGTCGCTCTGGACCAGCTGCAACAGGATCAGCGACAAGATGAGCATGACGGCTGCCTGGTAGTCGCGCCGGATCCTTCGGACGGCGAACAGGCCGATCACCCCGGAGAGCAGCGCGCCCGCGAACGTCGCAGCCAGGAGCGGGACGGGAAATGGCAGGTGCGCGCCGAGGATGTAGTGCTGGTACGAGCCAGCCCCGGTGTCCGAGCCCAGGACCACCACGCCTGCCACGTAGGCGCCGGTCGCCTGGAACACGACGTAGGCGAAGTTGATCACGCCGGTGTAGCCGTACTGCAGGTTCAGCGACCACGCGGACAGCAAGTCGATGCCGAAGTACACGACCAGCGTGGATATGTAGAAGGAGTAGTGCCCCACGTCGCCTCCGGGCTACAGCGTGAGCTCGACTTTGCGGGCGGCAGCGGAGAGCACGCCCGAGGGCCTCGCGAGCAGGACGATGACGAGCACACCGAAGGCCGCCATCGAGCTGTACGCGGAGAGGCCGGCCGCTGCCACGAGCTGTGTCACGAGGCCGAGCAGGAGAGCGGCCAGGATGGCGCCGCGCGGCGAGCCGACGCCGCCAAGGATCGCTGCCGCGATGACTGAAGGCAGGAAGAGCATCCCGGTTGTGTACGAGACGGACAACGAGTTGATCACGTAGATGACGCCCGCCACCCCGCACAAAAAGCCGCTGATGAGCCACGTCGCGTTCACGATGCGATTGGTGGGGATGCCGCACGAGCGGGCCAGCCCAGGATCGACGGCCATGGCGCGAAGCGCCTTCCCCAACCGGGTGAGGTGGAGGAGGCCCTCCAGCGCCAAGAAGACGACGATGCCGATCCCGACGATGATGATCTGGCTCTCCGAGAGCGTCACCGCGCCGATGTGGTACGACGCTCCTTGGTCGAAGCTGATCGAATAGACCTGGTCACGCGAGATGGCGTCCACGGCGTACTCGATCACGAGGCTGAGGCCGAGCGTCACCATCACCATCTCGAACAGGTGCGTGCCCCGCCGCGCGTAGACCTTGAACACCGTCTTGCCCAAGAAGACGGTGAGCGCTGCGGCCCCCACACCCGCGAGAAGCAGACCCAGCCAGACGTTGATGCCGGCCTGCTGCTCCGTGAGGTAGATGATGAAGGCGGACACCGTCATCACACCGCCGAAGCTCAGGTTCAGCACGTTCGTCAGCCCGAATTGGATCGTGAACCCCATCGCCCCGACGGCGATGATCGACGCCGATACGATGCCGAAGCCGATCGTCTGGATGAGGATGTTCATGCGCTCACACCGGTCGCCTTGTCGTCCCTACCGACCAGCCCCTCCTTCTCGGCTGAGATGGCCAAACCGAGCAGGCCACGCAACCGTACGCGTCAGCCAATCTTCAGGATCGCCTTCTCGAAGATGGTCTTGACCGGCACCGTGTTGTCCTTCGCGTTGATCTTCACGGCCTCCATGTTGCCGAAAGAGTTGTGCCACTTGTCGAAGTTGATGGGGCCGCCGGCACCGACGTACTGGATCTTCTTGCCCGCCTTCAGCAACTTGACGCCGCTGGCGTATGTGTACACGACCTTCTTGCCGCTCCCCTTTTGGGTCACTGTCATGATGTGGTTGTTGTAGACCTTCGGTGTGACACTGTGGGAGGCCGTCATGGCCAGCGCCTGAACGACGACGGCGTCGTAGGCTGCCTGCGAGTGCGAGTTGCCCACCCATCCTGTCCACGGCGCCACGACCTTCGACTTCGCCAGCTTGAGCGCCTTGGCGTAGGCAGCCGTCGCGGGCGATTTGTTCGCGGCAACTGTGTCCAAGACCCTGATGTCCTTATTGAATGTGGACGTGCCGAGCGCCTTGCGAACGGCATTCTCCCATGTGCTTGTCACTTCCGTGTTGGTGCCGATGATCGGAAGCATGTGCCCGAGCTGCTTGAGCTCGGAGAAGAACGTGACCGAGGTGGCCGTGTCCATCTCGGTCAGGATCACCTGCGGGTGCGCTGCGACGAGCTTCTCGACCTCAGCGCGGTACGAGGGCTGCTCCGGGGTCACTGTGATCTTCGCGACGAGCTTCTCGTGCGTGGGCTTCATACCTGCGAGGATGCCCGGCAAGTTGCTCTGGGCCCCTGTTGTGGTACCGAAGACCAGGGCGACCTTCTTGTAGCCCTCCTGGTGCGCGTAGAGGTCCATCGCCTTGCCGACGGCGTCGTCGGGCGGGAGCAGTCGCCAGAAGTACTTGTACTTGGAGTGGTCGAAGGCGGCCTCCCCAGCAAAGGCGAACATGGGGAGATGGGCCGAGTTCAGGATCGGGACGATCGTGGGTGCCGACGCCGTCCCGACGCCGGCGACGCCGATGATGTGCGACGTGGTGGCGATCAGCTTGTCCACCTGGGGAACCGCGTCCGCCGGATCGCCTTTGGTGTCGACGGGCACCACATTCACCTTGTGCCCGAGGATCCCGCCGGCGGCGTTGATCTCGTCGATGGCTGGGTAGACGCCGGCGTCGGCGGCCGCTCCCTCGAACGACACCGGTCCCGTGTAGGCGATCACGATCGCCTCGTTCAGCGCTCCCTTGGCCGCCTTCGCGCTGCGGTGCGCCTTGTTCGTGGCGCCCGCCGACGCGGCCGGCAGGGCGACGGCAAAGCCGGACGCTGCGACCATCGACGCAATGCCGGCCCAACGACCGAGGTGTTGCCACCGTGACGTCATGGAACTCCCCCCTTTCTCCACGCAGCTCGCTCGGTTCGTCCGTTGGCTCGCCGCTCTTCCAATATTACCTACGAGCGCAGGTAGCGTCACGATGCCCGCGGCCTTGCGACATGCAACTGTAACAGGGTGTCGCACAGTGCTTCGCCGCGGTGCCCCGTGGTCGTCACACCGTCACAACGAACCTCGACCTTCCCAGAACGCCTGTAGTAGTGACTGGCGCACAGGACGCACAGGAACCGTCACTGCGCCCCGTGATCGCTCGCCGGTCGCGACGGACGGTCAGCTCGGGCCCGATGCGCCAGGGTCCGCCGATGTTCATGGCCGAACCTGTGCGACGGGGACGTGCACGACCGTCGGTCTGTCGCTGTCGAGCCCGTCGGCCAGTGCCTTGGACAGGCTGGCGGCGTCGGTCACCGACAGCCCGCGAGCGCCGTAGCCCCGTGCGACGTCGAGATGGTCGATCCCGCAGATCTCGGTGCCCGGATGCCGGCGTGGATCATGAGCGAGCCCGAGATGTCCCTCTATGGCTCTTTTCACCGCAAGGTACCCGCCGTTGTCGAGGACCAGGATCGTCACGGCGGCCCCCGTCTGCGCGGCGCTCCACACGGCCTGGGCGGAGAAGTGGAAGCTGCCGTCACCGATGACGGCCACGACCGGGCGCTCGGGCACCGCCAGCTTCGCGCCGACGGCTGCCGGGGTGCCCCAACCGAGCGCGCCGCCCGACGTGCGCAGCAAGCGCTGGCCGGCTCCGAGCCTGAGGTGCCGCAGCAACGGCCGAGAGGATCGCACCCCCTCGTCGACGACGACGGCATCCTCGGGCAGCGCGTCACCAAGCACCCCGGCCAGCTCCTCGATGCGAAGGGGTGAGGCGCCCGCCGCCACGCGGCACTCCTCTTGCTTTGCAGCCCGGCGCTCTTGAGCCAGGGCTGCGACGTGCGCGGCCCGCCGGGCTCGGCGGTCCTCGTCCGGAGCCCGACCAGCCAGCTCGGCCACCATGGCTGCCAGCCCTGCGCCGACGTCCCCCAAGAGACCGACGTCGGCACGCACGACGCGTCCCACCTCTGCGGGATCCTCGTGGAGGTGGACGAGGGCCGCGCCCTTGGGCAGCCGGGGCCGCTGGAGATCGGAGAACGGATAGAACACCCGGCACCCCGCCGCGATCACCAGGTCGCAACCCTCGAGCGCCGCTCGGTCCTCGCCGTACATGCCGAGGTAGGAGGAGAAGTCGGTGGGCAGCGGCAAGTCACCGAGATCGGTGAACTGGGCGTGGAGCACCCCCATGCCGCACAGGCGGCTCAATGCCTCCACCTGCCTCCACGCCCCCCGCGCGCCACTGCCCACCACGAGCACGGGTCGCTCGGCATCCACGAGCCGATCGACCGCCGCGCGGATGGACTCGACCGACGGGACGGCCATCACGGGCGGCGCCGATACCACTGCCTGCGCGGCGCCCTGGCTGGCCGTCACCTCGGCACCCAAGAGGTCCTCGGGCACGGCCAGATAGGTCGGCCCCGGTGGGGGTGCCGTCGCCACCCGGATCGCATGGGCGAGGTCGGCGGCCACCGCGTCGGCCGACAAGCTCTGGTGAGCCCACTTGCTCACCGCCCGTGCAGCCGAGAGCAGCTCGGGCAGGGCGCAGAAGCCCTCTTCGGAGAGCACGGCGCGATCCTTGTGACCGGCGGTCACGAGCAGCGCGGCGCCGTCTCGCCGGGCGTTCATCATCTGGCTCAGGCCGTTCAGCGTGCCGACGCTCGTATGGAGCCCGACGGCGCCCACGCGCGCCCCGAGGCGCCCGTACCCGTCGGCCATCGACACCGCCACCCCTTCATGGAGCGCCAGCACGTAGCGGAAGTCACGGCTTCGGATGGCCTCGAGCAGCGGTGCCTCGGTCGAGCCGGGCAGGCCGAAGAGCGTGTCGATCCCCGCCGCTTCGAGCACGTCGAGGAACTGCTCCGCTGCCCTCATCTCGTCACACGCCCTGTCGCGTGCCCATCCGCGCCGAGGTGACCCGGGCAGGCGGCAACCAGGTCGTTACGCGTGCTGGCGACGTCGGTGACGATCCGCACCTGCAGTCTCCCTCTGACGAGCCGTCCTCGCGGCAGTCTTCGCGGCCGTCTTCGCGCCGCTCCCTGCCGGGTCAGCCATCACTACCCCGGTAGGGTTGACGCGCGAGGTTACGTTCACGTCTCGCGATCGTCAAGCACGACCGCGCAGCGTCGCCGTCCGTGCCCTGAGCGCGACGCGCGCCGCCGCTCGGCGCGACGGCACTCGCTCAGCGCGAGGTCTGCACCAGCATCGCCGTCAGGTCCTTCTTCGAGACCTTTCCGAATCCCGACAGTGGCAGGTCGTCGAGGACCTCGAGGCGCTCGGGGAGCTTGAACTTGGCGATCTCCATCTTCTCGAGGAAGTCGACGAGCTCGTCGAAGTCGATGGACGCGCCCTCCTTGGTGACGACACACGCGCACATCCGCTCACCCAGCACCTCGTCGGGGTAGGGAACGCAGGCCACGTTCAGGACGCTCGGATGCGCCAGGATCAGGTTCTCCACCTCCTCGGCGCTGATCTTCTCGCCGCCCCGATTGATGAGGTCCTTGCGGCGACCCTCCACGATGTAGTTGCCGGTGTCGTCCATGCGCAGGAGATCCCCCGAGCGGTAGAAGCCGTCGGGCGTGAACGCTCGGGCGTTGTACTCGGGGCTGCGGAAGTAGCCGCGCAAGGTGTACGGACCTCGCACGACGAGCTCGCCGACCTCGCCCTGTCGCACCGGTACGCCGTCTTCGTCGATCAGGTACACCTCGTCGTCCTCGCACACCGGGCGTCCGCAGGTCTCCCGGCGCACCTTGTCGGGGTCGTCGATGCGGACGAACATGATGAGCCCTTCGGCCATACCGAAGTTCTCCTGGATGAAACAGCCCGGCAAGAGGGCCTGCGCCTTCTGGCGAACCTCGGGCTGGAGGCGCTGGCCGCCGCTTTGGACGATGTGCAGCGACGAGAGGTCGTACTCGGAGGCGGAGGGATCGTTGATCCAGCGGATGAGCAGCGCGGGGACCACGTGGACGTGGGTGACGCGGTGGCGCTGGACGCGTTCGAACACGTCCTTCGGCCTCGTCGACGTGGACAGCACCGCGGTGGCTCCCTTCAAGAGGAAGCCTTGCATGCCTGGGCAGGCCAGCGGCAGGTTGTGCTCGATGGGGAGCACCAGCAACAAGACGTCCCCATCTCGGATGTCACAGACCGAGGCAGCCAGCTTCGAGTTGTAGACGTAGTCGTTGTGGGTGCGGGGGATGAGCTTCGGGATCCCCGTGGTCCCCCCGGACAGCAGGAAGACCGCGGGATCCTCCGGATCGATGGTGATGTCCTTCAACGCGCTCTCGGGCGTCGACGGCTCTCGTTCCAACAGCGCGTCGAGCGAGACGAAAGGTCCCGCTTCGGCTTCTGGGTCCATCCCCTGCACAAGGCACAGATCGAGCCCCGCATGATCGGCCATGATGGCCTTGACCATGTCGACGAAGTCGAAGTCGCGCACGTGGGCGGGCACCGCACACGCGCGTGCGTCCGCCAGCGTGACGAACTGCTCCACTTCCCGCCGGCGATGGACCGAGAGGGCGAGGATCGGGATGGCGCCCACGCGCTGAAGGGCGAAGTACAAGTATGCGAACTGCACGGTGTTGGGCAGCTGGACCACCATGCGGTCCAAGGGCTTGATCCCGAGATCGACGAGGTGGCGCGCAAGGAGCCTCGATCGCTCGTCCAGCTCGCGGTACGTCACGGTCGTCTCGTCGTCGATGAGCGCCACCCGGTCGGCGTACCGGTCGAACACCTCGCCGAACACGTCGATCAGGGACCGGTCCTCCCAGTACCCCTTCTCCCGGTAGCGCCGGGCCACATCGGCTGGAAATGGGACCACGCCGTCAAGCACGCTCTGCCCTCCTCCTGGCGTCGACGGTGACGACATCGACTGTGGCGC
>JAJZJC010000050.1 GCA_021810205.1 Actinomycetes bacterium
CGAGCGGCGTGCCTGCGGGCGATGCGCTGGCGGGCGATGCGCTGGCGGGCGATGCGCTGGCGGACGCGCCGGGCACGTCCAGCGTCGCGAGCAGGGCGACGCCGAGGAGGGCCGCGCCTCCCAGTGCCGCGCCCGCCCGCCAGCGGCGTCGAAGGTGCATTCTGGCCATCGTCGACCTCCCCGAGCCTGCGCGAACCGCACAGGTCGTGCGGTCTCGCGACCTCCGGCGTCACGAGGAGAACGCCGCGCCGCCTCACACCTTTCGGCGCAGCGTCCACGGCGCGTAGCGGTCGTGCGGGCTCGGCGACCTCTTGGAGTCGCCGTCCTTCTAGAGTCGCCATCATGGCCACTGCTCCGGGGCCAGGGCCGCGCCCTGCACACGCCCCGTCCGGCGCGCCGGACGGGGCGAACGGCGCGGGTGAGGACAACGGGGAGATCTGCGAGAGCGAGGATCACGAGGCGAGCGAGGACGGCCTCCAGCGGTCTCGACGCCGCCGAGTGAGGGATCTCCTCGTGCTCGGCTACTCCCACGCCGGGCAGCACGCGTACGTGGCAGGAGTCGGCACGACGATCCCTTTCGTCGCCAGCACCTACCACGTCTCCTATGCCACGATCGGCATCCTGCTCGCGGTCGTGGCCGCGTTCGGCAGCATGTTCCAACTGCTCGCAGGGATCGTGCGTCAATCGGCCCGGCGCCTGCTCTTCGAACAGAACGTCGGCTCCACGATCGCCGCAGTCATCGGCGCCGTATCGCCGGGCATCGCGATCTTCTTCGCCGGGCGCCTCGTCCAGGCGATCGCCACGTGGCCCCAGCACCCCGTCGGCGCCTCCTATCTCTCTTCCCGCCATCCCGCCAAGCGCGGCGCCGTCTTGAGCTGGCACGTGACCGCGGGGAACATCGGCACGCTCGTGGCGCCGCTCGCCGTGACCGCGGTCATCGCCACGAGCGGCTGGCACATGGCCTACGTCCTCCTCGCGGCGCTGCTCGCGACCGCGGCAGTGGCCATCGGGGTCGGGTTGCGGGGCCCCGCGCGCACCGGCCCCAGTGCCGGCGTCCCCAGTGCCGGCGCGCGTGTGGCACTGCGAGAGGCACGCGCCGAGCTCGCGGCCATCGTGAGAGAGCGACCCGCGCTCGCCCTCCTCGTCGCCGGGACCGTCGCCGCTGGTGGCCAGGGCATCGGCATCCTGAGCATCTACGTGCCCGCGTACTTGAAGTCGGGCCTCGGCTATCGCCCCCTTGCGCTTGGCGCAGTCCTCACGATCCTCTACGCCGGCGCGGTCGTCGGGCCGGTCCTCATGGGCTACCTGTCCGATCGGCTGGGCCACCACCGGGTCCTGCTCTTGAACTATGTCTTGGGCGCGATCGCGCTCGGGGCCTTCGCCTTCGCCGGGCGTGCCGCGATCGTCCTCGCACCGATCGGAGTGGCCGTCGGCATCTTCTCCTACTCCGAGCTCTCGCTCCGCCAGACGGCCTTCGCCGGAGTGGTCGGCTCCGAGCGCGCACGGGCTGCCTTCGGTCTCTTCTTCGCGGCGTCCCAGGCGGTCGGCGCGTTGTGGGTCGCGGTCGTCGGCATCGTCGTCACCGACGTCGGGTTCCACGCGGCGTTCGTCGTGATGCTCGCCACTTTCCTCACCGCCGCGGCGATCGTGGCGTGGGGCCGGCCAGAGCGTCCAGCCGCCCGGGTGACATGAGGCGAGCGACCGGGCCGCGGGAACGCGCCCCGGCGATGGCTCCGGCTACTGCCTGGAGGGGGAAGGCCGCCCAGGCGGGGGCGGCGGAGGCGCCCCCGGCCCAGGCGCGGGCGCGGGCGACCGCGCGACGAAGGGCACGACCGCGCGCAGCATCGCGGCGGTGTCGATCGAGCCGAGCCCGGTCACGTAGTTGTAGCCCGGCGTCACCGGGTACAGGCCGTTGTCACCACTGACCGGTGCATGGAACGCCGGGGTGGTGCAGATCTTCTCGACGCTCGTTGTGGTGCAGGTGCCGGCGAGGTAGACGCCGTAGAGGACCGGCGCGGCGAAGCCGAGGCGGTTGTGGTACGCGCTCTCGATGCGCGCCCAGGTGCCGAGCGCGAGCGGCGACGAGAGGCTCGTGCCACCGACCAATGTGGGCGACGACGACCCGGTGTAGACGAGCGCGCCGGTGGCGATTGTGGCGTCCATGGCGATGTCGGGCACGCCTCTCGCCCCGAGTGTTCCCTCGACCGTCGGCGTCTCAGTGGCGGTCACCGGCATCACCTGGCGCTGCCAGTAGGGGGCGGCCTCGAAGTGGCTCAGGCCGCCGCCGCCGGCATCCCAGCCGAGCTCGAAGTCGTAGGTGCCTGTGGACTTGGTGAACAAGGTGGTGCCCCCCACCCCGACCACGTAGGGCGAGGACGCGGGGTAGTTCACGAGCGGCGGTCCCGAGTCGGGCACGCCGTTCGTGCCGACGAGCGCGCACGACGCCCCGGTGTCACCGGAGCTCGCGAACATCGTCTGGCCCTGCGCCGCGGCCTCCGAGAAGATCTCGTCGTCGATCACCATCGAGCCGTCCAGGTAGGGGTAGAGCTCGCACTCGCCGAGCGACGCGCTCGCCGCCTTCACGATGTCCTGGCTCGCCCACTTGTCGAAGACGAGCGCGAGTGTGGCGTCGGTGAGCGTCGAGGCGTCGTAGAAGTAGAAGTGCGACACGTTTTGCGCCATACCGGTCGAGAACTGGCTGTCGAGGTCCCACTCGACGTTCGCTGTCGGTGTGATGGTCGGGTTCTCGAGCCCCGCGTACTCGACGGTGACAGGCACCGCGGGCAGACCGTTCGCCTTCTCCTCGGTGCGCAGGTTGGCGATGACCGCTGTCATCTTGCCCGACGAGATCGTGGCGATCGCCGTCCCGGCACCCGTCGGCGACGATGTCGCTTGGTACGCCTTCTGGAAGCCCACCGGGGTGTAGCCGAACGTCGGGCTCGGTGCTGTGAGTGTGCTGCGCCTCACGAGCGGCGGCGATGCCTTGAACACGTCGTTCAGGCCGAGCACGCCCGCGACGTCGCCAACGAGGCTCGTCGGCACCATCGCGGCGGTCGAGTTCGCGTAGACGTGCGCGCCGCCGAGCAAGTAGCCCATGAGCGTCGTGTGGAACGCGGCGTCCGCTTGCGCGGCGGTGCCCGACGCCGTCACGAGCAGGTGGTCAGGCGACACCGTCACGCCGGTGAACCCCTCGGCGCGCAGATAGCTCGTCACCGCACCCACCGCTGTGGTCGTCGGACCGTAGGTGGCGCTGAAGCCTTGCGGGGTGTACGTGGCGCCGAAGTCCGGCGACGACGGGTCCGCGGCGTCCGCCAGGAAGTTGCGCAATGTCGCCTGGTGCCGGAGGGAAAGGCCCACGGTCACCGTGACCGGCGTAGCGCCTGCCAGCGTGCCAATGGCGGTGGCCCCGTTCAGCGCAGGGATCCCCTGGGTCGCAGTGGGAACCCACCCTGTTGTCGCGGCGCCCGCAGGTGATGCCCCCCCAAGAGCGAAGATCGGCCCCATCGCTGCAGCCAACAGCACAGCGAGGGGCGTGCGTGCCTTCATCGTCGGTGTCTCCTTCTACGGCTTCTACGGCGGACTGCCCCGTGCCTCGTCGGCCCGTTGGCTCCTCGGGTTCCGTGGCCATCGACTCGTGCCTCGTTGGCTCGTGGCGTTCCTCGGGTGATGCGTTGGGATTGCCTGGCACGCTTTCGGCGCCAGGACCGGATTCCACTCGTGGAACGCCGACTCCGGGCACATCACACGGCCGTCGCTCACTTCGGGCGGCGGGCCATGTCGAGGGCACCGTGAGCTGCTGGCCGAGCGCGCAACCCACAGGGAACCTTTGCCAAGGGAAGGCAGGAGGCAACCACCGAAGGGGTGCACCAGGCGAGCGGCCACATGGGCGGAACGCCGGTGGAGACGAGGCATCCGACGGGCTCGCGCCGCTCAGTCGCGCGCGAGCTGGGCCGCTCAGTCGAGCGCGAGCTGGGGTCGGGCGCCGCTCGGCCACTGGGCGACGAACGCGTAGCGATCACCGCGAATGAGGCTCTCACGCCACTCGATCGGCCGGTGCCCGACGAACGCGAGGCGATCGATCGAAAATGCCGCCACCTTGGGGCCCAAGCGCAAGAGCTTGCGCTCGGCGGCGGCGGGAACGACGGGCGTGATGCGCTCGGAGCCACCGCTCACCCGCAACGCGCAGTGCGCCGAGAGGAGCTCGTAGAGGCCGCCGCTCGACAGGTCGGCTTCGAGAAGCCCGCGGACGTCGGGCAGCGGCAGCCAAGAGCGATCCAGCGCGATGGGTTCGGCACCGGCGAAGCGAAGGCGCTCGATGAACGCGACGTCGGCGCCGGGATCCACCTCGAGGCGATCTGCGACCTCGGGCGTGGCAGGCTGGGACACGGCGGCGAGCACTTCGCTGCGCTCCTCGCCGCCGCCCGCGCGCACCGCCGAGGCGAGGCTGTAGAGAGAGTGCAGTGGTTGCTCGTGCAGGGGTGCGACGACCGAGCTTCCCCGCCCGCGCTCGCGCACCACGAGCCCTTCGGTCGCGAGGTGCCGTACGGCCTCGCGCGCGGTCTGGCGGCTGACCTCGTAGTCGCGGGTCAGCTCCTCGTCGGTGGGGAAACGGTCGTCGAACTCGCCTTCGACCAGGCGGCGGCGCAGGTCGTCGGCGATCTGGGCCCACAGGGGCATCGGGCTCGTGCGGTCCAGCGCCACGGCCACCGCCTCAGCCGCCAGCGAGGAAGAAGGAGCCAACGAGGACGACGAGGACGTACAAGGTGACGATCGTCATCGGCGGGTCCTTCTCGTAGACGAAGGACAGCACCCCGACCGCCACCCGCATCACCGGCGGCAAGATCGGGATGAACACGCCGAGCACCACGATCCCCCGCCCCTCGCCGCGCCCGATGGCCCGACCGAGCGCCGAGAGGGAGTGCGGGAAGGGCGTGGACCTGTCGGTGAGCGACCGGTAGGAGGTGTGCCCGGTGATCGAGGTCCACGCGCCGTGGTGGGCGAACATCATCGCGAGGCCGACCGCGATCACCGCGACGCTGACCACGACGCCGGTGCGCAGGACCCACGAGATCGCGAGCTCGACGCGGCGCACCCGTTCTTCCATGACGGCTGCCTCTTGCGGGCTCAGCTGGCGGCGGCGCATCGAGCGCGTGAGGTCGCTCCCCATGGGCGTGCCCCGGAGATCCGGACCCGGTGCGGGCGGTGCGGGCGGCTCGGGCGGCTCGGGCGGCTCGGGCGGTCGGTTCGTGCCGGTCACGCGAACACCCCCTTTTGGAGCATCTCGAGGGAGATGACGACGAGCACGACGACGAAGACGATCCGGACGGTCTTGCTCGCGACCCGCCCGAGGACGCGGGCGCCAAGAGTCGCGCCCAGGAGCACGCCGGCCGCGACGGGCGCCGCGATGACCGGGTCGATCTGGCCCCGGGTGAAGTAGACGCCGGCGCTCGCCGCGGCGGTGACGCCGATCATGAAGTTGCTCGTCGCCGAGGACACCTTCATCGGCAGGTGCATGGCGCTGTCCATGGCCGGCACCTTGAGCGCCCCCGAGCCGAGGCCGAGCAGCGCGCTCACCAAGCCCGCCACGTACATGAGGGCGAGCCCGAGCTTGGTACCCACCACCTTGTAGGGGATCTCCCGCTGCTCGGCAGGGTCGTAGAAGGAGCCGTGCAGGTTGAAGTAGTTGGCGATCCGGTCGTTCGAGACGGTGAGGGGCGCGTCGGCATGCCGGCGCCGGAAGGTGGCGAACGCGGAGTAGGCGAGCACCAGGCCGAACAGCACGAAGAGGAACCGGGCGGGCAGGATGGTCGTGAGGTAGGCGCCGCTCACTGCGCCCGTGGTGGTCGCGATCTCCAAGAACATGCCCGCGCGCAGGTTGGTCATGCGCTCGCGGACGTAGGCGGCGGCCGCGCCGCTCGACGTCGCGATGACCGAGACGATGCTCGCCCCGATCGCGAGGCGGATGTCGATGTGGTAGACGAGCGTGAGCACCGGGACGATGACGACGCCGCCGCCCAGGCCGATCAGCGAGCCGAGCACCCCGGCAGCGACCGAGATGAGTGCCAGGGAGACCACGAAGTCGAGGGGCGTCACCGCTCATATTGTACGCACATTCGTGTGTACGTGCAATCCTGCTCGCCGATGTCGGCCTCGGTCCGTGGGATGCCCAGCCGCGGGCGAGGCCGAGGCGCCCGGCGGGCGCGCCCGGCGGGCGGCTCATTCCCTCTCGAAGCCGCCGATCGGGTGGTGCGCCAGGAGGAACTCCGCGAAGCGCGGGACGGTGAAGTCGACCTGACCACGCCGGGGTGCCCAGATGAGGCCCTTTTGGATGAGGCTGTCGCGGTGTGGGGAGGTCTGACGCTGGTTCTCGGCGCCCCACGCCCGAGCCACCTCGGCCGTCGCGTACGGCGGATCACCGAGGGAGGCCATCGCGGCCAGGTAGCGCTGCTCGGCATCGGTCGCGAGCTCCAAGCGCGTGCCGTAGAAGGTACGCACGAGCTGCTCTTGGACGAGGTCGCGCACCTCGTCGACATCGGCGGCGGTGATGGGCGAGGCCTCCGCGGCGTTCCACAGCGCCCGGCCGTACTCCTGCAAGAAGTACGGGTAGCCCGCGGCGAGGTGGACCACCTCGGTGGCGGCGTCGGGCGCGTAGTCGACGCCGAGGAGTGACGCCGGCTTGACGAGGGCCATGCGGGCCTCAGGATCGGAGAGCCGGTCGAGGGCCCGGTACTCGAAGAGGCGGTCGGCGTAGGGCTTGGCGCGCATGAGGCGCACCTGGAGCTCGGGGAGCCCCGCACCGGCGAGCGCGACGGGCAGGGCGTCGCGGCTGACTGCCTGGAACGCCATGCACACGGCGGCAAGCGAGGCCGGGTCAAAATTCTGCATCTCGTCGATGAGGAACAGGGCGCCACTGTGAGCGCTCGCCGCGGTCTGGCCGATCTCGCGCAGCAGTTCGACGAGGTCCTGCTCGGGGTCCCCCGAATCGGCCACGCCACCGACCGCGTCGACGTCGAGCTTCAGCTGGACGCCGCCGGGAGCGACCACGCTGAACGCCTTCACCACCCCGAGGGCCCGCTCCACCCGATCGCGGATCGGGTGCTTCCTGCTCATCTCCCGGAGCAGCCGTGAGGCCATCTGAGCGAAGACCGAGCGGAAGTCGGGCGACGATCCCACCTCCACGACGTCGGTCGTCGCCCAGCCCGCCTCTGCCGCGAGCAGGTCGAGCTCCATCAAGAGGACGGTCTTGCCCACCCCCCGCAGGCCGTAGAAGATGCGGCTGCGCTCGGGGCCTCCCGAGGAGAGGACCTCGAGGAGCGACGCGAACCCCTCGAGGTCCGCGTCTCGCCCGGCGAGGCAGGGCGGCTTGCGCCCCGCGCCCGGCGTGTACGGATTGTCCCGCCGCTGCATCCGATGATGCTAACAGTTTCTAAGGCCAGGTCAACAGCCCTTAGACATTCTGAGACTGTGCCGCTCCCCTCGGACGCCACCTCTCGGCACCGCGGGAGATCGTCGGCACCGCGGGAGACCGTCAGCGGTTCTGGGGGAACCCGAGATCGACCACGCTGCTCGCGGGGTCCGGCCAGCGCTCCGTCACGACCTTCGCCCGGGTGTAAAAGTTTATGCTCTCGGGCCCGTAGATATGGGTGTCGCCGAAGAGCGAGTCCTTCCATCCGCCGAACGAGAAGTAGCCGACCGGTACGGGGATCGGGACGTTCACCCCGACCATGCCGGTCTCGACCTCTTCTTGGAAGCGCCGGGCCGCGCCGCCGTCTCGAGTGAAGATGGCTGACCCGTTCCCCCAGGGGTTCGAGTTCACGAGCTCGAGCGCGTCGTCGTACGTGGCCACGCGCACCACCGAGAGCACCGGACCGAAGATCTCGTCGGTGTAGCAGTCCATCTCGGGAGTGACGTTGTCGATGAGCGTGGCACCGAGGAAGAAGCCGTCACCGCCATAGCGCGGGTGGTCCCGCCCGTCGACGAGGACGTCGGCGCCCTGCGCCTTCGCCGAGTCGGCGTAGGAGGCGACCTTGTCACGGTGCGCCCGGCTCACGAGCGGCCCCATCTCGGACTCGGCGTCCACACCCGGGCCAATGCGCAGCTGCGGCAGGCGCTCGGCGATCGCCCCGACGAGACCGTCGGCGACCTTGCCGACGGCGACGACGACCGAGACTGCCATGCACCGCTCCCCTGCCGAGCCATAGGCGGCGGAGACTGCGGCGTCGGCCGCCATGTCAACGTCTGCGTCGGGCAGGACCACCATGTGGTTCTTCGCCCCGGCGAGGGCTTGCACGCGCTTGGTGTGACGCGCGGCGGTCTCGTAGATGTACTTGGCGATCGGCGTGGAACCCACGAAGGAGATGGCTTTCACATCGGGGTGCTCGAGCAGCGAGTCGACGGCTTCCTTGTCGCCGTGGACGACGTTGAACACACCGTCGGGCACACCGGCTTCGGCGAGCAGCTCGGCCAAGACCGACGCGGCGAGCGGGTCGCGCTCGGAGGGCTTCAGCACGAAGGTGTTGCCGCAGGCGATCGCGCTGGCGAACATCCACATGGGCACCATCGCCGGGAAGTTGAAGGGCGTGATGCCCGCCACGACCCCGAGCGGCTGGCGCATCGAATAGACGTCGATCCCGGTCGATGCGCGCTCCGCGTAGCGCCCAGCGAGCAGGTTCGGGATCCCGCAGGCAAACTCCAGGTTCTCGAGCCCGCGGGCGACCTCACCCATGGCGTCGGAGAGCACCTTGCCGTGCTGGGCGGTGATGGCTCGCGCGATGTCTGCGCGATGCGCGTCGACGGTCTGGCGGATGCGGAACATGATGTCGGCACGCTTGGCGAGCGAGGTGTGCGCCCACGACGTCGACGCCGCGCGCGCCGCCGCTACCGCGCGCCCAACCTCCTCGCGCGACGCCAAGTCGACCTCGTGGGTCTGCTCGCCGGTCGCGGGATCGAACACCGCTGAGGCGCGGCCGGACTCGCCCGGGACGACCTTGCCGGCGATGAAGTGGTTGATCCGTTCCACGATTGCCTCCCCTGCGGATGCGGTTGCTTGGTGCGGTTGGTTGGCGCGGCGGGCTCGCGGGCGCAGGCTCAGCCGACGACCGCGCGGTCGGTGATCTCGAGTGCCCTGTCGAGCACGTCGAATCCCGCGGCGAGCTCTTCTTCGGTGATGATGAGCGGCGGGTTCGTCATGACCTGGTTCCAGTGCAGGTTCACGAACACTCCGTGATCGAGCGCGTACGCCAAGAACGCGGCCATCTCTGGGCTCGAGGAGTTGAACGGTGCCATCGGTTCGCCCGTCTGGCGGTCACGCACGATCTCCAAGCACCCGAACAGACCGATGTTGCGGTGCGCACCGACCGAGGGGTGGCGCTCGGCCAGCTCCTCGTGGTGCCGGCGCATGACCTCGCCCATCTTCTGGGCCCTCTCGATGAGGCCATCCTCCTCGTAGACGCGGATCGTGGCGAGCGCTGCGGCGAGCCCGACGGGATGGGAGTTGTAGGTCAGGCCGCCGGCGAAGACATGGTCGTCGAAGTACTCGGCCACCCTCGGGCCCAGACCGACCGCGCCGAGCGGTACGTAGCTCGAGGTCAGCCCCTTGGCGCAGGTGATGATGTCGGGCACCACGTCCCAGTGGTCGAGCGCGAACCACTTGCCGGTCCGCCCGAAGCCGCTCATCACCTCGTCGGCGATCATCAAGATGCCGTAGCGGTCGCACAGCTCTCGCACGCCCTGGAGATAGCCGTCAGGGGGGACGAGGATCCCGTTGGTGCCGGTCACCGGCTCGATGATGAACGCGGCGATGGTGGAGGGGCCTTCGAGCTCGATCGTCTCTTCCAAGAGGCGAAGCGCGGTCTCGGCGTCGTCCCAGGGTCGGGTGGTGCCGTGGTAGAAGTCGAGCACGTGGACGACGCCGGACATGCCGGGCTCGTTCGCCCAGCGCCGCGGGTCCCCGGTGAGGGTGATCGCCCCCGAGGTCGCCCCGTGGTAGGAGCGGTAGCGAGCGAGGATCTTGTGGCGCCCGGTCACGAGGCGTGCCATGCGCACGGCGTTCTCGTTCGCCTCTGCACCGCCGAGCGAGAAGAACGACTTCTCGATGTCGCCAGGGTAGAGCTCGGCGAGCTTACGGCCGAGGAGGGCCCGCACTTCCGAGGTCATGGCCGCAGAGCTCACGTACGCGAGGTCGCGCACCTGGCGCGCGACGGCATCGGCCACGCGCTCGTCGCCATGGCCGATGTTCACGCTCATGAGCTGTGAGTTGAAGTCGAGGTAGCGGGTGCCGTCGGCGCCATAGAAGTAGACGCCCTTGGCCGAGACGACCGGGATCGGCGCCGCCGTCGACTGCTTGACCCAGTCGAAGAGGGTGTAGCGCTTGGAAAGCTCGACGATCTCGCTCGCCGAGAGCCCGCTCGTGCTGCCGGCGTCCGTCATGATGGCTCCCCGTTGACCGCTCCTGGCCGGCCACCCGAGGTCCTCGGTCGCCTGCCGACTGGTATCGCTCCCGGCCGCATCGTACGGCGTGCGAGGAGCGCTCACAATGCACATCATGAGCAGTTATCTGGTCAAGCAGTTCCACTAATGTGCACCTCGTGACCTTGACGGTGCGCGAGGCTCTGGACGTCGAGCCGCTGCGCGCCGCCGGCGTCTCGATCTTGGCGGGCGCGGGGCACCTCGACCGGCCGGTTCGCTGGGCGCACGTGGTCGAGCTGCCCGACGTCGCCAACTTCCTCTCCGGCGGCGAGCTCCTGCTCACCACCGGCATGGGAACCCCGACGGACGCCGCCACACAGCGCGCGTACCTTCATGCCCTCGCCGACGCCGGCGCCGCTGCGCTGGTGATCGAGCTCGGCAGGAAGTTCACGTCGATCCCCGGCGAGATGGTCCGCCTCGCCGAGGCACGGGGGCTTCCCCTCGCCACGCTCGCCCACGAAGCCCGCTTCGTCGACGTCACCGAAGCAGTGCACCGTGGGATCCTGCGCCGCCAGTACGAGCTGCTCGACCGCGCAGAGCAGGTGAGCACGGAGCTCACCACCCAGATCATCGACGGCGCGGACGTCGACGAGGTGGTGGCGCGCGTCTCGGGGCTCCTCGGCGCCGATGTGGTGTTCGAAGACGAGGCCCACCACATCGTCGCCGCCGCCGGGGACGCACGCACGCTCGAGCTCGCGCGTGCCCAATGGGACGCGCACTCGCGAGCGGGGCATGACGACTCCGCGCTTGGGGCAGTGCAGCGCACCGAGGATTCGCCGCGCTGCACGTGGGTCGACGTATGGATCCGCCACGAACGTTGGGGGCGCCTGCACGTCCTGGCGCGCGGCAGCCGCACAGAGGCGGTCCGCGACCTCCTCGTCGACCGGGCGGGCGCGGCGCTCGCCCTTGCAATGCTCTCCAAGAAGGACGCGGCGCACCTTGCCGAGCGCGCCGAGAGCGCCTTGCTGGCAGAGCTCGCTGCGGGCCGGCACGCCTCATGCGACGAGGTCGTGCACCGCGCGCGGGCGCTTGGCGCGGAGCTGTCGCGTGGGCGCCTGGCAGCGGTCTCGATGGAGCTCGATCTCCTCGTGGCCAACGCGGGGACCGGAGCCATCACCCCGTCACATCGTCGCCCCGACGCTCACCTCGATGCCCTGCACACACTCGCCGAGTCGTTGCGCGTCTCGATCCGCTCGCACGGCTGCGAGGCGCTCGTAGGCACGAGCGGCGACCGGGTCGTCGCCCTGATCGCCGTCCCAGGGCGCCGCCCGCTCGCGGGGATCCTCGACGCGCTCGTCGCCGACGCCGTCGAGCACAGCCGCCGACGCGCCCCGGTAGAGGTCGTCGCAGGAGCGAGCGGCGAGGCTTCGCTCGACGCGCTCCCACGTGCCATCGAGGAGGCGACGGTGGCTGCCGGGTTCGCACGCGGTGACGCCGCGTCACGTGGCGTGTCAGGACGTCTGCTCCACCACTACGACGAGCTCGGCACCTACCAGCTGCTGCTGCGCCTGGCAGACGGGCCGGATCTCGCCCGCTTCGTGGACTCCGAGCTCCGCCCGCTGCTCGAGCACGACGAGCGGGTGCGTCCCAAGCTCGTCCCGACCCTCCATGCCTACCTCGCCCACGCAGGCCGCAAGGCGGACGCGGCACGAGCCCTCGGGATCCAGCGCCGTACGCTCTACCAGCGCATGGCGAAGATCGAGTCGCTCCTCGCTCGAAGCGTCGACGACCAACAGACCCGCACGCGCCTCACACTTGCGCTCCAAGGGCTCGAACTTCTCCACGCGCACCGCGGACGCCCAGCCGTTCCGAAGCACTGAGCGGGAGGGACCGATCCGAGCGGGCCAGCGCGAACGAACGTGGCCGGCCTCGGCGGGGTGGCGGGGTGGCTGGCCTCGGCGGGGTGGCTGGGTGAACGTGCCTCGGGATCCGGCCCCCACCGCCACTCTGCCTGCGGGGACTTGCACGTATCCTTCTCACGATGGTGACAGTCTCTCGGTCGGCGAAATCCGACGTGCTGACCGTCGCCGACGTCTTGGAGGTCGAAGAGGTCCAGGCGGCGCATCCGCGCGTCCTCGCCGGCCGCAACCGACTCCACCGAGCCGTGCGCTGGGTGCACATCTCCGACGTGCCCGACGCGGCCAAGTACCTGAGAGGCGGAGAGCTTCTCCTCACGACGGGCGTGGGGCTCCCCGAGGATCGCAACGAGCTGGCCGGCTACGTCCGTGAGCTGGCCGAGGCCGGCGTGAGCGGGGTCGGGATCGAGCTCGTCCGCCGATTCCACGAGATGCCCCGCGAGCTGATCGACGCAGCGGACAGATGGGACGTCCCGTTGATCGCACTCGAAAAGGAGGTGCAGTTCGTCGCCATCACCGAGGCGGTGCACGCTCAGATCCTGGACCGCCAGTTGGCGAAGCTCCGGGTGCAAGAAAGCGTCCGGCATGCGTTCCAGGCGCTCCCTCCGGGCGCGTCGCCCAGAGAGGTGGTGCGCAAGATGAGCGAGCTCGCGCGCTGCCCTGTCATCTTCGAGGGCCTGACACATCGGCCACTCGCCGTCGACGCGCGCACAGTCTCACTCGAAGAGCTGCTCGTCGGTTGGGAGACCCGTAGCCGCCGCCTCGACGCCGGGCACTCCGACTGGCTCGTCGCCGCGGTGGAGCCAGGGGGGCAGCCGTGCGGACGCGTCGTCCTGCTCGCCGAACGCACCCCCGGCGTGCTGCACCGTGCCGTCCTCGAGACCGGCGCCACGATGCTTGCCATCGGTTGGCTCCTCGCCGGCACCCCCGCCTCACTCGAGCGCGCGGCGCATCGTGAGCTCGTCGACGACATCGTGAACGCGCGGTGCCGGTCGATGAACGAGGTGTACGTGCGCGCGCACTCGCTCGGAGTAGCGTTCCGCTCGCAGCGCCTGGCGGTCCTCGCGGTGCGATCGGCACCGCCGTACTGCCACGAAAAGGCGGTCCTCCAGGCCATCGAGTGGACCCGAACCGTGGGGCTCGCCGGCCAGCTGCGCGACGACTTCGTCTGCGCGCTCGTGGCGGTGCCCTCCGACGAGACGCCGGCCGCCCGAGTGGCGTCCATCTCGGCGGAGCTACGCCACGGGTATGCGGGTCCTCCGGAGTCCCTTGCGCTCGGGGCGGCCTTCTTGGAGGACGACGCCACGCTCGACACGCTCGTCCGCGCCATCTCGGAAGCGGACGAGGCAGCCCGGTCGATGCTCGGCTCGGGAGACGAGCGGGTCGCCACGATCCACGACATCGAGCTGCGGGGCCTGCTGCGCCTGCTCCAAGACGACGCCCGAGTGCAACGCTTCGTCGACCAGCAGCTTCGCCCCATCTGGACCCACGACGCCCAGCACGGCACGTTCCTCCTCGACACCCTCGCCGCCTTCTTGGACTGCGCAGGCAACAAGTCGGCTGCTGCAGCTCGTGCCCATCGAAGCCGCGCCGCCTTCTACCACTCCCTCGACCGTCTCGCCGCGGTGCTCGGACGCGATCTCGAGGTGCCCGAAGTCCGCCTCGCGCTGCATGTCGCGCTTCTCGCCTCACAGGTCGGTGTCAGGCCCGAATCGCCGCCCCCCCCAGCCCTCGCGGAACCGCCGCCAGCGCACGAACTGACCCGCGCTGGCTGGCCCTCGAACGGCTGGCCCTCGAACGGCTGGCCCTCGAACGGCTGGCCCTCGAACGGCTGGCCCTCGCGGCATGCAGCACCGCCGCGCCGACGCGGTGCTCAGCGCGCGGCCAGGGTCGGCATGACCTGTTCCCCATAGGCGGCGAGCGTCTCTTCTTGCTGATCGTGCATCAGGTAGACGGCAAAGTGGTCGACGCCCAAGGATTCGAGCTGCTCGAGCTTGGCGCAGTGGTCCGCTGCAGTTCCCAAGATGCAAAAACGGTCGACGATCTCGTCTGGCACGAACTCGGTGTCGGGGTTCCCGACCCGGCCATGGTGCGCGTAGTCGTAGCCCTTGCGGCCCTCGATGTACTCGGTGAGCGCGCGCGGTACGGCCGTCGACTCGCCGCCGTAACGCTGGACGAGATCGGCGACGTGGTTGCCGACCATGCCACCGAACCAACGGCACTGGTCGCGCTGGTGCGCGATGTCGCTGCCGACGTAGGCGGGCGCGGCGGCACAGATCGCCAGGCTCTGGGGGTCCCGGCCCGCTTCTTGCGCTGCGGCCCGGAAGCGGCCGATGGCCCACTCGATCACGTAGGGATCGGCGATCTGGAGGATGAGGCCGTCCGCCTCCCTGCCGGCGACGGCGAGCGCCTTGGGGCCATAGGCGGCCATCCAGACGGGGAGCCTGCCCTCGCGCACCCACCCAAGGTGCACACTGCGGCCGTGCACCACCGCCTCGTGGCCTTCTGCGAGTGCCTTCACGGCGCGGATGGCGCCGGCGACCTCGTCGAGCGTCGTCGGGCCCTCGCCCACCACGCGTACGGCCGAGTCGCCGCGCCCGATCCCGCAGATGGTGCGGTTGCCGAACATGTCGTTCAAGGTGGCGAAGAGCGACGCGGTCACCGTCCAGTCACGCGAGCGCGGGTTCGTGACCATCGTGCCGATGCTCACCGCACGCGTCGCCTCCAAGATGCGCGGGTAGATGACGAAGGGCTCCTGCCAGAGGACCGGGGAGTCGAACGTCCACACCGATGAGAAGCCCGCGCGCTCGGCAGCGACCGAGAGCTCGATCAGTCGGTCTGCCGGCGGGTCGGTCTGCAGTACGACACCGAATGTCATGTCATGTTCCCTTCGCGTTCGTGGATGGCTGCATGCGTGGCCGTGGCACATCGATTCCTCCGAACGCGCCGCGTCGCACGTAGCGCCCGTGGCCGTCGGGTCCGACGAACTGCTTGTCGTGGACGACGACGGTGCCGCGCGAGATGACGGTGTCGGCGCCACCGGTCACGCCGAGCCCCTCGTAGGCCGAGTAGTCGACCGCCATGTGGTGGGTCTCCTTGGACAGGGTGTGGGCGCGGACGGGGTCGTAGACGACGATGTCGGCGTCTGCCCCCGGCAGCAGGGAGCCCTTCTTCGGGTAGAGGCCGAAGAGCCGGGCGGGCGCCACCGACGTGAGCTCGACCCACCGCTCGAGGGTGATGTGGCCGGCGGCCACGCCTTGGAAGACGAGATCCATACGATGCTCGACTCCGGGGAGACCATTGGGGATCTTGGAGAAGTCCCCGCGGCCCAGCTCCTTCTGCTCCTTGAAGCAGAACGGGCAGTGGTCGGTCGAGACGACCGAGAGATCGTCGGTGCCGAGCCCGCGCCACAGCGCCTCGCCGTGGCCGTGCGGGCGGATCGGCGGTGAGCAGACGTACTTGGCACCTTCGAAGCCCGGGCGTGCCATGACGTCGTCTTCCAAGAACAGATACTGCGGGCAGGTCTCCGCGAAGACCGCCCTGCCCTCGTCTCGGGCGTGGACCACCTCGTCGAGGGCCTCTTGGGCCGACAGGTGCACGATGTAGAGCGGGCACCCGGCCACCTCTGCCAGCACGATCGCCCTGTGGGTGGCCTCGCCTTCGAGGACAGAGGGTCTCGTGACGCCGTGCATCGCAGGCTCGCCATGCCCGCGAGCCAGCGCCTGGCTCACGAGCACGTCGATCGCGATCCCGTTCTCGGCGTGCATCATGATCGTCGCTCCGCACTCTGCCGCCGCCTGCATGGCGCGCAAGATCTGGCCGTCATCGGAGTACAAGACGCCGGGATAGGCCATGAAGAGCTTGAAGCTCGTGACGCCGTCTGCGACGAGGCCGTGCATCTCCTTCAACGCCGCCTCGGTCACGTCCGACAGGATCATGTGGAAGCCGTAGTCGATCGCACAATTGGACTCGGCCCGGGACATCCAGGTGTCCAAGCCCTCGCGCGGCGAGCCGTCACGCGGCTGGATCGCGAAGTCGACGATCGTCGTCGTCCCGCCCCACGCTGCCGCCCGCGTGCCCGTGGCGAAGGTGTCCGACGCAAACGTGCCACCGAAGGGCATCTCCATGTGCGTGTGCGCGTCGATGCCACCGGGGACGACGAGCTTGCCCGAGGCGTCGATGTGCACCACCTCGGCGTCGTCGTGGATCACGGTGCCGGGCGCGAGCAACGCCGCGATCTGCTCGTCGTCGACGAGCACGTCGGCCGCCATGCGCCCCGAGGGGGTGACGACGGTCCCGTGCTCGATGAGCAGCCGGCTCACGGTGCGACCAGCGAGCCGTACGCATCGGGGCGACGGTCGCGGTAGAAGGCCCAGAGCTGGCGCACTTCCTTCAGCAGGTTCATGTCGAGGTCGCGGACGACCACCTCTTCGTCGCTCCCCGACGCGGCGCCGCCGACGATCTGGCCGCGCGGGTCGCAGAAGTACGAGCCCCCGTAGAAATCGTTGTCACCCAAGGGCTCGACACCCACTCGGTTGATGGCGCCCACGAAGTACTCGTTGGCGACCGCGGCAGCGGGCTGCTCGAGGTTCCACAAGTAGGCGGAGAGCCCGCGGCTCGTGGCCGAGGGGTTGAACACGATCTTGGCTCCCGCCAGGCCGAGCGCACGCCAGCCCTCGGGGAAGTGCCGGTCGTAGCAGATGTACACGCCGATGCGTCCGACGGCGGTGTCGAAGACCGGGTAACCGAGATTGCCAGGACGGAAGTAGTACTTCTCCCAGAAACCCTTCACCTGGGGGATGTGGTTCTTGCGGTACTTGCCGAGATAGCGCCCGTCCGCGTCGATGACGACCGCGGTGTTGTAGTAGACGCCCGGCTGCTCCTCCTCGTAGATCGGCGCGATGACGACCATGCCGGTCTCGGCCGCGAGCTGGATCATGCGCTCGGTCGTCGGGCCGGGAATCGGCTCGGCGTAGGAGTAGTACTCGGGATCCTGCACCTGACAGAAGTACGGGCCGTAGAAGAGCTCTTGGAAGCACACGACCTGCGCTCCCTGAGATGCCGCCTCCTTGGCGAAGACGATGTTCGAGTCGATCATCGACTCCTTGTCGCCCGTCCACTTGGCCTGCACGATTGCAGCCCTCACCACGTCAGACATGAAACCCTCCTTCAACGCCGGACCTGCCCGGCACGCTGTTGACCATGACGACTCTCGCGGCACCGGCGGCGTTCCGGCTGCCGCACATACGGGCACATACACAGCTGAACGACTCGCGCACGGCTAGATGATCTCCTGGCTCTTCCTGCCCTTGGACAGCTGGGCGAACGCGACTGCCAGGATCAGCGCGCCACCATAGAAGACTGTCTGCACCCAGCTCTGCGCTCCCAAGATAGCGAGTCCGGTAACCCCGGTGACGAGGAAGTATGCCGCCACGATGGTGCCCCAGGCGTTGAACCGTCCCGGCACGATCGTGGTGCCGCCGAGAAACGCCGCCGCGAACGCGGGGAGCAAGAAGGTGCTCCCTGCCGTCGGGTTCGCGGACCCCGCTCAGGCGTGCGACCTCCCTCCCGCTGCCCACGAAGAGCAGTCGGCGCCCGAGCGAGGTGTGCTCGAACACGTACCACACGACGACGCAGAGCCCGAGGGCGTAGTAGAACTCGAGCGGGATACCGAGGAACCGGTCGACCTCGGTGATGTTGTCGAGGCCCTGGGACACGCCGGAGTACGTCTGGTCGTTGCTGATCAAGAGAGTGATGCCCAGCAGGAGCGTGCCCATCCCGAGCGTCACGATGAACGGGTTGATGCCGAAGACGCGCACGAAGAACCCGTTCGCGAGCCCCACTGCGACACCGATCGCGAGCGCGATCACGACGCAGATCCAGATCTCGACCCCCGCCCCACCGTTCAGCCGACCGATGATCATCGAAGAGAGCGTCAGCGTGCCGGCCACCGACAGGTCGTAGTCCCCTGCGCGCAGCGGCACGAGCAGTCCGAGCGTCACGATCACGAGGACGGCCTGCGAACCGAAGATCGCGCCGAAGGTGCCGATCGTGGGGAACGTCGCGGGCCGCAACGCCGAGAAGATGATCACGATCACGGCCCATGCGATGGGGACGGACCCGCGTGCGAGCCAGTTCCCGGCGACCTTGCGCACCGCAGTCTGCTCGCCTGCCGCACCGGTGCGCGCAC
>JAJZJC010000051.1 GCA_021810205.1 Actinomycetes bacterium
CAAGAGGCGCTCCTTCAGGAATGGCCCGGTGGTGGGCAGCGAACCCCCCCCGAGCTCGCCGGCAACGACCGACAAGGCCGCGTCTTCGAGCCGCCGGAGTGGATGCGAGATGGACAGCGCCAGCAGGACGGCACCGCTCAGGAAGATCAGGCCGGCCGTCGCGAGCGCGATCAGCCACAGCTCGTACTGGACGCTACTGTGGTCCGCGACCTCCGCCATCCGCCGACGGGCGCTGCTGGTGGTGACGTCGACCGCCGCGGTGATCAGCCGGGCGTGGTCGGGGATCGCGTGGAAGCCGGCGATCAGGGTGGTGAACGGGATGGTCCCGGGCACCGCGTCGATGTGGCCGGAGTGGAACGGCATCGGCATCCCGAGCGCACCGTCGGTCAGGAGCTGGTTGAAGCCTCCTATGCGAGGTGACGTCGCATATGCGCGCCAGGCGGCTGCCGCGGCGGGGATCCCTGCCTGCGCCAGGTGCGCACCGGCCGAGTGGAGCAGGGCCATGTCGCCAGCAAGCCGAAGGGCCGCGCGGTGGATGTCGGCCCCAGGTGTGAACCACACCTTCGATTCGTCCCGCACCTCGTCGGCGCTCGCTTGGACGAGCTCGTCACATGACTGGAGGGCGAGCAATGGCGACGCGGACTTGCTCGGCGCCGAGAGCGTGGCTGCCCGCAGTGAGCGGAGTGCCGATGCCGCAGCGTTGCCGAGCGCCGACTCGATCCTGACGTAGCCATTGGTGTAGCCGCGGCCAGACAGACCACCGTTGCGGACCGCCTCGCGCATCGACACGAGCTCGCGGGCGACTCGGGAGCGCAGCGCTGGCGAGACGCGTGCGACCGCTCGGTTCGTCTTCGCCCAGGCCGCGTGCAAAAGATCGTCGATGTTGATGCCGAGCACGCCGGCGGCTTGCGTGACCGAGAACCCACTCAGCTCGGTGTCGTAGCTCGCCATCGCCATGCTGTGCTCGACGACGACGTCTTCTTCGGCCGAGAGCCTGGTCGCCACCTGCTCGGCATACTGACTGATCGCACGAGCGCTCGAGGCGTCGCGGGCAAGGCCGAGAGCGAGGTACGTCGACACGAGCGAGAGCGCGGCGAGCGGCACGAGCACCAAGATGACGAGGCGGCCCAGCACCCCGAGGCTCCTGCGGCGGCCGAATCTCGGGGTGGCCGCACCGCGCGCAGGGCTGTGACCTGGATCCATGCCTCACCCCTCGGCGTCCTGGCCCTGAAACTTGATGAGGTGTTGCGGCGGGTGCCGGCCACACTCGGGGTCTTTTCATCGCTGTCCCGGCCCATGGGGGATCTACTCACGCACGATGCCGGGTGGTGCGCCTTGCTTCCCGGGCCCGCTTGGCGGGCGGAGGGGGTGCGGACGTGTCGTGCGCTGTCTCGAGGGCATGCACGAGAAGCGACGCGAAGTACTGGGCACCCTGGGGGTTCAGGTGCACCTGGTCCGGCTCGAAGTACTGGGGATACTTCGCCCCGATGTCGTACCAGTCGACCATCGTCGTGTTCGGGTAGCTCTTGGCGACGGTGGCGATCGTCTGGTTGACCGCCTGCTCCCAAGGGCGTGTCTCACGGGTGTTGACGAGCACGATCTTCTTCATCGGCCCGAGCGCGTGGAGCAGGGCTTCTAGCTGTGTGACCGAGTAGTACCCATTGGTGCCGAGCTCGAGAATCAGGCGGTTGCCGATGTCGCCCGCCTTCTTCAACTGTGGGACCTGTGTGAGCACCTGATAGAGCTGCTGGCCCACCTGCGCATCGATGACCGCGCCGGGCAGCATCTCATGGAGGTACGGGGACGCGTCCACCATGATCGAGTCGCCGATCACGGTGACTCCCTCGCCGGCGGGTGCCGCCGGGGTGGTGCTGCCGACGGTGGTCTTTGTTCGCCCGGTGTGGCGTCGCTGCACGCGGGGCGGCGGGGTGTGATGATGCGCTGGTGGCAGGACTGTCTTGACCGTCGACCCTGGTTGGACTGCACCCGTGACGACTCCTGAAAGTCCGAGCACGCAGATCACCGTCGCTGCGCACACGGAGCCGGCCGTCACCAGGCCCCTCCTGTGAGGTACGAGGGCACCCCAGTCGCGCGACGCCCTTCGCCACCGAACTTCCGTCCAGAGCCGCCCGAGAGCGCCGTGGCGGATCGGCTGCTCGAGATAGCGCCACGACAGCGCCGAGACGACGAAGATGGCGACGACCTCGAGCAGGTCGCGCAGCAGGTTCTCCTTGGCGCCTGTCGGCGTGGTCAGCACGATGATGGGCAGCGACCAGAGGTAGACACCGTAGGACCGTTCGCCGATCCATCGCAGCGGGCCCACGCCGAGGACCCGCGCCACGCGGGCACCCGGATGCACGCAGATCGCGATGAGGACCGCCGTGCACACCGAGAGCAGGACCATGCCGCCCCGGTAGATGAACGGCTCGAACTGCCCCGTGAAGAAGTACATCACGAGGATCCCGGCCACCATCGTGCCACCCACCGCCTCGAGCACCGTGCGTGCGCGGGGAGTGAGTGGGCGGAACGCGCGGTCGCGCGGCAAGGCCACGGCGAGCGCGGCGCCGATCAAGAGCTCGAAGGCGCGGGTGTCCGTGCCGTCGTAGACCCTCGTCGGGTCCGTGTAGGGCGTGAACAGGAGCGCCATCTCGATTGCGGAGCCCGCGGCGAGCGTCAGGATGGTGGCGATCAGGAGTCGCTTGTCGTGCACCCAGCGTAGGGCGGCGAGCAGCGCGAGGGGCCAGACCAGGTAGAACTGCTCCTCGATCGCGAGCGACCACAGGTGGCCGAACGGCGACGGCGGCCCATACTGGGCGAAGTAGGAGACGTGGTGGAAGATGTACCACCAGTTGCTGAAGTAGAAGACGGCGGGCAGGAAGTCGGATCGGATGGCGGGCAGCTGTGAGCGATCGAGCAGGGTCGCCCACACGGTGACCACGACCAGCATGACGAAGAGGGCGGGGAGCAGGCGACGTGCGCGTCGCAGCCAGAATTGGCGGAACGAGCGCGCGCCGTGCCGCCGAAGCTGGGCGAGCAGCAGGTCGGTGATCAGGTAACCCGACAGGACGAAGAAGACCGCGACGCCAAGAAGGCCGCCGCCGGCCCACCCAAAATTCAAGTGGTAGGCAATGACCCCGAGCACGGCGATGGCGCGGATGCCGTCGAGCCCCGCGTTGTACGAGCTCCCTCCTTCGACCGGTCGCGGCATGGGCTAGCAGAGTGGGGAAGGTCGATCGGAGAGGAACACGGTGAACTCTGCGCGACGCGTATGCACGCTTCGATAGTGGCAGGCGTCGACGGGGAGGTACAGAGATATCACGCGATTTTTCGATGACATGGGAGTGCGACAGGGGTTGGAACGCGCGCCGTCGTCGCGGGGCGTCACTGTAGGCGAGACGTCGAAGCCCTAACCTCGAGCTGTGGGCGCGACGGGCGCGCGTTGCCGGGGCGGACGGTGGGCGGGATGACAGGCGCCGCGGCGCCGTACCGCGTATACCGCTGGACGGACCCGGCGGTGATCGCCGTCGCGCTCATGGCGTTCGCCGCGGGGTTCGGCCAGTTCGGGGCAGTGGCAGCCTTGGGGAGCGTGGCGAAGACCTTCGGCCACCTGGGCGGGGGTGCCACGTTCGCCGACGAGGTGGGCATCTCGGGCACGATGCTCGGCGTCGGCCTCGCGATCGCGCGCGCCGCGTCCATCTTCGGGTTGCCGCTCGCCTCGATGGCGGACCGCCTGGGCCGGCGCCGGATGCTCGTGAGCACCTGCGGGATCGGCCTGGTGTTGACCGTGCTCACCGCGTTCAGCCCGAGCTACTGGTGGTTCGTCGGGATCTTCGCCATCGGCCGCCCGTTCCTCAGTGCGACCGTCGGCCTCTCGCAGGTCCTTGCCGTGGAGCTGACCGACTCGCGGGAACGGGCGAAGGCGGTGGCGCTGACGGCTGGCGGTTACGCAGTCGGTGCCGGGTCGATCGCGATCATCCACAGCCTGGGCGCGAGCTTCCTCGGGTTCCGCGGCATCTTCGCCCTGGCGGTGGTGCCGCTCGTCTTCGCGCCGGTCGTCGTGCGCAAGCTGGTGGAGCCCGAGAGATTCGCGCGGGTGGCCGCGTCGGCTCAGGTCGCGCAGCCCGTCCTCGGACCCGTCGCGCGGCCCTTCCGCGGCAGGTTGGCCGTGGTCGCGCTGCTCGCGTTCTGCATCTCGGTCATCACCGGGCCTGCGAACAGTCTCATCTTCGTCTACGCGCAGAACTATGTCCACCTGAGCGGCGTCGTCACGAGCATCATGGTCGTCGGCGCCGGTGCGGCCGGTCTCGGCGGCCTGCTGTTGGGACGCTGGCTTGCGGACCGGATCGGGCGGCGGCCCACCGTCGCCATGTCGATGGCCGGACTGGCTGTCTTCGGCACCCTCGCGTACACGGGAAGCTCGTGGGCGTTGGTCTGCGGGTACATCGTCGGCGTCGCGTGCGGTGCGGTCTTCGCTCCTGCGGGTGGCGCGCTCGCGAACGAGCTCTTCCCCACGTCGGTGCGGGCCTCGGTCGCAGGCTGGTACATCGCTGCGGGTGTGGTCGGCGCGGTGGTCGGGCTGCTCGCCTTCGGGGTCGCGGCGGACGTGAGCCACGTCTCGGATCATGCCGGGTTCGCTGCAGCTGTCGTCTTCCTGCCGATGATGCTCGCGACGGGGCTGTTGCTGCTCCTGCCCGAGACCAAGGGCATCGAGCCCGAGGCGCTGTGGGACGTGGGGTCAGCGGGCGAAGACGTGGACGCCCACCCAGACCCAGCCCAAGACGACGACCACCCGCAGCCAGGTGCGTCCACCAAGGGCATCGCGTAGGAGCGCGGACGGCCTGCCGACGCACGACCGCCCGACGCGCCAGCCGCGCCACGACGCGAGCCACAAGAAGAGCGCAGCGAGGGTCACGAACGCCCATATCGCGTACGTGACGGCTGCCCAGGTCATCGTCTTGCCCAGGTCATCGTCTTGCCCAGGTCATCGTCTTGCAAGGAACCAGCCGATCGTCAACCATGCGAAGAAGCCTGCCGCCTTCGCTTCGCGGTGGGCGAACAGCGCGTCGATTCCCGAGCTCAAGGTCGGATAGTCGACCCGCGGGCCACCGTGGAAGTATGACGCCAGCTCGACTCCGACGAGCAGGGCGATGATCCCAAGCCATAGCACGCCCCCGCCGTCGCTCTCGGGGCGAGCGACGGGCAGCCGCTGCCAAGGGCCCCGGTCGGGCCATCGGCGCTCGAGGACGAGCGCGGCCGCGAAGACGGCAGAGGGGATCGAGACAGCGATGTCCGCAGGCGTCGTGAACGGCTTGGTCCCAGATGCCCACGCGGCGAACGTTGCAGCGACGAGAGCCCCGACGAGCGTGGTGGTCGGGCCGTGCGAAGCCACTGTTCCCCGCCTCCATCGCCGTGGGGAGGCGATGGGATGTGTGCCAGCGGGTCGGTTGCCGGCTCGACCCACGGGTGCGCTACTTCGAAGCGCCAGTGCCGAGGCGCAACGAGACGCGCACCGGCCGGTGATCGGACTCGGTCATCGCGAGGACCTCGCCGCCGACGACCTCGAGCGCACCGTGCACGAGGACGTGGTCGACGTGGCTGTGGGGGCGCCAGGCGGGCCAGGTCTTGGCGCGCACGGCGCGCCGCCAGCCTCGCAGGAGCGCCGTCACCGGCGGTCCCCACAAGTTCATGTCTCCCGCCAGAACCGCCGGGTCGTCGCGGACTTTGGCACGCAGGCGCCGGTGGAGCCGGAGGAACTGGCGGGGGGCGCCGTAGGTGATGTGCGACATATGGGTGCCGATGACGCAGACCGTCCGATCGCCCACGCCCACGCTGACGACGAGCGCCGCGCGCCGCGCGCGGTCGCGAGCCAGCCGTCCTAGCTCGATCACCTCGGTGCCGTCGACCGGCAGCCTGCTCAACACCGCGATGCCCCAGCGGCCCTGTGCGGCATCGGCGAATCGGCGCGAGGCCCTGACCTTGCCGCCGTAGGGGCGCTCGCTGTCGAGGTAGATGGCGTGGCTGGCGCCGCGCCAGTCGAACGAGCGCATCCACCTGTCGTCCGCGGCGGGGTCCGGGCGGGCGAGCCGGCCCCCCGCCAGCGCGTGCTCGTACGCGCGATAGCCGAGGGTGGAAGCGACCTGGGCGGCGAGGCTCGGGCCGTCGTCGGGGGCCCAGTTCTCCTCGAGCACGAGTACGTCCGCGTCGACCGAGCGGCATGCCGCGACGACGTCGAACGGCCGTCCCCACCCGTCGACGCCGGCGTGCAGATTGTACGTGGCGACGACGAACGTGCTGGTGGCCGCCGCCCGCGCGACCATGCCAAGATCGAGGGTTGTCCGATCGAGGGGTGAGCCCGCTGCGGCGTGCACGAGAGCACCCTAGGGAGGGCGCGTGCCGGTGCGCACGGCGGGTGCTTGGTTTCCTCCCTGCCCCTCGGGCGCCGGTACCATCCATCTCGTGTCGAAAGACCCGACCGGCGGACGGCTGGCGCCCTTCGCCACGACGATCTTCTCCGAGATGACCGCGCTTGCGGTGGCGACCGGGTCGATCAACCTGGGCCAGGGCTTTCCCGACGCCGACGGCCCTGTCGAGATTGCCGACGCGGCGATCGCCGCGATCCGCGCCGGAGAGAACCAGTATCCGCCGGGGCCAGGTGTCCCGGCGCTGCGCCAGTCCATTGCCGCGCACCAGCGTGGCTACTACGGCCTCGACTATGACGCGGACTGCGAGGTCCTCGTGACGACGGGGGCGACCGAGGGGATCGCTGCGGCGCTCATCGGGCTGTGTGAGCCGGGTGACGAAGTGGTGATGTTCGAGCCGTTCTACGACTCGTACGCCGCGTCGGCTGCGATGGCTGGGGCGCGAGCCAAGATGGTGACTCTCGAGGCCCCGGACTGGGGATGGGACCTCGCAGCGCTCGAGGCGGCGATCACGCCCCGGACTCGGGTTCTGCTCTTGAACTCTCCGCACAACCCGACGGGGAAGGTCTTCTCGCTCGAAGAGCTCGCTGCCATTGCCCGGTTGTGCGTCGAACGGGACCTGGTCGCGCTCACCGACGAGGTCTATGAGCATCTCGTCTACGACGGAGTGCACGTGCCGCTCGCCACCCTCGAAGGCATGCGGGAGCGCACGGTGTCGATCTCGTCGGCAGGCAAGACCTTCTCCTTCACCGGATGGAAGATCGGCTGGGCCTGCGGGCCGTCCGCCCTTGTGTCCAAGGTGCGTGCCGCCAAGCAGTTCCTCACCTTCGCGACCGGCACGCCCTTCCAGCACGCCATCGCAGTGGGACTGGACGCGGGGGAGCGGCTCATCGAACCCCTGCGGCGGTCCTTGCGCGACCGGCGTGACCTCCTGTGCGACGGGCTCTGCGCACTAGGTCTCGAGACGTTCCGGCCTGCGGCGACCTATTTCGTCACCACCGACGTCGCGAGCCTCGGCCACACCGATGCCGTCGAGTTCTGCCGGACGCTGCCATCGCGCTGCGGCGTCGTGGCCGTGCCGAGCTCGGTCTTCTACCTCGATCCTGCGCCCGGGCGCTCGCTGGTCCGCTGGGCGTTCTGCAAGCGCCCCGCGGTGCTCGTCACAGCGCTCGAGCGTCTCGAGGCGCTCCGACCGGTTGGCGCGCAGTGAGCGGAGACGGCGCGGCGCCGGGTGGGTCGCCATGAGCGTGCCCCTCTTCTGGGTCGACGCGTTCTGTGACCACCCTTACGGTGGGAACCCCGCGGCGGTGTGCCTGCTCGACACCCCCGCGCCGGCCGCGGCGATGCAGTCGCTCGCGTGCGAGATGGGGCTCTCGGAGACCGCGTTCGTCTGGCCGGTCACCGGCGGCTTCTCGCTCCGGTGGTTCACGCCGACCTCCGAGGTGGAGCTCTGCGGTCACGCTACGGTGGCCTCGGCCCATGCACTGGCCGCCGCCGGCTGGCTCGACGGCGTGTCCGAGGTGCACTTCGACACGAGAAGCGGTGCGCTGCGCGCGACGGTAGAGCGCGGATACGTCGAGGTCGACCTGCCTGCCGAGACACCGCTGCGCTGCGATCCTCCACCAGCACTCGCTGCACGCTGGCCGCTCGTCGCCACGGCGACGGGCCGCTTCGATCTGCTGGTCGAGGTGCCCAACGAGCAGGCTGTCCGCGATGTGGTCGTCGACGTCGCCGAGATCGCTGCGCTCTCCTATCGAGGGGTCGTGGTGACCGCGCGTGCGACAGACGACGGCACCGCGGACGCCGACTACGTGCTTCGGTTCTTTGCCCCGAGCGTGGGTGTGCCCGAGGATCCCGTCACGGGATCGGCCCAGTGCCTGCTCGGTCCGTACTGGCGCGCGTCGCTCGGACGCGCCCGGCTGCGGGCGCGTCAGCTGTCGGCAAGGGGCGGCCTCCTTGATGTCACGATCGAGGACTCACATGTGCGAGTCGGTGGCCGTGCGGTGACGGTGCTCGCCGGCACGCTGAGCACCGACGTCGTTGCCACTCTGCGTGCCGGCGGGCGGTGATCCACGGCTGTGGTAGCGATGGAACCGTGGCCGCCGTGCGCGTCGAGCGATCGCTGTGTTGGCGCCGACGTCGACGCGCTGCGCAGGCTCGTGACCGCGCACGTGCCCGCTGACGCACGTGAAGAGGCGGCGAAGGCTCGCCTGCTCACTGAGCTCGACCGGCTCCCGACACCGTTCGATCGCCATGCGGACCCCGTGCACGTGACGGCGTCGGCCGTGGTCGTTGGTCCGCGCGGCACGGTGCTTCACCTTCACCGTCGGCTCGGCCGCTGGCTCCAGCCCGGGGGCCATGTCGAGCGGGGAGAGGACCCCGCGCACGCGGCGGTGCGTGAGACCCGAGAGGAAACCGGGCTCCCCGCCGACCACCCCGAGGGGGGCCCCGAGCTCATCCACGTCGACGTCCATCCGGCGAGCGGGCACCTGCATATGGACCTTCGATATCTCCTCGTGGCCCCCGACGCGGAGCCGTCGCCCGGTGCGGGAGAAAGCCCGCACGTGCGCTGGTTCTCCTGGGACGAGGCGGCCGACATGGCCGACGAGGCGCTGGTTGGCGCGTTCGCGCGGGCGAAACGACGGTGGGAGGTCCGGGTGTCGTCGTCTGGTGACACCCGAGCGAGCACGGCAAAGGAGGCATCCCCCCATGTCGAGTGAGTCGTCGCGCGAGGAGCCGACCAAGGAGCCGACCAAGGAGCCGACCGGGCGCACGGCCACACCGCTCGACGTGCTGGTCGAGGTGCAAGACCTCGACACCGTGATCAGCCAGCTCCAGCACCGAAAGGCGGCGCTCGAGGAGCGCCGGCAGCTGGCGTCGGTGGAGGAGACGCTCGCCGCGCTCGAGCGCCGGCGGGCAGCCGCGCTCGCGTCTCGCACCGAGCTCGCCACCCGCCAGTCGGACCTCGAGACCAAGGTCGCCGCCACGGCCTCGCGACGTGCAGGAATCGAGCAACGGCTCTACGCCGCGCGCGGCGCGGCGGCCCGGGACCTCCAGGCGATGAACGAGGAGATCGGCCACCTCGACGCTCGGCGCGAGGAGCTCGAAGACGAGGAGCTCGAGATCATGGTGGCTCTCGAGCCGATCGATGCCGAGCTCGCAGCGCTCGCCACGCAGCGCGCGCAGCTGACGGAGCACGCAGGTGCACTGCGGCGTGCCCTGGCCGCCCGCGACGGAGCGATCGATGCCGAGCTCGCGTCGAGCGTCGCGGCCCGCACCGCGCTCGCGTCGTCGCTCCCCGAGGAGCTGCACCGCCGCTACGAGGTGTTGCGAGCCCGACTGGGCGGCATCGGCGCGGCCCGGCTCGTGGGGAACCGCTGCAGCGGCTGCCATCTCGAACTGCCGTCGATGGAGATCGAGCGGATCCGCCACCTCCCACCCGGCACGGTCGTGACCTGCGAGCAGTGCGGGCGGATCCTGGTGCCATCGTCAGGTGCAGCCGCGTCGGGGCCGTCACCACCTGACGACACTGGGCCACACGATGCACCCTGACGTGATCGTCGCATGCTGGTCTTGATCCGGCACGGCGAGACGACGGCGAACGCCGCTGGGCTGCTGCTCGGCCGCCATGACGTCGAGCTCACCTCCAGGGGCCGAGTACAGGCGGAGGCGCTGGCTCCCCACGTCGCCTCGGCGTCGCTGCTCTTGTCGAGCCCGCTGCGCAGAGCGCTCGACACCGCCGATGGCCTCGGTCTCGGACTGCCCGCCCGAGTCGACGAGCGCTGGGTCGAGCTCGACTACGGCACCTACGACGGGGTGCCGGTCACGAGCGTGCCGGCCGCCACCTGGCGAGCATGGCGCGCGGACCTGACGTACCGGCCGGGTGGGGGTGAGACGCTCGCCGAGCTCGGCGCGAGGGTGCGTCGGGCCTGCGAGGAGCTGTTCGGCGTGAGTGCCGCCTCGGACGATGGCGGAGTCGCCGGTGACCTGTGCGGTGCTGCACGCGACCGCGACGTCGTCGTGGTGACCCACACCTCACCGATCAAGGCCGCGGTGGCCTGGGCGATCGGGGTCGGTGACGTGGCGACGTGGCGGATGCATCTCTCGACGGGCTCGATCACCCGGATCGACTGGGCGAGTGGCGCGCCGTTGCTCCGCTGCTTCAACGTGGTCCCCTGACCGCCGTGCCCAGCGATCAGCGCGCGGCTGGCGGCGATCAGTGCGCGGCTGGCGGCGTGCGCTCGACGAACCCGGCGACCACTTGGGCGAGCTCCTCGCCCCGGTCTTCTTGGAGGAAGTGCCCTGCGCCCTCGATGGTGACGTGGTCCTGGCGCGCCGCGCCAGGCACCATCTCGATGAACCTTCGGTCGGCGCCTCGGGTGATCGGGTCGCCGTCGGCAAAGGCGCACAGGAATGGCCGGTCGAACTCGCGTAATACCCTCCACGCCCGTCGGTTGTCCTCGGCCGCCGGATCGTCGGGCGACGTCGGGACGAGCGCGGGCATCTGTCGGGCACCTTCCTTGAAGCGCTCATCGGGGAAGGGCGCCTCGTAGCCCACGACGATCTCGTCGGAGAGATGGGTCGTCGTGCCGCCCCGGATGATCTTGCCGACCGGCAGCTCGGGGACCTCCTGGGAGAACCGCTGCCATGCGAAGAAGGCGTCGCTCATCGGTTCGTCGCCCGTGGGCAGTCCGGTGTTCGCGGCCACCACGCGGGAGAACCGCCCGGGGTGCTCAGCGACGAGGCGAAGGCCGATGAGGCCGCCCCAGTCCTGGCAGACGAGGGTCAGGTTCGAGAGCCCGAGCTCGTCGAACAGCGCCCTCCGCATCCATTCGACGTGGCGCGCGTACGTGTGGTCTCGCCGCGACGCGGGCTTGTCCGAGCGCCCGAAGCCGACCAGGTCGGGCGCGACCACGCGCATCCCCGCGGCGGTGAGCACGGGAACGAGCTTTCGGTAGAGAAAGGACCAGCTCGGCTCACCGTGCAGGCAAAGCACGGTGTCTGTTGCTTCGCTGGGCCCCTCGTCGAGATAGTGGACACGCAGCGTGGATGGTCCGCCGGCGTCTGCGGTAGGGACCTCGACATAGTGAGGCGGAAAGGGGAAAGCGGGGAGTGTCTCGAACCGTTGGTCAGGAGTGCGCAGAAGCTCCACGGCGGCAGCCTACGCGTGGTCACTGCGGGCGGGGAAGGTCCAGGATCAGGCCGCCAATAGGCCGTGGAGGGTCCGCGACATCGAGCGTCGGGCGGCAGCGGCCGAAAGGTGTCCCGTGCGCCGCATACGGTCCCACGACTCCCACGATGCCGCGGCATCGAGGGCCGCGAGCAGCTCTCGACGGTCGCGGCCCGCGATGTCCAGCTCTGGGGCGAAGGTCGTCTCGAGCCACCCTCGCGAGACGTCGTCGGTGAGCTGGATCCCTTCGGCGATCTCGGGTCGCCTGAGCGCGGCCGCGCGCGCCGCGCGGCGAACCTCGCCGATCTCGTCGAATAGCTTCGCTCGCCCCTGCACCGTCCGCTCGATGCGTACGTCGAGGGGGAGTGTCGCAGGCACCTCGGGCACTTGGAGCCAGTGCCGCTCGAACTGCAGCGTCACGACTCTGCGGTAGAGCGCCTCCAAGTCCTCGAAGTGGTGGAACACCAGGCGGACCGACACGCCGGCAGATGCCGCGATGGCCTTTGCGGTCGGGGGCAGCTCACCCTGCTTGAGGAGCGACACGAGCGCCTCGGCGACGCGTTCGCGCGTCCGCTCGCCGCGCGCCCTCGGTGTCTCAGCGCGCCGGGTGTCCGCTGTCGACCGGGTGGTCGTGCGAGAGCGCGTCGCCGACGTGGCGACCGGCTTGCTCGGCGTCGCTCGCGTCGCGCCTCGACTTCCGTTGGCGGCCGACGCGGGGGTGGGCGAGCCGGCGCCGGTGGCGGTCCGGCGCGTCGCCGTCCGTCGTGCTCGCGACGGCGACGTCACGCGCGGCTCCGATGCTCGAGGTCTCATCTGTCTCCTGTCCCTGGCCAGTCATCGACCGGAGGTGCATGTCGGGAGCGAGCTCCCGTATCCAACGATCACGGTGTGCCGGCCGACCGGCTCGGAGCGAAGCAACGGATGGCCTCGATGCACTCTCGGCGTTCGGTGGGAGGAGCGCAACCGGGAATGCGGAGCTCCTGATGCGCCGCGGCGCCCGCGATCGTTCCGTTGCTCCGATTCGTCGTGCGAGCCGTGCCCGGACGTGCCGGACATCCCCTGATGCTCCATGCGGCTCCCTGAAGACCTCAACCCCCGCCGGTGTAGTGGTACGAACCGCACGCTACCAAATGGCAACCGATTTGCACCGTCATGCATCCCACAGTGCAGCACGTTGCAGCACCGCGGCAAGGGGCTCGCTCGTGGCGGCGGGCGCCCGTGGCCGAGGCCCATAGGGTGGGCGCTCGGGGGGCAGCGGCAGCGGTGGAACGAGTCCGAACAAACACGACGCGGAAACGAGGTCGACGCGATGCAGCAGCGGACGCTTGGTAGCCAGGGGCTGGTGGTCTCGGCCATGGGCCTGGGATGCATGGGGATGAGCGACTTCTATGGACCCACCGACGAGCGGGAGTCCATCGCCACCATCCAACGGGCGCTCGAGCTCGGGGTGAACTTCCTCGATACCGCCGATATGTACGGCCCCTTCACCAACGAGCTGCTGGTGGGACGTGCCATCGCCAGCCGGCGGGACGAGGTGGTCCTGGCGACGAAGTTCGGGAACGAGCGGCGCGCTGACGGCTCGTTTGTGGGGATCAACGGGCGTCCCGACTACGTGCGGCGCGCCGTCGACGCCTCGCTCGAGCGATTGGGTGTCGACCACATCGATCTGTACTACCAGCACCGAGTCGACACCGAGGTGCCTGTGGAGGAGACCTGGGGCGCGATGGCCGAGCTGGTCCAGGCCGGCAAGGTCCGCTACCTGGGCATCTCGGAGGCCGCGCCGCAGACCATCCGGCGGGCGCACCGTACGCACCCGGTCTCCGCTGTCCAAACCGAGTACTCCTTGTTCACGCGGGACGTGGAGACAGGAGTCCTCGAGACTGTGCGCGAGCTCGGCATCGGCTTCGTCGCGTACAGCCCGCTCGGGCGGGGGTTCCTCAGCGGGAAGATCACCAGCCGGGACCAGCTCGCCGACGGCGACTTCCGCCGCGCTGCGCCCCGGTTCGCTGACGAGAATTTCACACGGAACCTTGCTGTCGTCGAGCGCGTGCGGCAGCTCGCAGATGAAAAGGGCGTCACCCCCGCGCAGCTCGCGCTCGCCTGGGTGCTGGCCCAGGGCCACGACATCGTCCCGATCCCGGGGACCAAGCGTCGCACGTACCTCGAGGAGAACGCGGGCGCGCTGGAGATATCGCTGAGCGAGGACGATCTCGAGTCGATCGATGCCGTCGCGCCTCGGGGGGTGGCGTCGGGCTCTCGCTACCCCGAGGCGCAGATGTCCCGGGTGAACGTCTGAGCTGCGTGTCCGAGGGCCGCTGCGTGCGGTGGCTCCTTCACGGGGAGCCACCGGGCTAGCTGGCAGATGGCGCGGATGGTGGTGCCGCTCTCCCGCGCTCGATCGTGACCACCCGGTCGACGCCACTGAGGTCTTGGGCGCGGTGGGTGACGAGCAGCACGCTCGTCCCGGCCTCGCGCGCGGCGTCGAGGACGTCGGCGACGAGGCGCGCCCCTGCGTCGCGCTCGAGGCCGGCCGTCGGCTCGTCGAGGACGAGGACGCGGCCACCTGCGAGCAGCGCTCGGGCGAGCGCGATCCGGCGTCGCTGTCCACCCGATATCTGGGCTCCTTGCTCGCCGACGGGGGTGTCGAGGCCGAGAGGAAGAGAGGTGACCCAGTCGTCGAGGTGTGCGCGGCGCAACGCGTCGTGGACCTCCACCTCTGAGGCGTCGGGGCGCGCGAGCGCCACGTTGTGACGGATCGTCCCGCCGAAGACGTGCGCGTCCTGGTCGACGAGGCTGACCGCCCGGCGCACGTCTGCTTGACGCAGGCGTGCGATCTCCTCTCCGCCGAGCGTCGCGCTGCCCGCCTGCAGCGGCCAGAACCGCAGCAACGCGTGGACGAGGCTCGTCTTGCCCGCGCCGCTCGATCCCACCACCCCGACGTGCTCACCGGGTGTGACGTCGAGATCCAGCCCGTCGAGAGCCCAAGGGAGGTCGTCGCCGTAGCGGAGCCGCCCGTCGTGCACGTGCACCGCAGGCGTGCCGTCGTGCAGCGACGCCGGCTGTTCGGGATCGGTGACCGCCACGGGCACCTCGGCGATCGCGAGGAGCCGGCGGCCCGCCGCGACCACGTCGGTGGCGCGCACTGCGGCAGCCGCCAGCGCGGGCACCGTCTCGAACGCGCCCACCGCTGCCAGGACGAGCACACCCAACATGACCGCGCCCATCTGATGGGAACCGACGGCGGGAATCCCGACCGCGAGGATGCCCACGGCGGCCGCGCCCACGCACACGGTGACGATGGCGCCTGCCGCGCCCCCCGCGACCGCCCGGCGACGCGCGAGACGGGTGAGCTCGCGGTCCGCGGCCTCGATACGCGCGAGCGCCGCATCTTCCTGGCCGAAGGCGAGCAGCTCCGGCGCCGCGCGCAGCAGGTCGACGACCTCGGCGGAGAGCTCGCCTCGGAGCTGCGCCTCGCGCCCGTGCGCGGTGCCGGCGACGGCCGAGACGACCGGCGTGGTGATCACGGCGATGAGAAGGGCCGTCGCGAGCACCGCGGCGGCGACCGGCAGGATCACTCCGACGAGGACGACGGCGAGGCACCCGGCGGCGACGGTGACTACCACGGGAAGGAGGCAGCGCAAGAAGAGGTCCTGCAGCGTGTCGACGTCGTCGGTCACCCGGGAGAGCAGGTCGCCGCTTCGCCATCCCCGCAGCCCCGCCGGCGCCAGTGGCTCGAGGTGGTCGTACAGCCACACGCGCCAGTGCGCGAGCGAGCGGAAGGCGGCGTCGTGGGAGACGAGGCGCTCGCCGTAGCGAAGCGGGCCGCGCAGGAACGCGAGGACTTCCACCGCTGCGAGAAGTCCGGCGATGGCGCCGAGGCCGGGCCGGAAAGCTGCACGATCCACGACGTACCCCGACCCCGCGAGGATACCGACCGTTGACATGGCACCTGCGACCCCGAGCCCCACGGCGAGCAGCATCTTCCCCCATGGAGGCGCGGCCAGTCGGATGAGCTGGCGCACGATCTCGATGGGCGACGCCGCGGCGCGTGACGTCATGCCGTGCGCGCTCCGAGCTCGTCCGGAACCGGTGCTGTCGCCGTGTCTGCCGGGCCAGCTGGCGGCTCGAGCGTGACCACGCGGTCGATGCGGCCGACCAACTCGGGACGGTGCGCGGCGACGAGGACGGTACGGGTGTCGAGCCAGGGCGCGAGCGCGTCGCGCAGCTGACCCTCGCTCGCCGTGTCGAGGTGCGCGACTGGCTCGTCGAGAAGGACGACGGGAGCGTCTCGCAGCACGGCGCGCGCGATCGCGAGACGTTGGCGCTCGCCGGCGCTCACCGTGAGCCCCCCTTCGCCGACGAGGGTGTCGAGCCGACGGGGCAGACCCGCGATCATGGGCCCAAGCCCGACGAGCGCCATCAGCTCTTCGAGGCGCGCCTCGGACGCGTCGGGGTCGCCCAGCCGCAGGTTCTCGGCGAGGGAGCCGTGGATGAGGTGCGGGCGTTGTGGCACCCAGGCCACGCGACGCCGCCACGCCCGAGGATCGACCGACGACAGTGCCACGCCGTCGACGAGCACCCGGCCGGTGTCAGGCGCGACGAACCCGAGGCACAACGCGATCACGGTCGACTTGCCGGCACCTGATGGGCCCACGAGTGCCACGTGCTCGCCGGAGGCGACATCGAAGTCGAGGTCGACGAGCGCCGGCGTCGTCCTCTCGGGGAAGGTCACGCGCACGTGCTCGAAGCCGATCGACCCGGGATCGCCACCGAGCGGGTGAGCGTCGCTGCCCGTTCCCGTCGCAGTGACCGGCCCCATCGCCCGCGCGGGCTCCGCCGCCCGCGCCGGCTTCGCCGCGCCCACTGGGCCGGTCTCGTGGGTCGGGCCGGTCTCGTGGGTCGGGCCGGTCTCGTGGGTCGGGCCGGTCTCGTGGGTCGGGCCGGTCTCGAGGTCGAGCACCCCGAGTATGCGCTCTGCCGCGGCCTGGCCCTCGGTGCTCGCGTGGAACTCCGCCCCCGCGCGGCGTAGGGGAAGGAACACCTCGGGGGAGACGAGCAGGACTGCGAGCGCGCTGTAGAGCGAGATCGTGCCGTTGAGGAGTCGTAAGCCGAGGACCATCGCGACGAGCCCCGTTCCGATCCCGGCGAGGAACTCGAGCGCCAGGGCGGAGAGGAACGCCACACGCAGCGTCCCCATCGTCGTCTGGCGCAGTCCTTCGGTCGCCTCGGCGACCTCTCGACGTCCGTGCGTCTCGCGGCCGAACGCGCGCAACGTGGGAAGCCCAGCCAGCAGCTCCAAGAAGCGGGCCGAGAGCGACGAGAGCCGGCGCCACTGCTGGCGAGTGCGCGCCGCGGACTCGCGCCCGAAGTGCGCCATCGCGACCGGGACGAGGGCGACGATCCCGAGCAGGATGAGGAACGAGGGCCAGTCCTCCCACGCAACCCAGATGAGGATGCCGACCGGGGCGAGCGCGGCGAGGACCGCCTGGGGCAGGAAGCGGCCGAAGTAGGTGTCCAGGGCGCTGGTGCCCCGGGTGGCTACGAGCGACAGCTCGCCGGCGCGCTCGCCTCCGAGCCAGGTGGGGCCGAGCGCGAGCGCGTGGCGCAGCAACTGGCGTCGGAGCGTCGAGGTGACCGCAGCGCCGGTGCGCTGTGCCGCCGCTTCGCCGATCCAGGTGCAGAGGCCCCGTGCGACGAAGGCGGCGCCGAGCCCGGCGAGCTTCGGGACGAGCGAGCCGAGCGACGCCCCGTGGAGCATCGCCGCTGACACGATCGTGGCGAGCAGGACCGCCTGTGCCACGACGCACACCGTGGCGCCCAGCCCGACGACGACCGCGGTGACGAGGTAGCGGCGCGTCACCGAAGCTCTGGCGGCGAGACGGCGGTCGACGAGGACGGCGCGCCGCCGCGTGGGGGCAGTGGTGGACATCCGACCAGTCACGCTACCGCCGCGGCGTCTGCGACCGACAGGCGGGCGCAGCGTGCAGCCCGCCGGCACCTAGTCGGTGGCGTCGTCGATGAGGTCGCGGGCGGCTTTCAGGCGACCGCGACGCACGAGGTCGGGGAGCGGTCCGTCGAGCAGGGATCGCCAGTCGACGGCGGAGGTGGGCCGGCCCGACGACTTGACCTCTTGTCGCGCGTCGTCGAGCAGCGTGGCGAGATCGTCGAGGCCCCGGCCACAGGCACCGGCCGCCAGGTCGCGCAGCCATGAGGCGAGAGCAGGACTTGCACCTCCGGTCGAGACGGCCATGCTCACCTTGCCGTCCCAGTGGATGGCAGGGAGGGTGAACGTGCAGTGGGCGGGGTCGTCGGCGCTGTTCACCCATACGCCGTTCGCCTCAGCGTCGGCTGCGACCTGCGAGTCGACGGCGGGAAGTCCGGTAGCCGTGATGACCAGGCGGTAGCCCGCGGCGTCCCCCACGCGGTACTCACGGCGTTCGACGGCAATGCGGCGCTCGATCGCGAGACGATCGACTTCCCGGTCGACCGACGGAGCGAGGATGGTCACGCGGGCACCGGCGCGCACGAGCCCATCTGCCTTGTGTCCGGCCACCGTGCCACCGCCCACGACGAGGCATGGCTGGCCCGTGACGACCAGGCTCACCGGATAGTGCCGGTGCACGGCGCCCGTCAGCCCACCACGCCGGCGGCCAGGTGGGGCTCGCCGACCATCCCCGCCGCGAGCGTGGCGTTCGTCGCCTCGTCGACGAGCACGAAGCTGCCGGTGATGCGGTCCGTGCGGTAGGG
>JAJZJC010000161.1 GCA_021810205.1 Actinomycetes bacterium
CGGCGTCGTGGCAGCCCCGCGGGGTCGTGCCGGGCGCGCCCGGTCGCCGGGCCCGTGCCCGCGCGCGGGGCTCGACACCTTCTCGACGACGTAGTCGCCCATCACCAAGGTGTCCATGGCGGTGTGCGCGAAGTCGGCGAGGGCCTCCTCCGGGCGGTTCACGATGGGCTCTCCACGGACGTTGAAGCTCGTGTTGAGGACGACGGGCACCCCCGTCAGGTGGTCGAGCTCGGTGACGAGGCGGTGGAAGAGCGGGTTGGTGGCCGGTGTCACGCTCTGTACCCGGCCGGTGCCGTCGACGTGGGTGACGGCCGGGATCGTCGCCGCCTTGTCGGCCCGGACCTCTTCGACGAGGAGCATGAAGGGGCTCGTTCGGTAGTCGACGAAGTACTCGTCCCCTCGGTCGTCGAGCACGCTCGGCGCGAAGGGACGGAACCACTCCCGGTGCTTCACCCGGTCGTTCACCACGTCCCGCATCTCGGCACGGCGCGGGTCGGCGAGGATCGACCGGGCACCGAGGGCCCGCGGACCGACCTCGGCTCGCCCTTGGTACCAGCCGACCACCTTGCCGTCAGCGATCAGGCGGGCCGCGTCCACGGCCGGGTCGGCGCTGCGGCGGACGCTGACCTCGTTGCCCCACAGCCCGCGCCCGTGCCCTGCGTCGGCGATCACGGCGGAGATGGCTCGCTCGTCGGCCGGCGGGCCCAGATAGGCGTGGTCCATCTGCCAGCGGCGCGGGTGGCCGAGGACCTGGTGCTCGACCCACAGCGCGGCGCCGAGCGCGTTGCCGGCGTCCGAGGACACCGGCTGGACGAAGAGCTCGTCGAACCCCCCTGTCACGAGGATGCGGTGGTTCATCACCGAGTTCAGGGCCACGCCGCCGGCGAGGCACAGCCGGGGGAGGGGGCAGCGCCGGTGCAGCCACCTGGCGATGTGGACGCCGGCCTCCTCGGTGACCGCCTGGACGGCGAACGCGAGGTCCTTGTCCCGGTCGGTGATCTCGGACTCGGGATGGCGCCGCGCGCCGTAGCGGTCCACGAAGCGGCGCGACACCGGTCTGGCGTCGCGCTGGTAGCCGAACCACGAGAAGTCGACCTCGAAGCCGCCGTCGTCGTGGAGGCGGAGCATGTCACGCAGCTCGGGCACGAGCCGGTCCGTGCCGTAGGGGGCGAGTCCCATCACCTTGCCCTCGTCCGCGTTGGTCTGGAACCCGAGGAACCAGGTGAGCGCGCTGTACACCTCGCCCACCGACTGCGGGTTGGCGATGCTCGCCAGGGTGCGCAGGCGCTCGCCGGTCCCCACGCGTAGGGTCGTCGACAGGTAGTCGCCGCCGCGGTCGATGCTCAGCACCGCCGCCGACTCGAACGGGCTGGCGTAGAACGCCGAGGCGGCGTGGGCGTCATGGTGGCCGACGTGACGGATGTTTCCCCCGTAGTGCCAGCGACGCCGGAACGAGGTCTCTCGGGCGAGCAGCCGGGCGTCGGTGAAGAGCTGCGCGGCAAGCCGCTTGGGCGCGCCGCGGCGGAGCGCGTCGCGCACCCCGCGCCCGAGGTCGAGCCACGGTCGCTGGGCGAGTGCCACGACGTCGACGTCGTCGATCGAAAGGGCGGCTTGTCCGAGGCAGAAACGGATGGCGTCGTCGGGGAAGGCGCGACTGTGGCACGTCCGGTCGAAGCGCTCCTGCTCTGCCATCGCGACCACCTCCCCGTCGACGAGGAGGCACGCGGCGGTGTCGTGACTGAAGCAGTTGATGCCGAGTATGGCCGTCACAGGCTGGACCTCGCTTTCGCTCCGGGCAAGAGGTCCGGGTCGCTGCGGTGGCTCGGGCCATTGCCGGGACGGCGGCTTGTGTACCCCGAACCCCGGCGTCTCAACCTGTCGCGGGGGCCTGCACTCGAGCTGGCTCGGGCATCATGGTGCACGCGAGCGACCTGCAGGGATGAGCTCACCGCAGCGGTGGGCTCGCTCACCTGCAGCGCAAAGGAGGACGAGATGCGAGCAGCCATATACCGGCACACCGGCGGCAGCGACGTGATCTCCGTCGAGGAGGTGCCGACGCCGGACCCCGGTCCCGGCGAGGTCCGGGTGCGGATCGCCTGCTCGGGGGTGAACCCCACCGACTGGAAGACCCGATCGGGGGCGACGGGCGGGACACCCGATGGCTTCCAGGTCCCCCACCACGATGGCGCCGGCGTGATCGACGCCGTCGGTGAGGGAGTGAGCGACCGCCGGGTCGGCGAACGCGTGTGGACGTTCCTCGCCGCGTTCGGCAACCGGTGGGGCACGGCGGCCGAGCTTGCCGTCCTTCCGGCCGACAGGACGCGCCCGCTCCCCGAGGGCGTGCCCGACGAGCTCGGCGCGTCGCTCGGTGTCCCTGCTGTCACCGCGGCACACTGCCTCGGGGGCGATCCCGGCGCGCTCGGGGGAACCACCGTGCTGGTAGCCGGCGGTGCGGGTGCTGTCGGCCACTACGCGATCGAGCTCGCCAAACACGCAGGGGCGAGGGTGGTGGCGACCGCGAGCTCCGAGGAGAAGCGGCAGCTCGCTCGGAATGCCGGCGCCGATCTGGTGGTCGACTACAAGAGCGACTCGGCCGCCGAGGAGATTCGCCGCTTCGCCCCGGCGGTCGACCGCGTCGTGGAGGTGGCGCTCGGGGCGAACCTGGAGCTGGACCTGTCGGTGAGCCGGCCGGGAACCGAGATCGTGACCTACGCCAGCGAAGCGAAGGACCCGACGCTGCCCACGCGCAAGCTGATGGGGGCCAATGTCGCGTTGCGCTTCGTCCTCCTCTACGGCGTACCCTCCGAGCAGCTCGAAGGTGCCGTGGGGTGGGTGGAGCGGGCGCTCGCCGACGGGGCGCTCACCCCCCTGCCGCTGCACCGGTTCTCCTTGGAGGAGACCGCGGCGGCCCAAGATGCCGTCGAGCATGGCGCCGTGGGGAAGGTGATCGTCCTCCCCCAGCCGCAGTGAGCGAGCCCGGGCCGAGCAGCGGCGCCACGACCCCAGGCGCCACGACCCCAGGCGCCACGACCCCAGGCGCCACGACCCCAGGCGCCACGACTGTTCG
>JAJZJC010000162.1 GCA_021810205.1 Actinomycetes bacterium
GTCGTCGGCAGCCCCGGTGTAGATGCCGCGGGCGAGCCGCCGCAAGGTGCCGCGTCCGACGGCGCGGCTGAGGACGGCCGGGTCGGCGTCTCCGCTGCGCACCACTTCTGGCCACGTGTTGGGCATCGCCCTCCTCCTGGTCCGCAGAAATTTGACCAGCATCGTGCCCAGCGGTCAAGTTCCTGCCGTTATTCCATGGCCACGTCGGCGACGGACTGCGCATTGAGGACAGAAACTTGACCTCGCTGGCGTCCGCGAGTCCCGAGCCCGGGCTGGAGGAGCCTACGGCGGCGCGCACGGTGGACGAAGATCCGACGCACGGAGCCCGTGGCGCGTGGCGCGTGGCCCGTGGCGCGTGGATCGGCGTCGGCCACCATCGATCGGCGTCGGCCACCATCGAGAATTCCAGGTGAGTCCGCTAGTCTCGTGCCGGTGCCCCAGCCGTCGCGCCTCCTGGTCAACACCGGTCCCGGCAAGGGCAAGAGCTCGGCCGCCTTCGGGGTGATGGGGCGGGCCTGGGCCCGAGGGTGGACGGTGGGGGTCGTCCAGTTCGTCAAGAGCGACAAGTGGCAGGTCGGCGAGCGCAAGCTGGCTGCCCACCTCGGGATCGACTGGCACACGCTGGGGGACGGGTTCACCTGGGAGTCCGAGGACCTCGACGCGACCGAGGCGAGGGGCCGCCACGCATGGCAGGTCGCGGGCGACATGGTCTCCTCGGGCAACTACGACCTGGTGATCCTCGACGAGATGACCTACATCGTGAAGTACGGCTGGGTGCCGGTCGCCGACGTGGTGGCGGTCCTCGCCTCGCGGCCGCAGCGGACGAACGTGATCGTCACCGGGCGTCACGCCCCACCCGAGGTCGTGGCACTGGCCGACACGGTCACCGAGATGGTCAAGGTGAAGCACGCGTTCGACCAGGACATCCGCGCCCGCAAGGGGATCGAGTATTGACGGCCCTCGGCCCGCGCCTGGTCGTGGCGGGCACTCGCTCGGGAGCGGGCAAGACCACGGTCGCCACCGGATTGATGGCGGCGTTCCGCCAGCAAGGATGGCAGGTGGCGTCGGCCAAGGTGGGGCCGGACTTCATCGACCCGGGCTATCACTCGGTCGCGACCGGCCGGCCGGCGCGCAACCTCGACCCGTGGATGTGCGGCATGGAGCTGATGGGCCCCCTGGCAGCCAGGGCCGCAGCGGGCGCCGATGTCCTGGTGGTCGAAGGCGTGATGGGCCTGTTCGACGGCGCCGCGGACGGCACCCCGGCGTCGACGGCGGAGGTGGCCAAGTGCCTCGACGCCCCGGTGGTCCTGGTCGTCGACACGGCGTCGTTGAGCCAGTCGGTCGCCGCCCTCGTCCACGGCTATCGCACCTGGGATCCGGCGGTGCGCGTCGCCGGGGTGATCTTGAACCTGGTGGGCAGCGACAACCACGAGGCGATGCTGCGCGCCGCGCTCGCCGACGCCGGTGTCGCGGTGTACGGGGCGCTCAGACGTGACGACGCCATGCGGTGGCGCAGCCGTCACCTCGGGCTGCAACCGGTCGTCGAGGATCCCCACGGCGTCCGCGAGGCGCTCGATCGCCTGGCCGCAGCCATCGCGTCGAGCTGCGACCTCGAGTCGTTGGTCCGCCTGGCTCGCAGCGCGCCGCCGCTGCCCGCCACGACGCCGCCCCGACCCCGTCGGGTCGTCGTCGACGATGCCATGCCCCGCCTGGCGGTCGCCTCGGGCCCCGCCTTCAGCTTCTCGTACCCCGACAACCTCGAGGCGCTCGGTGCCGCCGGGGCGGAGGTGGTCACCTTCGATCCCTGCATCGACCCTGGGCTGCCGGCGGGGACGTCCGCCGTGCTCGCCGGCGGCGGCTTCCCCGAGCTCTACGCCGAGGTCCTGGCTTCGAACGAGCCGATGCTGCGCGCCGTGGCCGCCCACCATCGCCGCGGTGGGGTGATCTGGGCCGAGTGCGGAGGGCTTTTGTGGCTGACCCGCAGCCTCGACGGGGCCACCATGGCCGGGGTGGTGGACGCCGACGCGACCATGGGCGGCGGGCGCGTCCTCGGCTACCGGTCGGCAACGACGACCCGTTCGTCCCCACTCGGACCGGCAGGGACGCAGCTGCGGGGTCACGAATTCCACTACTCGGCCACCGATCCAGACGGCGACGCACTGGTGCTGGCCGGCCGGCACGGCGTGACGACCGGCGGGTTCGCGTCCCCACACCTGCTCGCCTCCTACCTGCACCTGCACCTCGCGGCCTACCCGAGCATCGCCGAGGCGTTCGTGTCGGCAGCAGCCCGGTCCCCGCTCGCCGTGCCCGCCAGCACCGGCCGTGGTGCCCGATGAGCCGATGACGGCCGCGGGGATCCCGGCGCCCCATCACGGCGGGGCACCGATCGCCGTGGTCGGCCTCCACGGCGGCCACGTCTACGGTCCCGATGCCCTCGACGCCCTGGCCGGCGCCGACGTCGTCGTCGGCTCGCCCCGCCAGCTCTCCTCGACGGCGTCGCTGCGCTCTCCCGGCGCCGAAACCGTGGTCCTCGCGGGCCCCTTGGACCCGCTCTTTGGCCGCGTGGCGGACGCGTCGCGAGACGGCCGGGCGGTCTGCGTCCTGGCCTCGGGCGACCCAGGCTTCTTCGGCATCGTCAGGACGTTGGCCGCGCGGGTGGGCAGCGCGCTGCTTCGGGTGCACCCGGCGCCCAGCGCGGTCTCCCTCGCGTTCGCCCGGCTGGGTCTCAGCTGGGACGACGCGGCCGTCGTCTCCGCGCACGGCCGTCTGCTCGGCGACGCCGTGCGCGCGGTGCGATCGTCGTCGCAGCCCTCGGTCGCCGTCCTCACCTCCCCCGACAGCCCGCCCCAGGTCGTGGCAGCGGCGCTGATCGCCGCCGGCGAGCCGACCGGATGCGAGGCGGCCGCCGCGGTCGCGTCGCGCCTGGGGGAGCCGGACGAGGTCGTGACCGTCTCCGACCTGGCGGCCATCGCCGGGGGAAGCTTCGACCCGATGTCCGTCCTGGTCCTGACCGGCCGGGCTCGACGCCCGGCGGGCCCCAGCCTGGCGTGGGGG
>JAJZJC010000163.1 GCA_021810205.1 Actinomycetes bacterium
GCGCGCGACGACCGCTCATCCCCGGCTGTGGGATGTCACTTGCCAGCCCCATGGGACCACGTAGCCGCCGGTTTTGCCAGCGGCATGGGACCACCCTCGTTGCCAGTTATGGGACCACCCTGACCATCCACCAACGCCGGCCGAAGAGACATTCGACTGGGCCCCCGAAGCCGACGCGGAGGAGGGCCCCATGGCGTTCAGGGAGGTCACGGTGGTTCAGATACGAGAGGCGCTCAGACGCTGGCTGCATGGTGAAGGCGAGCGCACCATCGCTCGGGCAATCGGTGTCGACCGAAAGACGGCACGGCGCTACATCGCTGCTGCGATCGCGCTCGACCTCGATCGCAGCGGCGGCGAGGGACAGCTCACCGACGAGTTGATCGGCCGGCTCACCGAGGCGGTCCGCCCGCACCGCACCGACGGCCACGGCGAAGCGTGGAGGTCGCTCGGCGCCCACGAAGAAGAGATCACGGCGTGGGTGAAAGACGGCCTCACCGTCGTGAAGATCGGCATCTTCTTGGAGAGAAAGGGCGTCACCGTCCCGCACCGCACCTTGGCGCGCTTCGCGGTCGAGCGATGCGGCGCGGGACGCAGGACCCTCACGGTGCGCGTCGATGACCCACCGCCGGGATCCGAACTGCAAGTCGACTTCGGACGGCTCGGGCTCGTGCCTGACGGCGACAAGAACCGAGTGTGCCAGGCGCTCGTGTTCACCGCCTGCTTCAGCCGCCACCAGTTCGTGTGGCCGACGTTCGCCCAGACAACCGAAGAGGTGATCCGCGGCTTCGAAGCGGCGTGGGGGTTCTTCGGCGGGGTTTTCCCGGTCGTCATCCCCGATAACATGGCCTCGATCGTCATCAAGGCCGAGAACACCGCGCCTCGCTTCAATGATGTGTTTATCGAGTACGCACAAGACCGGGGCTTTCTGATCGACGCGGCCCGGGTCCGGACCCCGACCGACAAACCTCGCGTCGAGCGCGTCGTGCAATACGTCCAGCGCAACTTCTTCGCCGGTGAGACCTTCTTCGACCTCGCCGACTGCAGGATGCGTGCAGAGACCTGGTGTGCGACGACGGCAGGCATGCGGATCCACGGCACCACCCAGCTGCGCCCCGCCGAGTTGTTCAGAGCCGAAGAGCTCGGGCTGTTGGGGCCGCTCCCGGGCACCCCGTTCGACACGCCGGTGTGGTCGGAGGCGAAGCTCCACCGTGACTGCCACTGCCAGGTGGCCAAGTCCTTGTACTCGGCGAGCTACACCCTGGTCGGACAGACCCTTCGGGTCAGGCGTGACTCGACTGCGGTGAAGTTCTACCTACGCGGCGAGCTCGTGAAGGTGCATCCCCGTGTCGGCCCGGGCGAGCGCTCAACGGACCCCGCCGACTTCCCGCCGGGCAAATCCATCTACGCGACGCGCGACGTCGCGTCGTTGACCCGGCTCGCAGCTGCCCACGGCCCCTCGGTCGCCAAGTACGCGGCGGCCATCTTGGACACCCCGCTGCCGTGGACCAAGATGCGCCAGGTCTACCGGCTCGTCGGGCTCGGTGTGAAGTGGGGCTCGCTCCGCCTCGACCAGGCCTGCCAGCGCGCGCTCGAGGCAGAAGCCCTCGACGTCAACCTCGTCAGCCGCATGTTGGAACGTGCCCGAGAGGACAAAGCACCCGACAGCAACGGCGGGGCCCCCGGTGGCGGTGTCGTCGTCCAGGGGCGCTTCGAGCGCGATGCGTCCGAGTTCTCGTCGAACGAGGCGCAGGGCCGATGAGCGCGCCGGCCCCCAGCGTCTCTCCCGAGCTCAAGGCGCTCATGCGCAAGCTGAAGCTCGGTCGGCTGCTCGACACCTTGCCCGAGCGTCTCGCGCTCGCAAAAACCCACGGCCTCGGCCACGTCGCATTCTTAGAGCAGCTCTTGAGCGACGAGGCGATCCGCAGAGACGCGGACTCGGCCGGGCGCCGGGCGCGCGCCGCCCATCTCGACCCCCATATGGTCTTGGAAGCCTGGGACGACGACGCCAAGGTCACCTACGACCATGAGGTGTGGGCTGAGCTCATCTCGATGCGCTTCGTCGACCAGGCCCGCAACGCCTTCATCTTGGGGCCAGTCGGCGTCGGCAAGACGTTCATGGCAACCGCACTCGGGCACATCGCGTGTCGCCGACGCATCAGCGTCCACTTCGAACGCGCAGAGAAGATGCACAAGCGCCTGAAAGCCGCGCGTCTCGACGCCAGCCACGACCAAGAGATGCGAAAGCTCATCGGCGTGGACTTGTTGATCCTCGATGACTTCGCGCTCAGCACGCTCGCCATGCAAGAGACGGCGGACTTCTACGAGCTTGTGGTCGAGCGCCACCGCCGCGCAGCGACGGTGATCAGTTCCAATCGAGACACCGTTGAGTGGCTGGCGGTGATGGCAGACCCACTGCTCGCACAGAGCGCGCTCGACCGGATGAAGAGCGCCGCGTGGGAGCTTGTGATCGAAGGCGAGTCCTACCGCCGAAACGAGAAGCCGACTCTCGGCCCGAACACGGTGGACCAGCCACGACTCGACCCTTTGGTGGCGCGATGAGGTCGCACCCGAGCCTTTCGTTACGTAACGATACGACGGGGACGACGGTCTGTGCGGCACCGGGATGCACACAGGAACTTTTCCAGGCGTCCATGGGACGTCCGGCAAAGTTCTGCTCTCCAGCCTGCCGGGTCCGTGCCCATCGGGCTAGTCAGTGCGAAGCCGCTGCGCCAGTCCTTGTCGAAGTCGACATGGGCTCGGCTACCTCCCGGGGCCGACCGCCCGAGCGGGCGTGGATGATCCGCCTACGCCGAGGCGAGCGCTCGGTCATCGTGGCCTTCGGCCTCAGACATAGCGCCGCTGAGCGCCTGGCTGGCCAGATCGCCGACCTGCTCGACACCGGCCAACCCTGAGCCCCCCGGCATCGGGTTTGACACCACCAGCCCGCCGCCGGGATCATCACGTCAGCCGGCTGGTGTGGACGCGAGATGGTCCCATGTTGCTGGCAACGAGGGTGGTCCCTTGGGGCTGGCAAATGACAGTCAC
>JAJZJC010000002.1 GCA_021810205.1 Actinomycetes bacterium
TGCCGTCGCTTGCAGCCACCGCACCACGTCTGCCCGCGCGGCCGGCGGCCCCACGATCTCTGCGTGGTCGAGCATCCCGAGCACCCAGGACCGCAGCACGCCAATGCTCGTCATGCCCAGGCGCAGCAGGACTCCGCCGTCCCGCTCGCGCTCGATGACCGCGCGTTCACCGACCTCTGTGATCACACGCGGCGCCTCCACGGCATCGACATGGACGAGGACGAAGTCGTCGTCGCCCTCGCCGGCTTCCCGATAGGGCTCGAGCGGCGCCTCGAACACCTCGGGGTCGAGCGGCGCCGGTGGCGCACCGCTGTCCGGCGCCCCGACGCGGGGTGAGCCGCCGATCCGGTCGACGCGGAAGGTGCGCGCAGCAGCTCGTGTCTTGTCCCATCCCATGAGGTACCAACGACCGCCGTGAAAGCGCAGCGTCACGGGCGCCACCGTGCGTGGCTCGCCGTGGTAGTCGAAGCGGACCTCACGGCGCGTCCGCACCGCGTCGAACAGCGTGGCGAGCGCGGGTGGCGGCGCGAGCGCGGCGACCGGGCGGGTCTCCGCCGCGCCGGTCGCACCCAGCTTGGCGAGCGCGTCCCGGCCACTAGGATCGCCGAAGTGAACGCCGGCGACGGCGAGGTGCAGGGCGGCCTGCTCGTCCGGCTCGAGGTCGAGGTGGGGAAGGTAGAAGGCGTCGGGATCGATCCGGTACCCGTACTGATCGGGACCCTCGATCGGCTCGGTCACGACCGGGATGCCCTCGTCCCGAAGGATCCGCTTGTCGCGCTCGAACGCCTGGCGACGCGCAGTCGGAGAGGACGGGTAGCCCGGCACCACGCGGGCGATCTCGTCGAGGGTCCGCGGCGCCGTGCTGTGCAGCAGCAGCAGCACGAGGTCGGTGAGGCGCTCCAGTCGGTCGAGGGTCGCCATGGCGGCAAGCGTAGGGCCCGCGCGGGCATCTGAGCGGAGCCTCCGTGCACCTTCCCGCCTACTCCCTGCACCTCGCAGCGTGGGTCGGCCTGCTCGGCGTCGTGGCCGTGTACGCAGTCCTCATCCGTGTGCCGCGCTTCGCGGTGTCCAAGCGACAGGCCTGGTCGTTCCTCGGGGCGATGGGCGTGCTCCTCGTGTCGCTCACCTGGCCGCTCGCGAACCTTGCCGCGCACTCGCTGCTCGTCGCGCTCGTGGTCCAACGGCTGCTCCTGTTGCTCGCCGTGCCGCCGCTGCTCTTCACTGGTCTGCCGGTCGGTCTCGTCGCCGCGATGACCCGCCCGTCCCTCCTCGACGCGGTCGCGCGCGTCTGCAGCCGTCCGGTGCCCGCTGCCGCCATCGTGACGGCGGTCTCCGTCGGCACGCTCACTGCCCCCGTGGTCAGCGCGCAGGCATCGTCCGCGTACGCCCGCGGCGGCCTCGACGGCCTCCTGCTCCTCGCAGGGTGCGTCCTGTGGCTGCCTGTCCTGCACCCCGTTCCCGGAACGGGCTCGATGTCCGCCCTCGCCACGGCTGGCTACCTCGTCGTCCAGTCGATCCTGCCGAGCTTCCTCTCGATCGTCTGGATCTTCGCCCGCCACCCTCTCTATGCCGTCTACGCGCACGGCCGGGTCCTCTTTCTGTCCCCTCTCGCGGACCAGGAGCTGTCGGGGTTCGTGGCGAAGCTCGGCACGATCTTCGTCCTGTGGGGCGTCGCGTTCGTGATCGTGGTCCGCTCCGAGCGCGTTGCCGAGGAGGGTGGCGACCCGAACCCGCTCACTTGGGCCGACGTCGAGCGCGAGCTCGAGCGGGCGGAACGCCGCGATCGCCACCGCGCCCGCGTGCCCGACGCACCGGGGCGCTCGCGCACGTTCGGAGACGCCGCGCGGCCCGACGACGACCCCGACGGCGGCTCCTCCTCGCCCAGCGACTGACCCACGGCCGCGCGCCGGGTCGGCCGATCCGGCGCGCGGCGGGGTCGGCGCCTGTCAGGCGCGCGGATGTCCGAAGGAGAACGGTGGCGTCTGCAGGAGGAACGTGCCGAGCAGTCGCCTTCCGGGATAGCCGAACTCGACGACTGCGTAGCGCCCTGACCGATCGCCTGCCGCATCCATCACACGGGCGGCCCTGAACCTTCCTTCGAAGTCGACCAGGCAGACCTCCGAGGGGTGGTGGGACGCAGCGCGCGCGGTTCGGTACAGGAGGGCCGAGTGCGGGCGGAGGGAGGCCACAGCGACCAGACGGACACCGTGGAGCCGGCCCTCGTGGCGCACCGCGTGCAACGCGGACGCGACGTCCACGAAGCAGTTGCTGTCGGCAGTGCCGAGATCGCTGCGTACCGGCGCGCATCCCGCCAGCGTCCCCGCCGCGACCGCGACTGCGACCACACACGCACCGAGACGCGCGCCGCGCCGTGCTGCCCCGGTCACGACCGTCGCTCGGCATGCGGTGCCGGCATTCCACGCTGTCCCTCGCCTGGTCATCGCCGTCTCATCGCGCGAGCCGCTCTCCTTCGTCCCCTGCGTTGCTAGCAGGCCTCGGGGCCGACTGCATCGGAGGAGACATCAGGGGCAAGGGCGGGTCGAGGGCCGCGCCCGTCTCGACGGCGATGACCTGCGGCTCGACGGGCGCGGACAGGGCGCTGCGCGGCCATCGCCCGCGTCGCACCCCGAGCGCCAGCCCACCCCACGACGACCACCCGACGCCGAGCACGAGCCAGAAGCTGATCAGACGGTAGACGAGGACGGCCGCGATATCGGCGGTCGTGCCACCACCGAAGTACGACAGGGCGATCGTGATGCTGCCCTCGACCGCCCCGAGGCCGCCTGGGGTGATCGGCAGGTTCGCCGCGAGCTGCCCTGCGCCGTACGCGAGGAGCAAGCCTTTCCAGGGTACGTTGCTCCCGATCGCCAGGAACGCGATCGCGAAGCATGCGCAGTCGAAGAACCAGTTCGAGAACGCCCACACCAAGACGTCGAACGCCTGCGCCGATTGCAGCCGGACGGCGGCGATCCGCTCGAGCAAGGCGACGATGTGCACCTCGCGGTCTCCGCGGGGCCGGCCGATGAGGCGGTGGGAGAACGCGAGGAGGTGGCGGGCGACGAGCGCGAGGGGGCGTTCGTAGACGAACAGCACGCCGAGCGCTGCCGTCACCGCCAGGATGCCGACGACCGCTGGCACGAGGTCCAGCGACGCGCCCTGCTCGTCCGCCAGCACCAGCCCGATACCGGCCAGCAGTGACAACGACAACGCCGCGAAGACCGTCGTGCCGACAAGCGCCCAACCGGCGAGGGTGTCGTCGGCGCCCAGTCGCCGGTACCAGCGGAACCCGTAGACCGCGGCAACCGCGGGGCCGGCTGGCACGGAATTGCTCAGCGCCTGCGCCGCCAGCGTCACCCCGGCGAGCGGTCGCAGCTTCGCGCGCAGTCCACCGGCCCGAAGCAGCCGTGCCTGCATGCGCACGAAGGAGAGCTCCGACGCGGCTTCGGCCGCCATCGCCACCGGCACCCACCACCACCGGAGCTTTGCGAGCACCGCGCCGATGCCTGTGAGCTCCCCTTTGTGGCCGGCGAGGACGTCGACCGCCACCGCGAGGAGGGCGAGCCCCACGAACCATCGAGCCACCGGCCATGCTCGCTTGGCGTGGGGCCACACCCGCCGGAGGGCGACGGGGACCCGGCGGGTCCGAGCGCGGGGATCGGGCTCCTCCGCTGGGGCTCGAGTCTCCGTCGTGGCTCCCGCGTCCTGTGGCGGCAGTTGGCCGCACGTGAGTGAACTCGCTGGGTCGGTCCGCAGCTTACGGCCCGGCGCCTCGACGCGCCGGTCGCCCGAGCGCGCCGAGCCACCACTTCCGAGGCCTACTGGGCCGAGTCGGTGGATGGTCGCATCGTCGATGTCAGACGTATCGGCACAGCTGGGCCCCGAGTGCACCAGCACCGCCGCCGAGGACGCGGGCCGTGTCCGGCGCAAGGAGCGCGGGTCGTGGCCGAGCGAGCCCGGAGCCGGTGCCGACCCATGCCGCCGCGATCCTCACGGCGGCCGTCTGTGTGCTGGGCGGGGAATGCCACGTCGGGGCAGCCAGCTCGAGCACCTTTCGTCTGGCGGCCATTGGCCGCCCGGCCTTCTACCGACTGCAGCCCAGCTCAGCTCAGCGCGGCCGCGCGCAACTCGTCGATCGAGAGCTCCGCGGTGGCTTCGCCCCCGCACTGGGGGCATCGCTCGACGTGGCGCCAGGAGCGCAGCAGGCGAGTACCCTCCGCGTTCAGCAGCACGACGAAGGTCTCGGACTCGGGATCGAGCTCGAGCCCGTAGTACGGCCGCCAGGCCGTCGACGCCTGCCGGGCGTCGAGATCCAGACCCTTCAGGATCCGGCGGAAGCGCATCCGCTCGGTATCGAAGATCCACGTGCTGTGGCACGACTCGAAAACAAGCGGTGCATCAGGGGTGGTTGCGCTCACAGAGCTCATCATGCCCAGGAGGGGTGAGGATTAGATATGCCCGACATTGCAGTTCGGTGACGATGCTCGGGGCCGCCGCACACACAGCTCGTTGTCGCAGGCCAAAGCCTATGACAGAGCCTATAAGGGGCCACCGTCGTGCTTGCGACCTCGAAGCACCTCGCGTTTGGTCACCAAGAGATCCAGTCCGGCGGCGAGCTTCGCCCGAGTCTCGGCAGGATCGATGACCGCGTCGACGAACCCACGCTCGGCGGCCTCCCACGGAGTGAGATACCGTTCGCGGTACTCGACCTCACGCGCCGCTCGTTCATCCGCGCTCGCCCTGCGATGCAGGATCTGGACCGCACCTGACGCGCCCATCACCGCGACCTGCGCCTGGGGCCAGGCGAAGCACAAGTCGTTGCCCAGTCCCTTGGAGTCCATGACGATGTAGGCGCCACCGAACGCCTTGCGCACGATGACGCACAGCCGCGGCACCGTTGCCTCGCCGTACGCGAACGCGAGCTCTGCACCGTGGCGGATCATGCCGCGCCATTCGAGGTCCTTTCCCGGCAGGAATCCCGGCGTGTCGACCAGCGTGATGATCGGAAGGTTGAACGCGTCGCACAGGCGGACGAACCGGGCGCCCTTCTGCGACGCGGAGATGTCGAGGGTTCCGGCCAACGACTTCGGCTGGTTCCCCACCACCCCGACGGCGTGACCACCGAGGCGAGCGAAGGCGGTGACGAGCTGGGGAGCCCAACGACCCCATAGCTCGCACAGCTCGCCGTCGTCCATGACGCTGCGCGCCACATCACGCACGTCGTACGAGGCTCGCTCTTGGACCGGCACGATGTCATGCAGCCCCGCTGTGTGGCGCGAGACAGGATCGTCGGTCGGCACGAACGGTGGCTCGGCATCGGTGTGGTCAGGTAGGTAGCCGATGAGCATCTCCATTGCGTCGACGGCATCGTCGGCTTCGAGTGCGCACAGCCCGCTGGTCGTGGCATGGACGCCCGGTCCCCCGAGGTCGCGCGGGCCGAGGCGAACACCGGTGAACGCCTCGACCATGGAGGGGCCCGACACGAAGGCGACAGCGTCAGGCGTCAACACGACGAGATCGCTCAAGCCGAGGAGCAACGCCGGACCCGAGACGACGGGACCTACCGCCGCGGTCACGACGGGGACGACCCCCGAGCACCGTGCGATGGCCGCGGCCGCATTGCCCCAGCCGTGGAGCGCGTCGAGGCCGACAGCGATATCTGCGCCGCTCGAGCTCAGCTCCAAGCACAACGGGACGCGCAGGTGCAGCGCGAGATCGGCGGCTCGCACCAGGCTCTCCCCGTCCTCGCGCGCCAGCGCGCCTCGCCGACGGTCCGACGACGTTCTCGCCATCACGACCCTGCGATCGCCGATCTTGTCGACCGCGACGCTGATCGTCCCATCGAGACCGCCGCGTACCGAGACGCCAGGGACTGTGCGAACGGTCGACACCACCAGGCGGCGATCCTACGTGCAGCGGCCCCCGGGCAGGGGACCAAGCCTCGTATCGGTGCCAGAACGGGCTTCACGCAGCGGGCTTCGCGCAGCGGGCTTCGCGCAGCGGGCTTCGCGCACGAAGGCGTCGACGCGCGGCCGAGTGATGACCTACGTTTGACAGCGCCGCCTGTACAGGCTGGTCGAAGAACGGCGGCGGGCGGTCGCGGAGGGACGCCCGCCGCCCCACGCAGTACTGGTCGCGCAGCGCACCCGGTGCACGACGCCCCGTAGACACCCGAAGCTCGATCCCCTCTCGCCCCCGCATCAGACCAGTCCCGGCCGGCACTACTATTCGACCAGGGTCGCCGGGATCGAACGGCACCCTGACCCACGGTCGACGGCCGGGCCACAACGTTCCCCGGTTCGGGGAGTTGCGACGGCACAGGGGGCTGCGATGGTCACTGGGAACTCCCAGAGAAGCGACGAGCACGACGAGGTGTCAGTGCTCGTCCGCTCGCTCGCGCTTTCGACCGCGAAGCTCTGGGACGAGCTCTTCGAACGGATGGACAGGCTAGAGGCCATGCAGCGCGACCTGCGCACCCTCGTCACGCGAATCGGACAGGTTCTCCCCGACGCTGCGGACGAGCTTCGCGCCGAAGTCGCCGCATTGGAGGAGGCCGCGGGTCCGAAGATGGATCCGCAAGGTCCCGTGGAGGACAGGAAAGGGGCGGCGGCGCGCCATGCCACCGTCGACGCTGCGCCCGAGCTCGAGCTCCCCGGCGCGCACGACGCGACAAGCGGTCTGCCGCCCGTGTGGACACCTGCGCCGCTCGCCCACATGGCGCGCACGGACGCCGCCACCACCGACATCGGCCCCGCGTGCAGTAAGGACCGTCCCGCACTCCACGATGTCGCGCCTCTCCTCGACCCGCCCCCGACACCGGCGGACCCGCCCGCCCGGCCACTGGCCGTGCCGCCCCCACCGGCGGGCTATGTCGTGTTCCGAGTGCCGTCCGCAGCTGCCATCTCGTCGATCACACCCGATCGTGTTCCCCCGGGCGCAGCGCCGGTTCCCGCGCGCACACGCGTGCAGGTGTTCGAGGGGCCACGGCCCCACGCGTCTCCGACGTGCGAGGAGATCGAAGACGGCAGAGAGAACGGCCCTACCATCGCCCCGAACTTCTCCGCGAGGGCAGTCCGCCGCCGGCACTGACACACGCCGGCCGCGCGCCGGCCTGGGTCAGCGCGACCGCGAGTCCGATCCGAGATCGCTACGCCGCCAAGGCCCCGAGCGACCGCCGGACTTCTCCCACAAGGCGACGTCGGCGATCGTCATCGAGCGGTCCGACGACTTGCACATGTCGTAGACGGTCAGCGCGGCGACGGTGCAGGCCGTCAGTGCCTCCATTTCCACGCCGGTGCGGTCGACGGTCTCCACCTGGGCTTCGACTTCGACATAGTCGTCGCCGATCGAGAAATTGACGGCAACGGAACCGACCAGGACCGGATGGCACATCGGGATCAGCTCCGCAGTGCGCTTGGCTGCCTGGATGCCGGCGATGCGGGCCGCCGCCAAGACGTCCCCCTTCGTGATGGCGTTGTTGGCGACCTTGGTCGTCGTCTCGGGGAGCATCCAGACTCGGCAGCGGGCGAGCGCACGTCGGTGGGTCGGCTCCCTGGGGCTGACATCGACCATGCGGGCACCGCCGAGGGGATCTAGATGCGTCAAGCTGCGGTCGGCCACGGCGGGAAGTCTAGGGCGACCGGCGGCACCCTCGATGCCCCGAAGCCGACGGCCGAACCAGCCGCCGCCATCGGCTAGGATTGGCACTCGACGGTTGAGAGTGCCAACGGTGGGCAGCGGTCGTCCCCCGGGCACCGCCATGTGAGCCAAGGAGACGGTCGATGCCAACGTACGAGTACGCCTGCTCGAGCTGCGGCGAGCACGTCGAGGTGGTCCAGTCGTTCTCCGACGACCCGTTGACGACGTGCCCCCACTGCGGCGGCCACTTGCGCAAGGTGTTCGGCTCGGTCGGGATCGTACTGAAGGGCAGCGGCTTCTACCGGACCGACAGCCGATCGTCCTCGAACGGCTCACGCCCGGCGCCCAAGAGCAGCAAGGACTCAGGGGCCTCCCCTGGTGGGTCGGCCGAGTCGGGCTCTTCGTCGGCCGAGTCGGGCTCTTCGTCGGCCGAAAAAGGCGGCGGCGACAAGAGCGCCGCGTCGAGCTCGTCATCGGCCAGTGCGGCCGCGAGCTGAGCTCGCCGCCCGGCATCGCCCGGCGGCGAAGACGATGCGATGCTCGGGCCTCGAACGCTACGCCCCGCTGAGCTGCATGTCGGCGACCGCGAGCGTCTGACCCGCGGCCGTGCCCGGAAGCCACTCGATGTCCGCGCCGACGTGGCGGATCGATAAGAGCATGCGCTGGAGCGTCGAGGCGACCGTCGCCTCTCGCACCGGCTCCGCGAGCTCACCTGTGCGCACCATCAGCCCCTCTGCGCCGACGGAGAAGTCGCCGCTCACCGGGTTCACTCCCGAATGGACGCCCGTCACCGACTGCACGTAGATGCCTGTGCCCACGTCGCTCAGGATCGCCCCTTGGTCGAGCGTGCCGGGCGAGAGCACGACGGCTCTGCATCCAGCCCCCGGCGTACCGGCGAACCCGCCGCGAACCGCCGATCCCGTCGACACCGCCCCGGCCCGGCGGGCGGAGACCGTGTCGTAGACGAACCCCTTCAAGACCCCGGCGTCGATCAGCAGGTTCCGCCGGCACGCCAGTCCCTCGCCGTCGAAACGCGCCGCCCCGAACGCCCGTGCGTCCGTCGGGTCGTCCACGAGCGTCACCGCCTGCGCGGCCACCTCCTCGCCCAGCCGGCCCGCGAAGATCGAGCGACCTTTCACCACGGTGTCACCCGACAGGGCGCCGGCGACGATCGAGAGGATGGTGGACACGACGCGGGGGTCGAAGACGGCGGTGATGCGCCCAGAGCGAGGCTTTCGTGCGCCGAGGAGTCGCACGGCGCGGGCTACCGCATCGTCGGCCGCGCGCTCGGCATCGAGCTCGGCGGCCGCCCTGCCGACGCTGAAGCCGTTCCCGGTCTGTGTCCCCTTCCCGTCGCTCGCGATCGCGGACACTGAGAGGAAGGCCGAAGTCCGGCGAGAGGTGGCAGCGATCCCGGTGGTCGACGCGATCGCCATCTCGACGCTCGCGTCGCCGTAGTCGGCGGAGTCGACCTGGCGGACGCGCGGGTCGGCGTGCCGGACCATTCGCTCGAGCTCGAGCGCCAGCTCCACCTTCCGGTCGGTGCTCGTCTCGGCAAAGCCGGGATGCCACAAGTCGAGCGCCGCCACGGGCACACCGTCGGGCTCGGCCAGCACGACGTCGGGATCCGGCGTCGCAAAGGCGGCATTGTCACGCGCGTCCCGTAGCACTTCGTCGACCACCGATGGCTCGAGCGACCCGGCCCACGCGAACCCGACGCGATTCCCCTCACCACCAGCGGGAACGACGACTCGGATGCCCACCCCCGCGGAGCTGGCAGTCGCGAGCTGCTCGATCTCGCCGTCGTACGCGCGCACCTCGGTGTCCTTGCCGCGCGCGACATAGACCTCCACCCCTTCGCCGGGAAGGGCACGGCCGACGACTGCGTGGGCGAGGTCGAGCAGCTCGGTCACGCCGCCGTGCCACCGATGGTCACGCCGGTGATGCGCATCGTTGCCTGGCCGCAGCCCACCGGGACGCTCTGGCCGTCTTTGCCACAGGTCCCCGGCGTCATCGAGAAGTCGCCGGCGACCGCGTCGATCCGGCGCAGGACCTCGGGGCCATTGCCGATCAGGTTGGCGTCACGCAACGGCTCGGTGATGTGACCGCCCTCGATGAGATAGGCCTCCGTCGTCCCGAACACGAAGTCGCCGGTCGTGGTGTTCACCTGGCCGCCGCCGAGCTTCGCGACGTAGACGCCGGTTGGCGTCTGGGCGACGATCTCTTCGGGATCGTCGGGACCGGCCAAAAGGAACGTGTTGGTCATGCGGACCATCGGCAGGTGCTGGTAGCTCTGCCGGCGACCGTTCCCCGACGACGCCCGCCCAACTTTGCGCGCTCGGAGCCAGTCCCACATGTAGTCGGTGAGGACCCCGTGGTCGATGAGCACGTTGCGCGCGGCGGGGCGGCCCTCGTCGTCGACGGCGAAGTTTCCCCACTCGGCGCCGATCGTGCCGTCGTCGACAAGGGTGACGAGGGGGCTAGCGACCTGCTCGCCGAGGCGCCCGGTGTACACCGACGCCTCCTTCACGATGTGGTCCGCCTCGAGGCCGTGCCCACACGCCTCGTGGAACAAGATGCCACCGCTCCCCCCTGCGAGGACGATCGGGACCTCGCCAGACGGCGCCGGGCGGGCGGAGAGCTTCGAGAGCGCCCGGCGCGCCGCGGTGCGCGCGAGCTCGTCCACGTCAAGGGTGTCGAACAGCTCGAAGCCGACGGTGCGAGCAACGCTCTCGTACCCCGTCTGCATCCCCGTGTCGCCGGTGGCGACGCACACGACGTTCAGGCGGGTCCGCACCTGGTCGTCCTCGGCGAGGACCCCGTCGGTGCTCGCCACGAGGATCCGTCGGCGCGAGTCGCCGTAGCCGACCTGGACCTGGGAGATGGCACCACCCGACGAGCGCGCGACGTCATCGGCGCGGGTGAGCAGCTCGAGCTTGCGTGCCTTGGGAACGCTCGCCGGCAACACCTCAGCGTGGCGCAAGGCGCTCCGGCGTGCGGGTAGAGCGACAGTGCGCACACCGCCACCGCCCTCACGCGCGACCGCGGCAGCGGCCTCCGCAGCGGCAAGCAGCCCCTGCTCGCTCAGGTCGGCGGTGTGGGCAAAACCGGTCGTCTCGCCGACGACGACCCGGATCCCTGCGCCCCGCTCGCGTCCCGAGGAGAGCTCCTCGATCTTCCGGTCGTCGAGCGATGCCCCAGACGTCTGGCGATCCTCCGCGAACACTTCGGCCATGTCCCCCCCGCGCCGCAACGCGGCACGAAGGGTCCGTTCGAGGACGGACGGTTCGATCAGGGGCGCGTCGGCGGACGCGCCAGCGCTCTGAGAGGCCTCGGACACCGGGCGGTATCGTAGTGTCGATGGCCCACGGTCGAACGCAGGCAGCTTCGGCGCACGCCAACCTCGCCGCGGGGCTGTCTGCCTCAGTGCACATGACCGTGGCCGACACGGACACCGCGGAGCACCTGCGCTCGGGAGACGTCCCCGTCCTCGGGACGCCCCGCCTCGTCGCGCTGTGCGAAGAAGCGAGCTGCCGTGCGATCGATGGACGGCTCGGCGCTGCGCGCACGAGCGTGGCCTCGCGCCTGCAGTTCGACCACCTCGCGCCGGTGCCGATCGGCGCGAGGGTGACGGCGGAAGCGACGCTCGAGAAGGTGGAGGGCCGTCGGCTCGTCTTCACCCTGTCGGTTACCCTCGACGCCGACGACCGGGCGGGGCTCGTCGCTGCCGGCAGGCTTACCCGGGTCCTGGTGGACCGCCCCGCCTTCCTGGCGAAGGCAGGTTGCGTCGATCGCGCTGCGCCTCGAGCACAGGGGTAATGGAGCGCGTCTCGATCGGACGTTCGTTCGGATCCGACGATCGATACCGCACCCTCTCGGCGCACCGTCGCGCGCGTGCAGAACAGGTAGCGTGGTCATGCGAACCAGTTGCCCGCCCGCGGGCAGTGGCCCCGCTGAGCCTGCCATGACACTCCTTCCACGTATCGAGACTCCCGCGGATCTTCGCTCGCTCGGGGCCGAAGAGCTCGCCGTCCTCGCCGAGGAGATCCGCGCCTTCATCGTCGAGTCGGTCACGACCACCGGCGGCCATCTCGGCTCCAACCTGGGTGTCGTCGAGCTGACGCTCGCCTTGCACCGTGTCTTCGAGTCGCCTCGTGACGCCGTGCTGTGGGACACGGGCCACCAGGCCTACATCCACAAGCTCTTGACCGGTCGCCGCTACGGGTTCGCGAAGCTGCGTCAGAGGGGCGGGCTCTCGGGCTACCCGAGCCGCGCTGAGTCGGACCACGACTGGATCGAGAACAGCCACGCGTCGACGGTGCTCTCCTACGCGCACGGACTGGCGACCGCCTGGGCACTCGAAGGCCAGCTGATCGGCTCGGGCGGCGATCGGCGCGTCGTGGCGGTCGTCGGCGACGGTGCGCTGACCGGGGGAATGGCGTACGAGGCGTTGAACAACCTCGGCCACTCTGGCCGCCGGGTGCTCGTGGTGCTGAACGACAACGGTCGCTCGTACGCGCCGACCGTCTCGCTGCTCTCCAAGAGCGTCACCTCGCTGCGCCTCCACCCGGCCTACGTCCAGACCCGCGAGCGCTTGCGCACGATGCTGCGCGAGCTTCCCGGCGTGGGCGACCTTGCCTACTCGGGCGTGCACGGCGTCACGAGCGCGCTGCGCGAGGTGGTTTCGCCCCATACCTTCTTCGAGGCACTGGGCGTCCGCTATGCCGGCCCGATCGACGGCCACGACGTGGCGCAGACCGAGCAGGCGCTGGCCAACGCGGCCGAGTGGGACGGCCCGATCGCGGTGCATGTCCTCACCCAGAAGGGGCGCGGGTACGCGCCGGCCGAAGAGGACGAGGTGCAGTGCCTGCACGATGTGAAGGGCAAGGTGGTGCTCGGCGCGCCGCCGTCGTCCCCCCGCCCGACCGGCGAAGTCGACCGGGCGCGCCACCGCGGCGGCGAGCACCCTGCGCCTGAACCGATCCCCCGCGCCACTGAAGAGGTGGACGCAGCGGCACACGCCGGCACCGACCGGCGCGCCTTGTCGGCGACCGAGGGGCACGAACAGATGGTGACGATGCCCGTCGCCACCTATACCGACGCGTTCAGCCGGGCGCTCGTGCGCATAGCGGAGCGTCGGCCCGAGGTGGTCGCGCTCACCGCGGCGATGCCGGGTCCGACCGGCCTGCTCGCCTTCCAGGCGCGTTTTCCCGACCGGTTCTTCGACGTGGGTATCGCCGAACAGCACGAGACGACCGCCGCAGCAGGCATGGCCATGGGCGGTTTGCGACCGGTCGTCGCGGTCTATTCCACGTTCTTGTCGCGTGCGTTCGACCAGATGAACCTCGACGTCGGGCTGCACCACCTTCCGGTCGTCTTCGCCCTGGACCGCGCGGGCATCACGGGCGACAACGGCCCGAGCCACCACGGGATCTTCGACCTCGTCCTCTCACTCGCCGTCCCCGGCATGACCGTGTTCGCTCCTTCGAGCGCCGAGGACCTCGAGGTCATGCTCGAGACCGCGCTCGAGCTCCCAGGGCCTTCTACGATCCGCTTCCCTTCCACGCCCGCGCGCCATGGCACCGCCGGCCGAGACCTCGAGGCCCGCATCGTGCGCGAGGGCGACGGCTCGGTATGCCTCGTGGGCGTCGGGAAGCTGCTCGCCGCGTGCGAGGCCGCGGCAACAGAGCTCGCAGAACGCACAGGCATCGAGGCGACGGTCTGGGACCCGCGAGTCGTGAGCCCACCTGACCAGGCCATGCTCGCCCACGCGGCTCGCCATCGTGTCGTCGTGACCGCAGAGGACGGGCTCCGCACCGGAGGAGCGGGCACGTGGCTCGGCGACGCGATCGCCCAGGTCTGCCATGAGATGGACAAGCAGGCGCCGCCCGTCACGACCCTCGGGATCCCGCGCACCTTCGTCCCCCACGACCGGCCGGACTCGATCCTGGCGGGCCTCGGGCTCGACGGTGCCGGCATCGCAGCCAGCGTGCGCCGGGTGCTGCGCTCGGGCGATCAGGCCTTGTTCGCCCCGTAGCTGCGCACGAAGTCGTTCACCGCGTAGTACGCGTCGATCGACTCGCCAGCGTCGCCCCAGAAGCCGTCGAGGACGTCGTAGCGCATCGTCTTTTGGCGGACATAGTGGTTGTTCACGTCGGTGATCTCGAGCTCCCCTCGACCCGACGGCGCCAGCCGCTTGATGACGTCGAACACGCCCGCGTCGTAGCAGTAAATGCCAGTGACGCCGAAGTTGGACGGCGGCTCTTCTGGCTTCTCCAAGATCCGCACCACCCGCCCCTCGGCATCGATCTCGGGAACACCCAAGTGGCGCAGGTGCTCGGGCTCGCGAACCTCGGTCAGAAGGATCCTCGCACCGGTCGGATCCTTCTCGAAGGCGTCCACCATCGGCCGGATGGAGCGCTCGACGACGTTGTCGGCCAGCATGACGATGATGGCCTCTCCGTCCGCGAAGCGCTCCGCGAGGCCGAGGGCCTCCGCGATGCCACCCGGGTGCTCCTGGTACCCGTAGCTCAGCCGGTCGATCCCGAACTCGTGGCCGTTGCCGAGCAGGCGGAGGAACTCACCCGCGTGCGTCCCACCGGTGACCAGCATCAGCTCGGTGACACCCGCGTTCACGAGTGCCTCGATCGACCACTGGACCATCGGCCTGTCGTAGATCGGAAGGAGGTGCTTGTTCGTGATCCGGGTGAGCGGCCAAAGTCGGGACCCGGTCCCACCTGCAAGCAGAACGCCTCTCACCCGACCACCCTACGCGGCGCGCGTGGCGCGCGCCCACTGTCCGTCGAAGCACCCGGGGGCCGGCGTCCCGTGCTGCAGCGGGGTCGGCGTTGTGCCGGCGGGGTCGGAGAGGTGAACCAGGTTCTCTGTCCGCGACGCCGTTCACGCATCTGACCGAGACCAGATCGGCGGCAGGCACCACCGCCGTCGCACCGGTCACGAGGTGCGGGTAGCGTCGCCACGATGCCCTCCGAGGATGTCGCCAGGCTGCTCGCCGACGTGGCGGCGTCGCTGCCCAGCGGTGGCGAGGACCGCCCCGGGCAGCGCGCGATGGCGACGGCGGTCGCACGGGCGATCGGATCTCACCGCCACCTCGTCGTCCAAGCCGGGACCGGCACCGGCAAGTCCCTCGCGTACCTCGTCCCTGCCATCGCCTCGGGTGCGACGGTCGTAGTGGCGACCGCCACCAAGGCGCTCCAGGACCAGCTCGCGCACAAGGACCTCCCGGCTGTGGCCGCGGCGCTGGACCGTCCGGTCTCCTTCGCGATCTTGAAGGGGCGGAGCAACTACCTGTGCCTCCAGCGTGCCGCCGAGATGACGGGCCGAGGGGTCCAACACGAGCTGGTCAGCATCCCGGCCGACGGCTCTCCCCCGGACCGGTCGGCCAGCGATGTTGCCGTGGACACCGACGCCGACGGGGGACGTGCCGGCGCCATCCCCCCCGACCAGCTCGTCGAGCAGCTACGCGCGCTCCTCGCCTGGGCAGCGCGCTCGGAGACGGGTGACCGCGCCGATCTCGCCTTCGAGCCTCACCCTCGCGCGTGGGCGATGCTCAGCGTCGGGCCGCGCGAGTGCCCCGGCGCGCATCGCTGCCCTGCTGGCGGCCAGTGCTTCGCCGAGCGGGCTCGAACGAAGGCGGCCGAGGCCGATGTCGTGGTGGTGAACACGCACCTCTACGGTGCGCATCTCGCGAGCGGCGGTGCCGTCCTCCCGCCCCACGACGTGGTGATCTTCGACGAAGCGCACGAGGTCGAGGCGATCATGACCGCGAGCCTTGGCGTCGAGATCACCCCTGGCCGGCTGCGAGCGCTGCACAGCACGACGAGAGGGTTCGTCGAAAAGAAGGACGCGAGCGCGACCGATCTCGCGGAGGTCGCCGAGCGGCTCCACGACCTCCTTCGGGCACGACTCGGCACGCGGGTGCTGCAGGACGCACCGCTGGACTCAGCGCGCAACGGTGCGCGCCCGGCGCGCGTGCCGAGCGAACGCCCGGCGCGCTCCGGCGGCCCGGTCCCTCTTGGGCGCGAGCGGGCGTTCTTCGGGCTCGACGGCGACGCGGCATCCCCGTCACAGGTTCCGAGCCTCCCGGATCGTGACGCGGCACCGTCGCCCCCTCGCTTCGACGACGACGAGCTGGCCGCGGTCCTCGAGCTCGCCAGCTCGCGCCTCGAGCGTCTCCGCTCGTGCATCTCCCCACCGGCGCACGAGGTGGGACACGACCGTACCGGCGAGCGGGCAGCCCGACCATCGATCGGCTCGGGCCGAGCCGGCAACGGCGCGGGCAGGGACGAGGACGGCCAACGCGTGCGGGCGCTCACTGCCGCTGGCAACCTCGCAGAGGACCTCCGGCGTCTCGGAGCACCGGGCGACGGCCACGTCGCCTGGGTCGACGGTACGCCGCGCGCGCCGGTGCTCCGCCTCTCCCCCATCGACGTTGCCCCGGCGCTCTCGGCCACGTTGTGGAGCTCGGTAACGGCCGTCCTCACGAGCGCGACCGTCCCGAGCAGGGTCGAAGTACAGCTCGGTCTCGACGCCTTCGACGTGGACCGCCTCGACGTCGGCAGCCCGTTCGACTTCCGCTCGCACGGCCTCCTCTACGTGGCGCGACACCTTCCCGACCGGCGCAGCCCGGCGGCCGAGCCCGCCATCTTCGAAGAGCTGGCCGCGCTGATCGACGCCGCAGGCGGACGAACCCTCGCACTGTTCACGAGCCATCGAGCGATGAACGCGGCAAGAGAGGCGCTCGCAGATCGCCTCCCCTATCGCCTGCTTCTCCAGGGCGAACTGCCCAAGGGCCGGCTGCTCGAGACGTTCAGCACCCAAGAGTCGTCGTGCCTCTTCGCCACCCTCGGATTCTGGCAGGGCGTGGACGTCCCGGGCCGCTCGTGCAGTCTGGTGACCCTGGACCGGCTTCCCTTTGGCCGTCCGGACGATCCGCTGCTCGAGGCCCGCCGCGAGCTCGCCGGTGACGCAGCGTTCTCGCTCGTGGACCTCCCGCGCGCGGCGAGCCTTCTCGCCCAAGGTGTGGGGCGGCTCATCCGCTCCTCGACGGACTACGGCGTCGTCGCGGTGCTGGATCCGCGCCTGGCGACCGCCAGCTACCGACGCGTCCTGCTCGCGGCGCTGCCCCCGCTCCGGCGCACCGTAGAACGCCAAGCCGTCGTCGACTTCCTCGGAGAGGTACTCGCGCTTCCCGCGGCTTGAGGACCCTTTCAACAGCGACGGGGGCGCGCCAACGCCTGCGGAGTGGCATCAGCCGACGTTGGCAGTCGCGTGGGCGCCTCCGTGCGCGAATCGCGCGCGGCAATCGGGCCCCGAGCCGAGCCCAACCGTTCCACATCAGTAGCCGAGACGGTCGAGCGCGTCCGGGCGCTGCTGCCAACGCTTCTCGACTCGGACGTACAGCTCGAGGTAGACACCTGGCGGAAGCTGTCGGCGGACCGCGGTCCCGACTTCCTTCAGCACCTCGCCACCGCGGCCGATGACGATGCCCTTCTGCGAGTCTCGCTCGACGACGATCTCACAGCGGATCCTGGGCCACTCCCACTCGGTCACCCGGCACGCGATCGAGTGCGGCAGCTCCTCGCGCGCGCGACGCAGCAGCTGCTCACGCACCAGCTCGGCGACGCGCACCGCCTCCGGCGTGTCGGTGACCGTACCGTCGGGGTAGTAAGGGGGACCGTCGGGCAGCCGGCGTACGATCGCCTCGACCAGCTCGTCCACACCCTCACCGGTTCTCGCAGAGACCGCAAAGTACTCGGCCCGTTCACCTCCGCCGAGCTCCTCGACCGTCGCCGCGACGCTCGCCAGCCGGGTGACCACATCCGCACGACTCGCCCGATCGACCTTGTTCACCACCACCGCGATGCCACCCTCGCTGCGCGCGGCGATCGATCTCGCCAGCACCATCCGGTCGCCGGGGCCGATCGCGGCGGTGGCGTCCACGACAGGTACCACTACGTCGACATCTTGCAGTGACGCGCCCGCGGTCTCGACGAGACGCTCGCCGAGCATGGTGCGCGGTCGGTGCAAGCCCGGGGTGTCGACGAACACCGCCTGGGAGCCTGGGAGATGAAGCACACCCCGGACGCTGTGGCGCGTGGTGTTCGGCCTCGACGAGGTGATGGACACCTTCGTGCCCACCATGTGGTTCACGAGCGTCGACTTGCCGACGTTCGGCCGCCCCACCACGGTCACGAACCCGGACTTCACGCGGCCTCAGTCCGCGTCGTCGGGTGCGCCGACGGACGCGGTGCGCTCGATCCGCACCCTGCTGATTCGCCGCCCCTGCACGCGCTGCGCGACGAGCCGGACGCCGTCGACCTCTACCGACTCCCCTTCTTGGGGGACGTGTCCGCTCACGGCCAGCATCAAGCCACCGACCGTGTCCCAACCTTCTTGTGGAAGCTCCGTGCCGAGTAGGTCGTCGACGTCGTCGATCGCCATGCGCGCCGTCACCACGACGCTGCCATCGGGAAGCGTCTCGACCACCGGCTCCTCTACGTCGAACTCGTCGACGATCTCGCCGACGAGCTCTTCGATCAGGTCCTCCAAGGTGACGAGACCGACGGTGCTCCCGTACTCGTCGACCACGATCGACATGTGGAACTTGGCGGCCTGCATCTCGCGCAGCAACGCGGTGAGCCGCTTGGTCTCGGGAACGTAGTGCGCCGGACGCAGATGTGCGCGGATCTGGCTGTCTCCCAGTCCGTCGTGCTCTGCGCGCATGAGGTCCTTCGCGTACGCGATGCCCACCACGTCGTCGACGTCGCCGCGGTGGACCGGTACCCGACTTCGCCCCTCGGTGAGCACCCGATCGAGGGCTTCGCGGACCGTGACGCTCTCTTCGAGGGTGAACATGTCGAGGCGCGGCACCATGACCTCGCGTACGACGGCATCGCCGAAGTCGATGATCGAGTGGATGAGCGTCCGCTCCTGCAGCTCGATCACGTGCTCGGCTTGGGCCACGTCGGCCATGGCGAGGAGCTCTGCCTCGGTCACTCGCGGTGGCGGGACGTTGGCGGCACCGCGCCGGCCGATGAAGAGGTTCGCGAGGCCGATGAGGACCCTCGACACCATCCGGATCGGCGGGAAGCGCACGAGGGCGGCCACGATCGGCGCGGTGAACAGTGCCGCGCGCTCGGGATTGTGGACGGCCCAGTTCTTGGGTACCGCCTCGAAGAGCACGAAGATGACGATGACCTCGAAGACCGTCCCGGCGAAGACTCCCCATGCACCGAGCCACTCGGAGGCGAGCACCCCGACGAGGGTCGCGGAGACGAGCTGGCAGATGAGGACGAGCAGCAGGACCGGGTTCAAAAAGCGCTCGGGGTGCTCGACGAGCCGGACCAGCGGGCGAGCGCCCCGGCGACGCTCGTCGAGAAGGGCCTTCGCCTTTACCCTGCTCGTGCGCACGAGGCTCGTCTCGGCGAGCGCCAGGAGCCCCGAGGCCGCGAGCAGCACCACCACGACGACGATGAGCACCCAGTCGGTGACGCCGAAGTGGGACGAGGCCACGAGCGGGGCGGGGGTCATGGCGAGGTTCGGCCCTCGTGGTAGCGGGCGAGCAGCTCGCGCTCGAGGGCCTCCATCACTTCGGCCTCGTCGGACTCCTCGTGGTCCATCCCGAGCAGGTGGAGCAACCCGTGGACGACGAGGAGCGCCAGCTCGTCATCGACGCGCACCTCGTGGGAGACGGCGTTGCGCGCGGCGACGGACGGGCAGATGACGACGTCGCCCAAGAGCATGATGGGATCTTCGCCTGGCTCGATCCCTGGGCCGCTCCCGCCCGAGTCCGGCGAGCGCCCCGGTGGCAGCGGCTCGTCCTCGATGGGGAAGGAGAGGACGTCGGTCGGGCCCTCCTTCGACAAGAACTGGTGGTTCAGCGCCGCGATGGCGGCCTCGTCGACGAAGAGGAGCGACACCTCCACGTCGCCAGGGAGGTGACGGTCTTCGAGGACGTCGCGCGCGAGCCGCGCCCACCGGTCGAGGTCGACCTCATGGTCTGCCTGCTCGTCGGCGACGTAGACGTCAATCGCCATGGCTGGCGCGCTCGGCCTCCTCGTACGCCGAGATGATGTCGGCCACGATCTGGTGACGGACGACGTCGCGCCGCGTCAGGTGCACGAAGGCGATGTCGGGCACCTCGCCCAGCACGTCTTGAAGCCCCACAAGGCCCGATCGTCCCCCCGCCACGTCGATCTGCGTCACGTCACCGGTCACCACGCACTTGGATCCGAAGCCGATGCGCGTGAGGAACATCTTCATCTGCTCGGGCGTCGTGTTCTGCGCCTCGTCCAAGATGATGAAGGAATTGTTCAGGGTGCGGCCTCGCATGAACGCGAGCGGCGCGACCTCGATGGTGCCGCGGTCCAAGAGCCGCTGGGCGCCTTCTGGCTCCAAGAGGTCGTAGAGGGCGTCGTAGAGCGGCCGAAGATAGGGGTCGACCTTGGCCATGAGGTCGCCCGGCAAGAACCCCAGACGCTCACCAGCCTCGACGGCGGGCCGCGTGAGGATGATCCGGTTCACCGCCCGTGACTGCAGGGTCTGAACCGCGAGCGCGACCGCGAGGTACGACTTGCCCGTCCCCGCGGGCCCGATGCCGAAGGTCACCGTGTTCGCGGCGATGGCGTCGGTGTAGCGTTTCTGGCCCGACGTATAGGGGCGAACCGAGCGCCCCCGCGCCGCGCGGACGACCTCGGCATTGAGGACTTCAGATGGCCGGACGTCCTCGTGCACCATGTCGATGGTCCTGCGAATCTTGGACGCGTCCAGCGACTGTCCTGACTCGAGCACGAGCACGAGCTCGTCGAAGAGCCTCGCGAGCTGCTCGGCATGGGGGCCCTCAAGCGCGATGCGGTTGCCCTGCACGGCGATTCGATCTTCGGGGAACGCCTGCTCGACGAGACGCAGGAGCTCGTCGTGGGTCCCGAGAAGGCTGGCCATGAGATGGGTGTTGGGGACCATCGTCTCGCGCCGCGTCGCCAGCTCCGCGCCGTCGACCCCGATCGACGGCGCCGGATCGCCCTCGAGCCTGCCCGAGCCGGCGGGGATCGCCGTGCCGGACGCGCTGCGCCACGTCGCGCCGCGATCCGCCGTCGTCACCCGGGAGGCCACGTCATCGGACGTCCGCCGATCACGTGGAGATGGAGATGGGGCACCGAGTTCTCTGCGTCCTTCCCGACGTTGAAGACAAGACGGTAGCCGCGCGACGGGTCGGCGATACCTTCCTGCTCGGCCACCGCCCTTGCAGTCGCGAACATGTCGGACAGGTCCGCGGCATGCGTGTCGTCGAGCGCGCCGGCATGCTCGACGTGCACGCGGGGGACGACGAGGACGTGCACCGGCGCCTGCGGGGCGATGTCCCGGAACGCCACAGTGCGGGCGGACGTGCGCACGACATCGGCCGGCACCTCACCGGAGACGATCCGGCAGAACAAGCAGTCGAGGTCGCTCAGGGTTCCTGTCCATCCTGGGTGCGGCGCGGTGGCAAGAGGTGCTCGAGCGCGCCTGGCGCGATGCGACAGGACTCGATGAAGCGGTCCACGTCGTCTTCTTTCAATCGGATCACCCGGCCGAACTTATATGCCGCGAGCTCGCCGCCGTCGATGAAGCGGTAGAGGCTGCGCAAGGTCACCCCCAACCGTTCCGACGCGTCTTTGGTGCTCATCCACCGCACCTGCTCCGCCATGGCCTCGATTCTCCCATTGCTGGCACCAATCGGGGCGCTCATCCAGCGCCCAGGCACACGGTACCGGCGCGCTGGGCGCCGAGCAGCACCCCGGCCGCGATCGCCGCGGTCTCTGCCCGCAGGACGTTCGGCCCAAGCCCCACGATCTGCCGAGCGCCGTCGCCCGCCAGCTCGTCGGACGTCCATCCGCCCTCGGGTCCCACCGCGACCGTGGTCACCGCCGCGCCGAGCGGTCCTCCCCCGGGTTCGGCGAGCGCGAGCCCGGAGGGCTCGAGCGCGTCGAGGGTGAGCACCCCCCTGATCTCGGGAACCCACACTCGGCGCGACTGGGCAGCGGCCTCGACCGCGACCCTGCGGAGCCGCCCGAGCGCGGCGTCGGCCCGTGCCCCTTCCCACCGCACGACGGCCCTTGCCGTCGAGAGCACCACGATGCAGTCGATCTCGAGCTCGGTCAGCTTCTGCACCACCCACTCGGGCCGCTCCCCCTTCACTGGGGCGAAGGCGACGGTGAGCCGTGGAGCGGGGGCGCGCTCGGCCACTACCTCGCCTGCCGGTTCCAACGCGCGGCGACCGTCGTAACGGCAGGGGACCCAGTGCCCCCGCCCGTCGGCGGCCACGACGACTTCGCCCGGGCGCAGTCGCAGCACACGGGCCAGGTGGTGCGACACGTCGTCGTCGAGCGCCGGGTGCGCCACATCGTCGACGAACACCTGTGCCGCAGCACGCCGGCGCGTCACCTGCCCGGCCACCGGACCGCTGCCACCAGGGCATCTGCCATCGGCGTGGGCAGGGGTCGTCACCGCGGGGCTCTCACCGTCGAGCCATCACCACCACGTTCGCCCGGGGGCTCATCCGAGCGCCGAGCGGATCCGCGAGAGGACGCCGTCGTGCCCGTGAACCTCCTCGCCCCGCTCGGCAGCGAGCTCGGTGAGCAGCTCGCGCTGGCGGGGGGTGAGCTCCGTCGGCGTGTCGACCGCCATGTGGACGTAGAGATCACCGCGTCCGCGCCCACGCAGGTGAGGCACGCCGAGGCCACGAAGCCGCACGACCGTGCCGTGCTGGGTGCCCGGGGCGACGGTGACGTCCCGAGATTCGTCGAGCGTCTCGACCTGGAGGGTCGTCCCGAGCGCCGCCTGCGCCATCCCGACGTGCAAGGTGGTGTGCAGGTCGTCGCCCGCGCGTTCGAAGCGCTCATCGGGCGTGACCGACAGGTGGACGAAGAGCGACCCGTTCGGCCCACCACGGGGCCCGGCCGGGCCGCGGTCGGCGAGACGCAGGGTCGACCCGTCGTCGACGCCTGCAGGCACCTCGACGGTCAGCTCCCGGTCCTCCATGCGACGACCTTCCCCGCGACAGCCCGGACACGGGTCGGTGACGACCTCCCCCATCCCCTGACAACGACCGCACGGCGTCGCCGTCACCACCTGACCGAGGAGGGACTGGCGGACCCGGCGAACTTCGCCGGTGCCCTGGCAGTCGGGGCACACGATCGGCGACGTCCCGGGACGGGCGCCACGCCCTCCGCAGTCGGGGCAGGTGACCGGGAGACGCACCGACAGCTGCTTCTGGGCACCGAACACTGCTTCGTCGAAGTCCAGCTCCAGCATCACCTCGGCATCGGACCCCGCCTGCGGGCCGCGGCGCCGCCCGCGCACGCCCGTGCCGGCCATGGTGCCGAAGAACGCTTCGAAGAGGTCTCCGAGCCCGCCGTCGAAGTCGAAGCCCATGCCGCCAGACCCCGCCGCACCGGCACCGAAGCTCGCCGGCCCGAAACGGTCGTAGCGCGCGCGCCGTTCGGGGTCCCGCAGCACCTCGTAGGCGAAGGAGACCTCTTTGAACTTCGCCTCTGCTTCTGGGTCCCCCCCGTTCGCGTCGGGGTGCAGCTCGCGAGCCTTGCGCCGGTAGGCGCGCTTGATCTCTTCGTCGGTGGCGCCCGGGTGCACACCGAGCAGCTCGTAGAGGTCGCCCATCGCCTCAGCTCCTGCCATGTGCACCTCTCCTCTTGGTCACGCGATCCTCGGCCGTCCTTCCGTCGACACGCCCGGGCGGCGCTTCGGTCCCCCCGCCAAGCCGCTCACCGAGCCGGGCGCTCACCACGCGCGCGGCGGCGAGTGCCTGGGGATAGTTCATACGCGTCGGGCCGAGCAACCCGACAGCACCCGCTTCGTGCCCGTCAACCGACAGCGGAGCCACGACCACCGCGCACGACGCCAGCGGCTCGTAGCCGTGCTCGGTGCCGATCGCGACCGAGAGGCCGCGCTCGAGGACGTCGCGCAGGAGCGAGACGACGACCAGCTGCTGCTCGAGGGTCGAAAGTACCGAGCGGACGGTCTCCACCGCGTCGAAGGCCGCTGCGAGGCGGGAGGACCCCCCGACGATCACCCGGTCGTCCTCGGCGGTCGCAAGATCCTTCATCGCGTCCAGGGCAAGGCCGACCACCTCGTCGAGGACGCGGTCCTTGGTCATCGTGCGCTCGTCGGTCGCTCCGAGTGGACGCGCAGCGGTCATGGCCTGCACCCTCGCGCCGGCGGCGGCAAGCACATCGTCACCGATCTCGTCGGGCAGGTCGATCGTCCGCTTCTCGACGGCCCCGTCGGCGAGGACGACCACCAACAGGGCGAGCCGGGGCGCGAGACCCACGAGCTGGACCGAGCGCACCGGCGCGGACTCGTGGCTCGGCGGCAGCACGACGGACGCGTACGAGGTCAGCTCGGACAACAGCCCCGAGGTCCGCTCGAGCATGTCCTCCATCTCGCCATGGACCTGCTCGAAGAACTTGGCGACCTTGTGGCGCTGGGCAGGGCCGAGGATCCCGGGCTCGGTCAGCTGGTCCACGAAGAACCGGTATCCCTTGTCGGTAGGGATGCGGCCGGCGCTCGTGTGCGGCTGGACGAGGAAGCCCTCGCGCTCGAGGGCCACCATCTCGGCACGTACCGTGGCGGACGACACGCTGATGCCGGCGGTGCGGGCGACGTGCTGTGAGCCGACGGGCTGCGCGGTGCCGATGTACTCGGAGACGATCGCCTCCAAGATGGCGGCCTTGCGCGGGTCGAGGTCCTGGGTGTCGGGCATGGCGGTTCTCCGGCGACTTCCTCGTGCTGGCACTCGATTCTACCGAGTGCCAGCACTCCTTCGTCGACCGGCCATTCGGCCGGTCAATCGTCCAAGCGGAGCGCCGAGATGAAGGCTTCTTGGGGCACCTCCACGCGGCCGATGTTCTTCATGCGCTTCTTCCCCTCCTTCTGGCGCTCGATCAGCTTGCGCTTGCGGGTGATGTCGCCGCCGTAGCACTTGGCCAGGACGTCCTTGCGCCGGGCCCTCACGGTCTCACGGGCGACCACGCGCCCGCCGATCGCCGCCTGGATGGGCACGTCGAAGAGCTGACGAGGGATCAGCTCGCGCAGCTTGTCCACCATGCGCCGGCCGTAGGCATCCGCCTGGGAGCGGTGGACAATGGTCGAAAAGGCGTCGACCGGCTCGTGATTGATGAGCATGTCCACCCGCACGAGGTTCGCCGTCGCGTACCCCGCCGGTTCGTAGTCCAAGCTGGCGTACCCCTTGGTGCGGCTCTTCAGCTGGTCGAAGAAGTCGACCACCACCTCGGCGAGCGGGATCGTATAGACGAACTCCACCCGTTCGGGTGACAGGTACTCCATCCGCTGCATCTCGCCACGCCGGCTCTGGCACAGGTCCATGACGGTGCCCGTGTACTCGGCGGGCGTGAGCACGGTCGCCCTCAGCATCGGCTCGTCGATGTGGTCCAAGCGGCTCGGATCGGGGAGGTCGGTGGGGTTGTCCACCTCCACGACGTTCCCGTCGCTCAGATGGGCGCGGTACTCGACCGACGGCGCCGTCGCGATGAGCGAGAGGTCGAATTCGCGTTCGAGGCGCTCGCGGATGATCTCCATGTGCAACAGTCCGAGGAAGCCGCAGCGGAAACCGAAGCCGAGCGCATGGGAGGACTCGGGCTCATAGGTGAAGCTGGCGTCGTTCAGCTTCAGCTTGTCGAGGGCGTCGCGAAGGTCCGGCAGCTCGTCGCCGTCGATGGGATAGAGCCCGCAGAACACCATGGGCTTGGGGTCTCGGTAGCCGGCGAGCGGCTCGGCGGCGGGCGCGGCAGCGTCCGTGACCGTCTCGCCGGAGCGGGCTTCACCCACATCTTTGATGCCGGCAACGAGGTAGCCCACCTCCCCGGGCCCGAGCCTCGAGGAGCGGAGCGGCTCGGGCGTGCGCACGCCGAGCTCTTCGACGTCGTGGACGGCGCCGGCCTGAACGAAACGCAGGCGGCTCCTCTCGTCGAGGACGCCGTCGACCACGCGCACCGAGGAGACCACCCCCCGGTACTGGTCGTAGGCGGAGTCGAAGATCAGCGCGCGCAGCGGCGCGGTGCGGTCCCCTTTCGGTGGCGGGACGCGCTCGACGACCGCATCGAGCAGCGCCGCCACTCCTTGCCCCGTCTTGGCCGAGATCTCCAAGATGTCGGTGGTCGGGATGCCGAGGACCTGCTCGATCTCTTTCGCGCACCGCTTCGGATCGGCGGCGGGAAGGTCGATCTTGTTCAGCACCGGCACGATCTCGAGGTCGTGCTCGATCGCCTGATAGCAGTTGGCGAGCGTCTGGGCCTGGATGCCCTGCGAGGCGTCCACGAGGAGGACGGCGCCCTCGCAGGCAGCCAGCGAGCGACTCACTTCGTAGCCGAAGTCCACATGGCCGGGGGTATCGATCAGGTGGAGCACGTAGCCACGGTGCACGACCCGGACGTTCTGCGCCTTTATGGTGATCCCGCGCTCGCGCTCGATGTCCATCGAATCGAGGTACTGCTCGCGCATGAGCCGTGGATCGACGGCGCCGGTGAGCTCGAGGATGCGGTCGGACAGCGTCGACTTGCCGTGGTCGACGTGGCTGATGATGGAGAAGTTGCGGATCCGCTCGACGGGGACGTCTCCGGGAACGAGAGCCGCGCCCGACGTCCGCGCCTGGTTGCCGGGAGAAACGGACGGAGACACGATGTGCCGATCGTACCTGGGCTGCCGTGCCGGCCCGGTGCGGCGGGCCCCAGCGCCCGGTGCCCAGTGCCCCGCGCCCCAGTGCCCCCGGCGCCGGCTGCTACAGTGGTGGTCCGCTCTCACCGGCCCCTACCGGTGCGGCGTGCCCGAGCTGCGCTGGGGTCCGCCCGGAGCACACGTACGAGACACCATCCGAGGACCGCACCGTGGCGAACATCAAGAGCCAGATCAAGCGCAACCGGCAGAACGAGCGCCGGCGTCTGCGCAACAAGTCCGTCCGCTCCGAGTTGCGCACCCGCAGCAAGTTGGCCGTCATCGCCGCCGAGTCCGGCGCTCCTGACCCCGCTGCGCTGCGCCTTGCAGTCAAGCGGATCGACAAGGCTGCCGCCCAGGGCGTCATCCACAAGAACCAGGCGGCGAACCGCAAGTCCCGCCTGATGCGCCGGGTCGCAAAGGCATCTTCCTAGCCCGTCTTCCTGGCCCAGCAGCCTGCGTCCTCTAGCGTCGGGACCTCTGTGATGGGCTGCGCCCGGCAGTCGAGGAGCGGGCCCTCGCAAGACGAGCCAGGCGGGCAACGAGGATCTCGACGACCAGGTCGCCAGGGAGCGCCGTGCGTCCCTTGAGGTCGATGTCGGCCTCCGCGATGTAGCTCACGGCCTGGCCGATGCGCTCACTGCCGAGATCCCGGGCTCGGCCAAGGGCCTTTCTCGCCACGAATTCGCTCCGCGTCCCGAGCAGCGCGGCAGCCTCCGACGCGGAGGTGACCGCGGCACCATCGAGGCGTAGCAGGTTCGAGAAGTGCCCCTGGATCGACGCCATCACCGCGAGCGGATGACGCCCACCAGCGGTCAGCATCCGCCGGAGGCTCCGCAGCGCCCCGGCCACGTCGCCAGCGTCGATCGCGTCCGTCAGCTCCCATGGCGGCACTGCGCCCGCCTCGCCCAGGAACGGTGCGAGATCCTGCGCGGAGATCGTGGCTCCAGCTCCGAAGCTGGCGGCCAGGGTCTCGAGCACACCGGCCAGTCGCCCCAGATCCTCACCAAGGTGCGACTCGAGCCGCCGGGTGGCGGCGGCGTCGAGCACCACCGGGCCGCCGCGGATCTGGTCTGCGACCCAGCGGTCGCGATCTCGGCCTCGTCCGGCTGAGGTCTCCAGGACCCCGCCCACGGCCCCGACGGCCTTCACCAGGGTCTGGGGGATCGTGCCACCGCCGGCCACGAGCACGAGATGCACCTCCGGCAGCGGGGTCCGGAAGACCTCCTCGAGTCGGGCCGCGTCCGCCGCGTGCAGTCGTCCGGCGTCGCGCACGACGACGACCCGCCGGTCGACGAGGAGCGGTGGCGTCGTACAGGCATCGACCACCGCCCCGACGTCCAGCTCCTCGGTGGTGCCGTGCTCCTCGACGACCAACGCGGGGTCTCGTCCAGCGACCAGGCGGTCGACGAGCGCCCGGACCGCCTGCGCCACGAGCGACGGATCATCTCCGCGTACGAGGTGCACCCGGCAGTCGTCGCGCGCTACGCCGGGGTGGCGGGCCTCCGAAGCGCGCGAGGACGTCACAGCTCGCCGTCCGCCGCGGTTCGTCGGTGCCGGTCGTGGCCCTCGCGCTGGCTCGCACCGTCATCGCCTTCTCGTGCCTCGAGCACGGCAGCGATCGCGTCTCGCACCCTCCGCGTCCCTGCCACATCGTGCACCCGCAGCACTCGGCAGCCGCGCGACACGCCGAGCGCAGCCGCGGCGAGAGATGCCGAGCGGCGCTCGCCGATCTCGAGGCCGAGGAGGACTCCCAAGAACGTCTTGTTCGACGCCGACAGCAAGAGCGGGTACCCGATCGCCGCCAGCGTGTCCGAGGCTCGCAGGAGTCTCTCAGACTGCACGGCGGTCTTGCCGAGATCGAGCCCCGCGTCGACCATGATGCGGTCAGCAGGAATCCCCGCGCCACGCGCGCGACCCGCACGTGTACGCAGGAACGCCGCCACTGTCGCCACCACGTCGACATAGACGGGGTCGGGATCGGCGACGCGCGGCGCGAGCCGGATGTGCGTCGCGACGACGGACGCACCCGCCGCCGCGGCTACCGGGAGGTAGTCTGGATCGCCGAAGCCGCTGATGTCGTTGCCGAGCACCGCGCCGGCGGCAAAGGCCTCGCGCGCGACGCTCGCGCGCCACGTGTCGACCGAGATCGGGACGTCGAAGCGGGCGTGCACCGCGACGACCGTCGTCAGCACCCGGTCGAGCTCCTCCGCCTCGCTCACCTCGGGGCCCGGGCCGGCCTTGACGCCGCCCACGTCGAACAGGTCGACGCCGTCGGCGACCATCTCGTCGGCGCGCCGCACCAACGCGTCGAGCGCAAAGGTCGCGCCACGGTCGTAGAAGGAGTCTGGGGTTCGGTTCAAGATGCCCATGACGAGCGCCCGCGTCGTGATGTCGTAGCTGCGGGCCCCAAGCACCAGCCGGCGCGCCGGCCGGTGCCTCGCCGGATCCGTCGTGACGGCTCGCGGTCCGGTGGGTGGCACCTGGGGCTCGACCGGGTGACTCGGCGTCATTGGCCTGACGCTACCGAACGGGCCGACCGTGCCCACCCACTCCTCCATCCCCCACCCACTCCTCCATCCCTCAGCCACGCCCTGGCAACGTGGTGCACCGAGGCGACATGGGCCCGCCAACTCCTCCTCTGAGGCTCTCAGACGGCGTCGTCGGCGTCTGTCCAGGAAACACGCGGGTTTCCTCTTGCGAAGCTCGCCGAGTGGGTGTAATCTTGCATCCACTCGGCGCGCTTGGACAGGTGCTGACGAAAAGGCAAACCCTCTGCGAGGAGGGGACGCAAAGTCACGGGGCTCTCAGAGCTAGCCGGACTGCCGAATCGGCTGCCGCTTGCGTGCAGCTCTCCCGGCAGACTCCGCAAGGTTCTGCAGCCCCCCGAGCAGAGGGAAGGTGCGATGGGAGAGAGCCAGCCGCAGAGGAAGCGGTCGCGGCTGTCACTCGAGCTCCACGGAGCGGTCCCACGCGCTGCGTCGCGCAGCGGCCTCGCCGCTGCCGCCTCCCTCATGAGGTCGCCATAGCGGATGGGGAGCCGAGCGGCGGAGCCCCCCGCCCCCCGCCAGGGGGCTCCGCCGCACCGGCCCTTCCGGGCAATTGCGCGATCGCCTGACGCAGGAGCTCGTCGACGTCTCGCCGGTCGCCAGGCGCGGCCACCGCGTGCGTGGTGCGCACCGTCGACAGCTCATGCAACGACGATCGGGCCGCGCTGGCGAGGCGCGCTTCCACCGCGTCTGCGCATCCATGTCCAGGAACGAGCAGCATCGCCGCCGCGAAGAGGTCGCGATCGATGCGAGCGAGCGGGTCGGAGTACCGCAGTTGCGCGCCGAGGGCGCGGGCCGCGGCCGGTGCTGCCCGCTCGCCGGGCACCTCGACGAGGACGAGCGCCAGGGAGCTCGTCGCCCGGATCTCCGCGGCAAGGAGCCGTCCGACCTGACTGCAGAATTGCGCGACGCTCGGGAGCCCGGTGACCACGTCGTGGACCAGCCACCACTGACCTACCCTGTGGGGATCCCACCGATGCGATTGCGCCGCGTCCGGGTGCGCGGCTGCGGACCCCCGTGGTGCCCCTGCTCGCAACGTGCCTGCATTCCGAGAGCCGTGCTCACCCACTAGAGACTTGGGCGCCGCGACGACCGGCTCGCCTGCGGGTCGGCTCCCTCGAAGGAGGTCGAGCTGACAGAGGGCCAGTGCGTGACAGCCGAAGCGCTGCGCGAGCTGCGCAACCAGCTCAACTTGACGCTCGTCGAGGACCTGGTCGACCCCGCAAAGCACACCGCACATGGCGTGCGGGCCATCGTCGCTCGCCGCGTCGCATCCGGTGTTGGCGCGCGCGCCGGCGTCGGCGTCCGGCACGCCATGTGCGGCACCACCCCTGTGGGCGACTCGTGCCGGAGCGACGACGAGGGTCGACGGCGTGCCGACGTGTACCGTGCGCACAAGCACCCTGGCGTGAGGAAACTCCGGATCGGTGGAAGCCTGGTGCACGAGCTCGTCGAGCGCCTCTCGACTCGAGATCCCCGCCTCTCCCAATGACGGTACCAAGAACGTGTGCGTCTCTCCTGCGTGCGGACCCAGCACGACGAAGGCGAGCATCGCACCGCACTCACGGCGCAACCAACGCAGGAGGTTCTCCACCGCCGGTCCGCCGGGCTTCACGAGAGCCACCGTCGCGGGGCGTTCATGGCCAGGAGCGCACGAGCGATGTGCGGTCAGGCTTGTGGCGTTGCATCGCATGGACCGCCTTCGCCAGCAGCGCATCAGGCCCGAGATCACCCCTGTCAGTGCTCGCCCATCCAACGGACGCCCCCACGTCAAGTACGTGGTCTCGCACGCGAAACGGCGCGGACATCACCTTTCTCAGCCTCGACACCACGAGATCACCGTCAGGGAGCTTGTCGCTCAGATGCGCGACGACAAAGCTGTCGCCACCGAGACGGGATACGACGTCGTCGCCACGAACCGACGCGCGCAGTCTCCGGGCGACCGCGCCGAGCACCTCGTCGCCGATGTCGTGGCCGCACTTGTCGTTGATGGGGCCCAAGTCGTCCAAGTCAAGGCAGACAACGACGACCGTCCCGTCACGCCGGCCCAGTCCATGGAGCATCCGATCGAGCTCCTCCAAGAAGAGGTCGTGATTGGCGAGTCCCGTCAGCGGATCGTAGAGAGCTCGGTGGGCGAGCCGCCGCATGCCGAGCCACTGCTCCGTGGTGTCGTGGAGGACTACCAGAACACCGTCGAAGCCGTCGTTCAAGACAGGGTGGGCCGACATCTCGACGTGCCGCTGGGCGTCGCCCTCCTCGCCGATGGTGAGGCTCGCGATGCAGGGAGCGCCGTCACGCAGCGTCCTCAGTCCTGGGTGGTCGTCACGAGCCAGTACCTTGCCGTCCTCGGTCCGCATGGCCGTCGTCACGGGCAACGGGGCACCGACGAGGGTCTGCCCAGGCGGCATCCCGTGCATTGCGTCCGCCGCGGCATTCGCAAGCACGACGATGCCTGTGGCGTCGAGGCAGAGCAGGCCGTCATCGAGCTGCCCGATCAACTGGGCCACATCGACCCGCGCCGCCGCTGCGGCTGTAGGGTCCATGGGGGTGGGCCGCGCTTCGATGACGACCCATTCGCCGCCCAGGCCATCACTGACGCGACGCTCGCTCATGGTGACGACGACCTCGTCGCCGCCGGCAGTGGCGAGCACCCGGCAAGAGCCAAGCGCTGCTGCGCCCGCTTTCGCCGGGCCCCCGGTGCCGCGGGCGCAGCCCGTCATGAATGAGCCCAGATCGGACCCGACGAGATCGGCTGGATGACGTCCGCACAGCGCGACGAACGCGTCGTTCGCGGCCTCCACAGTGCCGTCCCGGCGCGTGACCACCACCGCGCCTGGCAACACTTGAAAGATCGACCGCCACGCGATGGGGTCGTCGACCACTTCCGTCACGTCGGCGGCCTCAGCCAACTCAGGTGCTCCAGAAGGTAGCAGCAGCGACCGCGCAGCCTCGCTCATCACGTCACCCTCGCCTACTACGTGCGCGCCATGTTGTCCAACGACCTGAGCTTCGCCACCGGCCTGACGTTCCGCGAGGACCTGTGGCAGTGATACAGCGAGGGAGTCCGCAAGCGAACGCAACCCGTCGCTCTGCTCTTCGTCGGGTTCGGGCAACCAGGTGTCGACCACGCCAAGGAGCCCCACGAGCGTGTCTTCCATCCACATCGGCATGACGACACATGCCAGGGAACCGTCGGCCAATTCCGCATCTGTGCTCACTTCGGCGTTCCAGAACAGGTCGTGACCATGCGCGGCCGGATGCGTCAGGCAGCTTGACGCGAGTAGCTCGATGCGGCGCGCTCCGTCGTCGGGTGGCATCGCGGCCGATACGACGCTGCGCACTCTGCCTGTGATACCAGCGATGAACGCGCCGAGAGCGAGGCACAGGTCCAGCGCGAGATGCAACGACTCGTCGACCAGTGAACGCTCCCTGACGTCCGTCATACCTTCTACCGTAGACCTGGGCCCGCTGCCCACATGGGATCAGCGCCAGCCGACGAGGATCCCGATCGCACCGGGCGAGGCACCCGCCACCGTGATACCCCGGCTGTGATGACGCGACATAGCCCAGCGCGAGACGCAGGTCCAGATTGGATCTCAGGAGCGATCGACGAGCTCGCGAAGGCGGCGCACCGCGGGCGACGGGGGCAAGCTGAGCCCCGCTAGCATACGCTCCGCCCGCTCAAGGGCTTCGAAGGCCCGATGCCGGTTGCCGGCATGGAGGTGGATCTCGGCCGTGCGGAGATGGTGACGCTCGTCGAACGGGTCCACTTCGACCAGCCGGTCGAGCAACACGATCGCCTCGGCGTGGCGACCGGCGGCAACCGCGTCGTCGACGAGCAGATCGAGGAGGCGCAGGTGCGTGCGCGCGAGCGACTCCCGCGCCGCCGTGGACCAGTCGGCATAACGGTCTCCGGGGAGCAGCTCACCGCGGTAAAGGGCAAGCGCCACTCGTGCCGTGTCGACAGCCTGCTCGGTGCTACCCCCGAGTAGGGCCTGCTCGGCCAACTCCCGGAACCGGGCCACGTCCGTGACGGCCTTGGGGGCAAGGCGTAGGAACTCTCCCTCGCGCAACAGCAAGTCGCCACAGGCCGAGCGGATCCGCCACAGGACGTTGCGCAGCCGACGGGCACCTACACCTGGCTCGGCTTCCTCCCAGAGATGCTCGATCAGCTCGTCCACGGTGATGCGTGGCCAGAGGGCCACGATCTTGACCGCCTGGGTGGCCAAGCTGGCCGGCAGGGCGACCGGCGCGCCCAGATGGCGGATCGAGAAGCCGCCGAGCAGTGCGAGCTCCCAGTCGGGCGCCGGTCCAGGCACGACCACCCGTGCATCAGGCCGTGTCCCTGGCGGTGCAGACACGCGCGCTCGGTCGGCAGCCCCTTCCGGGATCGCGCTGCGCTCGTGCGCCGCCAGGAGAGCGAGCCCCGCCGCGCCGCTGTACCTCGCACGCTCTTCGACTGCTTCGAGCACGGACGCTGCCTCAGCCGTCCGACCGCAGTCTCCCAGTCGCACAGCCCGGCATACGTCGATGAGCGCTTGCTGGAGCGGCAGGGCTTGCGAGGCGGCGGCGGCACTCTCCAGCAACAGGCAGCCTTGTGCAGGGTCTGGCTCGAACAGTCCCTGCAGCCACTCTTTCCCCGCTGGACCTGCCGCAGGCACGCGAACGCGCTGGGCGCCCGCCGCGGCCCACTGCTCGAGCTCGCCTCGTGCGCGGGCCACCAAGAGCAGCGAGGCGGGCCAAGCAAACAGCTCCGGCTCCAACGCTCCCGCCTCGCGTGCCGGGTCGAAGATCCCGAGATCCTGCTCCAGGATCCGGATCCATGCGACTGCCGCGTGCGTGCGTCCGCGCTGGAGCTCGAGAAGGGAGAGGGCCGGTAGCAAGCGAAGCCGCGCCAACCCGCCGTGCTCGGTCCTTGCGAAGAGGGCAGCCGCCTCCGAGAAGCCCTGCTGGTACGCACCGGTTATCGAGTGGGCGTGGACGACAAGATGCGACGCCCAGGCAGCAACCGGGGCGCTCGCTCCCTCGCGGGCCATGAGCGCTGCATTGAAGAGGGTCTCCATCGCCTGCGTCACCTTGCCCTCCGTCAGGAGCAGGGAGCCGGCCAGAAGGGCCGAGACGGCGTCCAGGCCCACGTCCCCACTGCGCTCGGCACACCGGGCGATCCACTGCGCCCACCGGCTCGCCTGATGACGCATCCCCTGGGTCTCCAGGCTCTGACCGATCACGAGCGCCACTTCGGGTGAGGATGGAAAACGCTCGGTCTGACCGATGAGCAGCGCTACATCGCTTGGCAGCGCGACCTCGTCCACGATGCCGCACGCGAGCACGGCTGCGGTCCGCACCGCATGCGCGAGCACCTCGGAGTGGCTGCTCACCCCCCGGGCCAGGGCCACTGCTCGCGCGGCGACCTGCTCGGTTCCACCTGGCTGATTGGCCAGCAGGCGCCATGCCGCGGCGTCGACCAGCATGGCCAGCGCTCTGTGTGGACGCTCGGCAACGCACGACTCTGCTGCCGCCACCATCCTGTCGGCTGCGCCACGTTCTCCAGGCCCGCTCACCAGCCGCGCCCGCTGGTAAGCAAGCTCGGCAACCACCGGCTCGCTCATGCCGGCGATCGAAACCGGCTCCACGCACTCACGTGCCCGCGCGATCTTTCCCGCTGCCATCCAGTGACCACACGCGTCAGCGAGATGCTGTCCCACCGCGTCGGCGCTCGACGCGCACATGGCTGCGAGCTCCTCGTCACGCGCCGCGACCGCGGGATCTCCCCGATCGAGCGCGAGACGGGCCGCCTCGATCAGCCGACGCGACGCCGTCTCGTCCGACTTGTCGGCGTCAAGCGCCGCCTGATGGGCACTGGCTTCGATCGCGTCCCGCTCGTCGAGCACCTCGCTCACGGCCCGTCGGACAGCGACACGCACCTCGCGCGGCTCACGGTAGAAGGCGGCGCTCCGCACCAGGGGGTGCCGGAAGTCGATCCTGGGACCACGCTCCTCGATGACTCCTGCCGCCACTGCCGGCGCCAGGTCGTCCATCTCGCTTCCGATGCGGGCAAGTGCCGCGGACATGACGTCGCGCGACACGCCACCGGCGGCGGTCAGCGCGAGCGCCCGGCGAGTGGGGGCGGGCAGGTGGCGCACGACGTCGAACGCCTCGACAAGCGACTCTCCGATCGGCAGAGGGTCGGGCAACGGATGCCAGCCGCTGAGCTGGGCGGGCGTCAGACGCCCGCACACATCGACCAGTGCCATCGGGTTCCCTCCGCTGCGCCCCACCAGCTCGACGAGCACCTCGCCATCGGGCAGCTGGTCGAAGTGCAACGCGAGCAGCTCCCGGGCTTGGGCGCTGGTCAGCCCTCCCAGCCGGTGTACCGGGACGCCGGCGCAGTCGATCTCGAAAGGTTCGAGAAGCGGGGTGTCTCGCCAGGCCAGGACGACGCTGATCGGCTCGTCGCGAAGCTCGGTGATCACCGCGGCAGCAATGGCAGTGACGAGCACCTTCGGCAGCACGTGACAGTCGTCGATCGCAAGCAAGAGCGATCTGTCCGAGTGGGCCACGAGCCGGCGCAACGCGTTGGCGGCTGCCTCGACCATCGTCGGCGTCGGCACGGCAGCTTGTCCCCGGTCCCCCAGGGAAGCGAAACGCGCCAGCGGCGCTGCTGCTCGGCTCCCGTTCCAAGCGGTGCTGGCCAGCTCGACCAACGGCTCGGGCCACTCGGGCAAAGCGGAGGTGCGTTCAGGCTCGAGCGCCCATCCCCGGAGCTGGACGGTGCGGAATTCGGTCGCGCGGGCCACTGCAGCTTCAACGAGCGAGCTCTTGCCAACGCCCGACTCCCCTCGCAGCCCGATCGCGCCACTCCTGCCCCGGCGAGCCTGCCAGAGCACCTGGTCGATGTGCGCGAGCTCGCGGCTGCGAGCCACGAGCCCTCCCTCCAGGAACCCGACCCCGAGCCGAGCCGGGTTGTCGTGTACTTCGAGCGCGCGACGGAACGGGGCCATCACGGGACCCGCTGAACTGGCGCTAGTTCCACTTCCTGCAGTGCTCGCACCGGCGCTCCGCGACACCCGTGACAATGTTCCACGACCCGCGAAAGCCTACACGCCCGTTGACGCGGCGTCGACACGACGCATCGACACGCATCGACCAGTCCCTCTCCCTCCTCATGACCGGCCTCCTGGCGTCCGCATGGAATGGCGCGTGCCGGCACAGTCCACCAATTCTCCCCACCCTCGGCATACGATGACCGCCGTCGCGATCGAGGGCGCCGGCAGCGGCTCTGCGGCGTCGTCATGCGATGGGTGAGGCGGCATGAGCGAAAAGGTGGGACGCACAGAGCTAGAGGGGGTATCAGTGGTCGTGACATCAGTGTCACGAGACGAGATCTCGGCAGCATTGGTGACGATCGAGAAGGCGACAGGGATCGACTGGGCGTACGACCTTCTCGACGATGTGTGTGAGCGTCACGCGCTCCCCGACGCCTGGATGGTGCTGCACCCTGAGTCCTCGGCTGTCCAGATCTTCGGGCGCGGGCGGCACCCCGTTCCTCCGGATCGCGTGGCCGTCCTCGCCAACTGCACCTCCGGCATCTTCGACACCAACAGCATCTCCTCGGCTGCCGCCTGCGACGGAGCCGCAGCGGGCATCGACAGCGAGACGGGCACGGTGCTCGGCGCGCTGTGCGACGCGAAGTACAACGCGCTCCTCGCGCGGATGACGGCAGGTGTCGACCCAGTCACCGGCCTCCTGCACCGAGAAGCGATCGACGCGGCGCTCGCCAGAAGGGCGGCATGCGCTGCCCGCTACGGATGGTCCTCCACGGTCGTCGTCCTCTCGACGAGAGGAGACGCGCCCGCATCCCAGCGGTGGCGGGCACTCACCGCTGCGCTTCGCGGCGTGATCCGCATCGGCGACGAAGCCGGCGCGGTGGCCACCGGCACGGCACTTGTCATCTTGGGAAACGTCGGCAGCGATGAAGTACGGCCCTTCGTCGCGAGGGTGCGTGCGGCACTCAGCGCCACTGGCTCCGACATCGCCGACCTCTACGTGGCGACTGCGACCATGCCGCGAGAGTCGGTCAATCCCGCGGAGCTCCGCCGGCTGGCGCTCGAGCGCCTCGTGGAGACGGGAGCCGAGGCGCCATGCACCGACCGCTCCACCCTCGAGCTCGCAGTGCGCTCCGTGCCCGGCGTGGTATGGGTCGCGTGGGCGACAGCCGAACCTGCCCCCGTGGTGACGGTGGGCGCGTGGAGCGCCAGCACCGAAGAGAACCTTGCCGAGCAGGTGACGAGCGTGGTCCACGAGCACCTCCCAGACGCCTCGGTCAGCATCGTCGACGTCGGGGAGGAGGTTCACGGCATCAGCGCGGTCGGCGCGCTTCCCGCCCCTGGCACCGTCCGATCCGGCCGCTCGAACGGCTACACGTTGGGCGCCACAGGCGCCTCGGCGTCACCCATCCACGGTTTGGCCGGCGATGCCCCAACGGCGGACGAGCCGGCACCGCTGATCGCTGCGGTCGCGCCAGGTGCCCATGAGCGTGAAGGCATCTCCGGCGCACCGCGCGTCTCACTGCTCGGCGCCTCCTTCGACGCTGAGCGCGGCTCGACCGAGGTGACCGTCGAGCTCGGGGCGGTCCGGGGCACCGGTCGCGCGCCGGCCGGCGCGCTGATCGGCGGCGCACAAGCCACCCTTGACGCGCTCCACGCGCTTGGCAAGGACGTGCCCTTCTACCTGGTTTCCGCCGAGCGGCCGCCAGGCATCCCCGGCGAGCCGGTGGTGGTCGTCCTCGCTGCGCGGCACGGCGGGACCAAGCGCCCGCTCGGAGGCACCGAGCGAATCGGCGTCTCCGGCGGCGATAGTGACCTTGACGCCGCGAGCCGTGCGACCCTCAGCGCACTGAACCGGTTCCTCTCTCGAACAATGCCAACGGCGTGAGCAGCTTCCAGTACGGCGCGTGCTTCTTCGATCAGGCATCCGGCCTGCGGATCGAAGCCCACCATCCCCAGAGCCGACCGGATCGGTGGGCGGCGTACCTCGACGGGATGGTGCGCGCCTTCGCTCGGCACGACGTCGGCGTCCTGGCCGATCGGCGTTCGATCGAGCGAGCCCATGACGTCGCGCTCTTCTTCGTCGCCGTCAACCGCAGCGGAGAGGTCGTCGCTGGCGTCCGTTGCCACGGGCCGCTGGACGACCCCTCGGCCGCGCAGGCCCTCGCAGAGATGGCCGACTCGAGCGAGATCCACCGGCACAGGACTGCCATCGGAGCCCAGCACCCCTTCGGCGTGCTGGAGATGAAGGGCGGATGGCGCTCGGATGGTTACAAGGGCTTCTACGACCTGATTGCACGGTGCATCCTGATCGCCACCGAATGGCTTGGCGGCGAGCTGACTCTGGCGGCCCCGGACGACCGATGGGCACCGGTGCTCGAAAGCTACGGCGCGGTCCTCATGGGCACCGAGGGCGTGCCGTACCCCTCCGACCGCTACCGCACTGTGCTGCTGGGACTGCACCGAAGCCGCTACGAGCGCTCGCTGGACCCCGATAGGGCAAGGATCGTGCGGACGGACTTCGAGCAATTGCGCCGCCAACCGTGCACCGACACAGTCGGATGGAGACCGGTGGTGCTGGACGTGACCCGGCGAGTCGACCGCCAGGTGCTTGCCAACCTGCGAGCCGACGACACCATCTACACGCTGGACATGGTCGACCAGCAACGAGCCGAGCTGGCAAAGCTCCTCCCACCGGCGACATCGGAGCTCATCGACGAGCCGCCACGCTACGTCTACTTCCCTTGGCGACGAACGCTCGTGCACATGCTCGGGCCACGCGCCTTCGACACCGTCCGCCTGGACCGCAACCGCAACAGAGTGACCCGCGCCGAGCAGGAGCGCTTGCGGCGCCAGCGCGTGGGCATCGTCGGCCTCAGCGTGGGGCACTCGGCGGCTACCGCCATCGCCCTCGAGGGAGGATGCGGCCAGATGCGCCTGGCCGACTTCGACCACATCGAGCTCTCCAACTTGAACCGGGTCCCAGCGACCGTGCTCGACGTCGGCGTGAACAAGGCGATCGTGGCAGCGAGGAGGGTGGCCGAGATCGATCCCTACTTGCCGGTAGAGGTCGTGGCCGACGGCCTCACCGACGAGAACATCGACACCTTCGTCGGCGGGCTCGACGTGGTGGTCGAGGAGTGCGATTCCATCGACATGAAGCTGCGCGTGCGCGAGGTGGCGCGACGTCAGCGGGTCGCCGTCGTGATGGACACGAGTGACCGCGGGCTGCTCGACGTCGAACGGTTCGACTTGGAACCGGACCGGCCGATCTTCCACGGAATGCTCGAGGGCGTCAGCTCCTCGGCGCTCCGGTCGCTCTCCACTTACGACAAGGTTCCCTACGTCCTGCGTATCATCGACGCGGACGAGATCTCAGCGAAGCTGGCTGCCTCGCTGGTCGAGGTGGACCGCACGGTGACCACCTGGCCCCAGCTCGGTTCCGACGTGACTCTCGGAGGCGCGTCGGTCGCCACCGCGGTCCGCCGGATCGGCCTGGGTGAGCACGTCCCATCCGGACGGGCACGCGTGGATCTCGACGCGGCCGTCGAGGCGATGGAGAGCCCGGCGGTACCGGCGGCTCCCGATTCCTTGGTACCGCCGCTCCCGCCTCGGCCGGCCGACCCCCTGTTGGCCGTCTGCCACGCTGCCTCATTGGCACCGTCGGGTGGCAACGTCCAACCCTGGCATTTCGAGCTGTCGGCGGACTCGCTGGCCTTCGAGCTGGACCGGTCGAAGACCACCCGGATGGATGTCCGGTACCGTGGCAGCTACGTCGCACTCGGGGCCTCCGTGTTTAACGCCCGCGTGGCTGCAGCGTCGGCGGGTCGGCTGGGTTCGGTTCGGTACTTCCCCGACGGACCGTCATCGGACGTGGTCGCCAGCCTCGCCTTCGGCACAGAAGGCGACGGCGGGCTGGCTGAGCTCTACCCCGGCATGCTGGCCCGGTGCACCAATCGGCGCCACGGCACGCCCAGTCCATTCGACCTGTCGCTGGCTGCCGAGCTGACACGCCACGTCGCAGCCGAAGGCGCCCGCCTGCAGCTCGTCACGGAACGGACTCGCCTGGACGAGTGCGCCGAGATCCTGGCCCAATGCGAAAGGATCCGCTTTCTCACCCCCATGCTGCATCGAGAGATGATGAGCGAGCTACGCTGGCCAGGCCAGGAGGCTGCGACGGGCATCGACGTCCGCACCCTGGAACTGCCTCCGTCCGACCTGGCAGCTCTCGACGTGATCCGGCGAACCGATGTGGTCGGGCTGCTTGGGAAGTGGAATGCCGGTGACGCTCTCGGCGACGGCAGTCGCAAGGCGGTGCGCTCGAGCTCCGCTCTCGCCGTAGTGACCGTCGACGCGGCGACACCGGTGGCCTACCTCCGAGGCGGAGCGGCCCTCGAGCGCCTGTGGATCGCCGCTCAGCAAGCCGGGCTCGGCGTGCAGCCGGTCTCCCCGGTCTTCATGTTCGCTGTCCAACACAGCGACTTCCAAGCCCTCGGCGGGGAGCAATGGGGCTCAGCGCTCGTCGACCTCTCTCTCCGATTCCGCGAGCTCGTCGGGATCGATCCCGCCACATCGCTCGTCCTCGTGCTGCGCCTGAGCCACGCACCCCCGCCGTCGCTCCGCAGCACCAGATTGCCCCTCGAGACCGTCATGAATCGCCGGGGAACGATTCGATAACCCCAGGGTGCTTCGGCAAGGTAAAGTGTGTGACGATGCGTGGGGATGAGGTCTATGGATTCAGCAGGATACTCAAACATGCGGGGTGGTCACCAGCACATTGGTGATGTGCTCAGGACGTTGGCTCGGGTCATACCCGGGACCGTCGCCGTGATGTTCATCCCAAATGTGACCGATGCCAGCCCAGTTGCTTTCGCAGCCGTTCCACACGCCGAGCTGACCAACGACCTCTTCAAGCTCGGGACTTTGCGACTGGCATCAGGAGGACCGTGGGGCCCGTTCATCGACGAGATGTTGAGCGGGTGGGTGGAGCCTGTCCTCACCGATGACGACAGGCTCATCGGCGCGATCGTGCTGGACCTACGCGACCATGTAGATCTGAGCGAGGAGGACCGTCGGTCGCTTCGGCTGTTTGCCGACGTGTGCGCGAACCTCCCTCGCGGAGGCGCCGTAGAGCTGGAGATGGCCTCCCAGCGACGAGTGGACGAGTTCGTGCTCCTCATCAGCGAGCGGCTGATGTCCGCCACGGCGCCCACGCTGCAGGACTCCCTCGACTGGGTGATGGAATCGCTGAGTGGTTTCCTCCGCGCCGATGTCGCATATCTACGTCGCCACGACCACGCTGCCGGCACCAGCACGATGATCGCCGAGTACCCATCTCGCGGTCTCGCGTTGTCTGAAGATCCGCTGGGGATCGTCCCCTTCGCTTCCGACCCGATCTTTGCCGTCAGCGAGCACCTGAAGGTGCCGTTGATCCTTCCGGAGCACCTGGACGAGCACTACGAGAACCGGGTGGCCGAGGGAACCGGGGGACTTCGTGGATTCACCGGCGCTTGCGTTCCCCTTCTCCACGGCGAGGTTACGGAGGGGGTCCTCGGATTCATCTATTTGCACGACCCGAGCTGGTCGGAGCACGAGGTGCGGGCGTTGCGGGCGGTGGCCGCCGCGCTGGCCCAGGTCCTTTACCGGATCGACGCGGAGGAGCACCTGCGCTACGCTGCGCTCACCGACGACCTCACCGGCCTTGCCAACCGCCGGGCGCTCTTGGACGAGGTGGAAAGGCGTCAGCACGACGCCGATGCCGGCTCGATCGCGTTGCTGCTCATCGACCTCGACCGGTTCAAGGTGATGAACGACCACCTGGGGCACAAAGCAGGCGACCAGGTGCTCCAAGTGATCGCCGATCGTATCCGGACCTCGCTACGGCCAGGAGACTTCGCGGCGCGATTCGGCGGAGACGAGTTCGTCGTGGTCCTCCACGACGAGGACGGCAGCCTCGGCGCGGTGGCCACCGCGAGCCGCCTGCTCGACTTGATCTCCCTGCCAATTGACGTGCTGGGGCAGCGGGTCGCCCACACCGCAAGTGTCGGGATCGCCCTGGGAGACCAATCGGGCCTGACGGCAACGGACCTCCTCGGGCGAGCGGATATCGCCGTGTACGAAGCGAAGTCGCAGGGCAGGAACCGGATCGCCGTCTTCGACAGCGCACTGGAGGGGCGAGTGGCGCAACGCTCGAGCATCGAGCTCCTCCTGCGCCAAGCACTCGACGAGCACGCGCTGCGAGTGCTCTACCAGCCCGAGTTCGACCTGCGCGACGGTCGCATCCTCTCTGTCGAGGCTTTGGTTCGCTGGGTGCGCCCCGGCTACGGGCTCGTCGAAGCCGCTGAGTTCGTGCCGATTGCGGAGGAGACCCACCTCATCAACAACATCGACCGATGGGTGCTGCAGACGGCGTGCATGCAGGCGGCCGAATGGCACCGGGCTGCGCCCGACATGGGACTGGTCACGCGGGTGAACCTGTCTGCGGGCCAGCTCGCGCTCGCGGGCGTCGTCCGCTCGGTGGCCGACTCGTTGCGGCATTCGGGGCTGCCACCACACCTGCTGTGCCTCGAGATCACCGAGCAGGCCGTGATCGCCGACGTGGACCAGGCGGTGAGGGTGCTGCGCGATGTCCGCGCGATGGGCGTGAAGCTCGCGATCGACGACTTCGGGACGGGCTTCAGCTCCATGAGCCAACTTCGGAACCTGCCGGTCGACACGCTCAAGATCGACCGGGTGTTCGTCGACGGCATCGCCCACGACCCCACGAACCAGGCGATCGTGGAGACGATCATCCACCTCGCCCGCGCATTCAAGCTCGACGTGGTCGGCGAAGGCGTCGAACGGACCGAGGATCTCGAGACTTTGGTGAGGATCGGATGCCTGCGAGCACAAGGCTACCTCCTCGCACGACCGCTTCTCCCCGAACAACTCCGTCCGATCCTCGAGCGTGGCGGTATCGACTTGACAGAGATCGTCAGAGCCGGTGCGACCTGAGCAGCAGCCCGATCCCCACAAGCTCAGGCGGCACTGCTGCCTTCATTCTCATGCACATGATCTTGCCAACTTGACACGCTGTGCGTTTCTCTCCTGCGGATTTTCGCCACGAGCGACGCTGCGCGCCCTGGACCCTTCCCCGAGTGCCCGCGGAACGACGTCTGCGCTTTAGACCGCGCCCCACACGACGAGGTGTGACCTGAACGCGGTGGCGTCCCAGTCGCGCACCATCCATCTCGGCAACTGCAGCCGGTCGTTCAACCGGGTCACCCTTCCGCCAAGCGTGGTGCACGCGGTGGCGAAGCCGCAGCGCCGGGCCGCATCGACCGAGTCGCGATCGAACGACGACGGGTCGCCGTAAGGGTAGGCGAGGTCGCGCACCGGGCGTCCGAGCAGCTCTTCGAGCGCGAGGGCCGAGCCGTGCATTTGCGCTTCCTGGGCGGCGGGTGGGAGTCCTGCGAGCAGTCGATGATCGACCGTGTGGGCGCCCACCGTCACCAAGGGACTGGATGCCAGCTTCTGGAGCTCCTCGTGGCGGAGCACCCGCGAGGAGCGCGGCTCGGGCACGTCCGTGCCGAGCTGGATCGCGATCGTCACCAGTGCGGCGTCAACGACCTCCATGTCAACCAGTCGAAGGCGCGAGTGGAGCGCGACCAGCGCGTCGGTCGCCGCTCTCGCCCCGTGGAGCGACACCCGGAGCGGCGACCCACTGAGGTCGAGCTCGAGCTCGACTTCGGTGCGCCCACCGAGCAGCAGTGCGAGCCGGTCCCACCAGAACCCGCTCCGGTCCCCGAGGGCGCCGGTCACGACGAAGAAAGTGGCCGGCACGTCGCAGGCCTCGAGCGCCGGGAGCACGTGCTCGAGGTTGTCGGCGTAGCCGTCGTCGAAGGTGAGCGCGACCTGTGGGCGACCGCGGCGCCAGAGGCAGCGAACGGGTCGCCTGGCAGCCACGAGGTCCGCGAGCGGCACGACGTCGGCCAGGTCGACGAGCACGCCGAGCTGGGCCTCGAACCGCTCGGGATCGACGCAGAGCCCGTACGGGTCCGCCGGATCGTCGGCCACCCGGTGGTACATGAGGATGGTCCGGCGGGTCATGGCGCATTCTGTCCCGCGACCGCGCTCGCCTGGGCGCAGTTGACCCCTCGTGGTTTGTCGACCCGAGCCATCAGCCGCCCGTCCCCGAGCAACGCCCGAACCGCTGCCAGGGGTGCCCGGCGATCCCATGGAAGCGCACCGAGGAGGTCCGCATCCGACCAGACCCGCCCAGGGTCGGGTGCGGAGACCACGAGCAGCGTACCGCCGGGCCGCAGTGCCTCCCAGAGGTTGGCGAGAGTATCCCTCCGACATGAGGGAGGCCATGCCGACTCTACGGCGAGCACGCCGTCATACAGGGCGCGCCCGAGCGCCTCTGGATGCGACAGATCTGCCACCACCGACGAGTCCAAGCGGCGTACGTTGCGGTCCCAGCGCGCCCAGCGCTCCACGTCCGGCGCAGGCCCGACCGGAGGTTCCGCGCCGACAAGGAGGACCTGACCGCGCAGCGCCCCTGGATGGGCAGTCGCGACCTGGTCGGCGAGCGTAGGGCGGGGGCTCGGCCGCGCGCGGACTGCACCGGCTGCGCGAGCTGCGCGGACCGCTCGACGGCGTAGCTCGGGCGGTACCGCGTGCGCCAGGCCGCGCACCCGCCGTGCGGGCGTCGGGCGTTGCGCGACCCCGGTGTAGAGCTCTTCGTAGGCAGCGACCATCGCGTCGAGGCGGAACCGCTCGGCAACCCGAGCCCAGCCGGCCGCGCCCATCGCCTCCCGGCGGGGACGGTCGGCGAGAAGGGTGCCGATCGCGACCGCCAGCGCCGCGGGGTCGTCGGGAGCGACGAGCAACCCCGTGACCGCATCGACCACGATCTCGGGCGTCCCTCCCACGCGCGTCGCGACCACGGGGATCCCGGCACGCATCGCCTCGAGCGCCACGACGCTCAGCGCCTCGAACCGGGAAGGCACGACCACGACCTGTGGGCGGTAGCGCGCCGTCCATCCCTCGACCCACCCGTCGAACCGCACGCGCCCGGTCACGCCCGGTCGCGACGCCAGGGCTTCGACCCTCGGACGTTCCGGGCCGTCGCCAACCACAACTGCAGTGGTACCGGGGACGGCAGCCATTGCGCGCATGAGGACGTCGGCGCCCTTCTCGTGAGCAAGGCGGCCGACGTACAGCACCGGCACCGGCTCGGGGCTCGAGCCGCCAGGTCGGCCGAGTCCGGCCGCCGATGGCGGTGCGAAGCCGTTGTAGATGGTGGTTACCCGCTCGGAGGGCATGCGCAGTTGGCGGCGGACCTCCCGGGTGACGTAGTCCGCCACCCCCACGTAGCGCTGCGCGAGGCGGGCGGTAGCCACGGTGAACACTCGCTGGGAGATGGACGATGCGGGCAGGACGCCGTGGACCACCGAGAGCGCGGGGATCCCCGCCCAGGATGCAGCGAGAAGCCCGTACTGCCCCGACCACAGGTGGCGGTTGACGTGCACAAGGTCGACGTCGAGCTCCCAGAACGCCGCCGCATGGGCAGCGACCGTGCGAAGGTCCGTGCGGCCGGCCACCTTATCCAGCACCCTCGTGGCGGCACCCTCACGGCCAGACGCGATGTGCACTACCACGCCGGGGTCGACCCCGGCTATCACTGGTTGGAACCGCGGACCGAGCGAGGCCACGAGCGAGCGGGCGACGTTCTCCGCGCCACCAACGACGGGGGAGTCGGTGTAAAAGAGGACCCGGAGGGGAATCGGCGGAGTCATCGGGCCGTTGCGTGCACCCGGCGTGGCCGTTCGGCGCGGGCGGAAGGACGGGACTGGTTGTCGCTATCGGGCCGGGGCATGAGCTCGGTGTCTCTGCCCTGCATGGCGAGCGTCGCGCCGGCGCACAGCGCGATCCTGCGTGCGAAGCGGAAGACCAGCACCTGGCCACGCGGCCAGCGCACCAGCAGGTCGCCGATCCGTCCCGCGACGATCGCCGACGGCACGCCAAGCCCTGCCATCGAGAGCACCTTTGCGACGACCCGCGCCGCCACGGGCATGCCATCGAGCACCGAGTCGGGTTCGAACGGTCCGAGCACCTCGGGATGGGCGCGGTGCAGCTGCCAACGGCTCGCCCCCTGCATCTTGGAGTACCACACAAACGACGTGGCATCCCGGCCGTGCCGGTGCTCGGCATGGAGCGAGCGGTCGAACCGCCCGACGAGGCCCGCCTCGAGGCAGCGGATCCCGAGCTCCTGGTCCTCGTGCCCGAAGTAGCGGAAGTCGAGCCCGACCCGCCGGCAGTGTTCCGTGCGGATCGAGACGTTGCCGCCCCACAGCTGGCACAGCACGGTGGCCGGGTCGGCCTCGTAGCGCCGGCAGTGGCGCTCGTACTCCTCGGCGTAGAGCGCGCTCAACGCCGCGATGTCGCCCTCGTCGGGGTCGGGAACCGTCGGCATGTAGCCCACGACGACCAAATTCGCAGCGTCGCGGTGGTGGCGCGCGTGGCCGGTGACGAGCCCGGGCCCGGCCACCACGTCCTGGTCGAAGAGGAGGGTCACCTCCCCGCTCACGAGCGCGAGGCCGGCGCCCAGTGCAGCGGACTTCCCAGCGTGCGCCACGAGCACCGGTACCACCCGGCCGTCCTCCTCGTGCAGCGCCTCGAGCACCTCGAGGGTCCCGTCCCGGCAGCCATCGACGACCACGACCACCTCGGTCGTCGCCGGATCGACGAGCAGGGCGCGTACCGTGCGGCTGATCTTCGACGAGTATCGGTAGCTCGGCACCAGCACCGACACGGTCGGTAGCGCGCGTACTACCTGCCCTACCACGTGGCCTCCCACGGCTCGACGCGCACGACACCGGGACTGTCACGCACATGGTCCCACTGCGCGGCGTAGAAGACCCGGTCGGGGGCCCTCCACTTCTCTGCATACTGTTCGTCGAGGTATGACGGCAGGTCTGCCGCGCACAACCACGTCGTCCCGTAGAGCGGCGGCACCGTCGGGATCTTGTCTTGGAACCTGACTGCGGTCTCCACCTCCACCTCGCGTGGAGCGAGCGGAGAGCGCCGGTCGACAGCGTAAGTGATCCAGTACTCCTTGTCGTCCCGGCGGAAGCAGCGCACGAGGTCGATCCATACCCCGTCACGGCGGAGCCGCATTTCGGTGAGGGTGCCCGCGCTGTCCTCGAGACGGTGGACCAGCGCGAAGCCGTTCGCGACGAGATGTGGCAGTGCGCACATCATCGCCTCATGGTCCGCGTCGGCGTAGCCGAGGTCCACGTCTGTCAAGTCGTTGTCGAGGGCCCGGCCGTTCCGCGCATAGCCGATCGCGATCCCGCCCATGAGCCACAGCCTGCATGCCATCTGCGTCTCATCGAGCGTGGCGGCGAGCTGCCTGAGGACCCTGCGGAGCATCAGCGCCCGCACGGGTCGGCTGTGCGCCGCCTTCGGCGGGAAGAGCTTCCTCATAACGAAGTACCCCGCGCGCTGCCCGGCTGAAGGCCGCGCGAGCGCGATGGGCCGCTTGGCCGTGCTCACAAGGACCTGCCGGCGACGAGAGGTCGGCGCGGTTCGATCCTCTCCCCGTTCGGCTCCAGGCCCGGGCCGGGGCCGTGCACATGCGGCCAGCCGGCCGGATCGGCCGGCTGCGCAGCGCCTGGCGTACCGTGACGCAGGGGGCGAGGCGATGGGCGATGGGCGAGAAGAGCTCGAGCTCGGCGAAGCCGAAAGCCTTCGTCTCCGGGTCGGACGCCCCGAGGTGCCGCCCTAGTGCAATGGCCAATGCACCCGGGGAGGCCGTAGCGATAGCCAGCCGGCGAGGCGAGGCGACGGGGGCCGTGCGCGCCGAACCGCTCGGTGCCGAGCAGCGCCCTGCCCCGTACGACGCCGACATCAATCCAAAGCCGGCGCACGAGGGTGTCGACAACGTCCGCCCCGAGCGACGTCTCGTCACCGGCGCCGGGACAGCCAGCGCCGTCGGGCGCGTCGCCGACCGCGGGAGCGACGAAGTGGACCGCGCACTGGCAGCCCGTCCTTGCCAGCCCGCAAAGGTACGAGACCTCTTGGCTCACGCTCTCGCTCATCGTCGACCGCTCCTCGACCCTGGTCGCCATGGTGCTCCTCGCTGGCCACCCCCGCAGCGGCGCAGGACCAGGCTACGAACATCCCGTCCCTGGCCCGTCCGCCGCGCGTCCCACGACCACGGAGCTCGCTGAGCTACTCGTCCAGGTAAGCGGGACCGTCGTCAGCCAAGGGCGACGATGGCAGCGCAGTTGTCGATTGGATTGCCTCCGAGATATCTCATCCATTCTCTCGGCCTGGAGCCGGCCCTCCATACGCGTTCGTCGAAGAGGATCGGCTGGTCGACCCCATTTCGCTCACGGTCGGCTCCGAGCACTCGCCACCCGTGGGAAAGCACGAACTGCTCTCCATGCGGCGCTGTACCGCCATTGGTGAACGACGCAAGGACGAGGTCGGGAGCGCGCCCAACCGGGGCAGCGGTCGTCACCGAACTTTGCGTGGTGTAGTCGGACGGCGTCGGCCCGTTAGTCGAGCCACCGCGGGCGATCACTTCGAGGTGCCGGGGAACCCCCGCCAGCTCCGCCAGGACGACGGTCACCCACGCCACCGTCCCCACGGGAACCCTTCCGATCCGAATGGATCGGACCCCCCCGGGATTGTCCGCATCGAACAAGATCATCGACTGCAGGCCACCGGTCGCCGGTCGCCCTGTTGTCGCCAGCTGGCCACCGATCATCCCAGCGCCACGCCGCCATCCTGGAATCGACCATCGTGGCTGGCTCATGCCACTGCTCTTGACGCCGTCGATCACTGCCGCGACGAGCAACGTGCCTGGCCTCGTCCGACGGCGGAATCGGGCATGCAGGGTCCGGGGGCCGTCGATCCCAGCGGTCGCGACGCGGCCGTTCAAGGCGACCGTCCGAGACTGCACCACCACCGGGTGGAGCATCGCGCTCGACGGGCTGGCCCCGGCCACCGACGATCCCCGGCCGGCGGAAACGACCATGGGGGATATCACCAGCAGTGAGCACATCATCAGTGACACCAGTGAGCTGACAAGTACGCTCCTCCACCGCAGATGGATGTACGACTCACGCGGTTGGGGGAGGTCACCCAAGCCCAAGAGCGCAAGTGGCGCGCCTTGGCGGCGCGCGCCTTGGAACCCAACCCGGTGCTCGAACCCGAAGCGCTGCTCGGGGCCGCGAGGCACCTCCCCACGTGGAGCCGACTGCCCCTGCTGGAGGTCACCGACGGCGATGACGTGCTGCTCTGCGCGCTCGCCCGCCCGATCGATCGCTGGCGAAAGCTCCCCTTGCCCACCCTGACCAGTCGCCCCGAGGACGAGGCAGTCCCGGTCTTCGTGGTGCTTGGCACCCCTCTCGTCGATCCCGCGCGTGCGCATCAAGCCGTCACCGCGCTCTTGTCTGCGTTGAAGAGCGGCGACGTCCGCCCGCATGGCAGCCGGAAGGCTGCGCTCATCACCGTCGATCGCTGGCAGGCGGGTGGGGGTGTCGCCAAGGCGTGGGAGAACGCATGCGCTGACCTCTCCCTCCCCGTCGCCACGTCGAGCAGGTGGGATCGCCCGGTCCTCCTGCGAGAAGAGGCACTTCGCGACCGCTGGCCCGCGCAGATCAGCCGAGGCCGCCGGCGCGAAGCGGAACGCTGCCGCCGACGGCTCGCCGAGGAGCTCGACGGCCTCGTGGAGTGCCACGATCGAAGCGCCGACCCTGCAGCCATCGACAAGCTCCTCCAGCTGGAGGCAGAGGGGTGGAAGGGAAGGGCCCGCAGCGCGCTCAACGCCGACGCCGCACGCGCCGACGCGTTCGCCGACGCCTGCCGGGCTTGGGCGCTCGACGGGCGCCTCCTCCTGCTGACGTTGGAGGCCGGTGCGACGCTGCTCGCAGCCGTCTGCTGCGTCCGATCGGGTGCGGGACTCTTCGGGCTCAAGACCGCATATGACGAACGGTATGCGCGCTTCGGTCCCGGTCTCCTCCTCCACCTGGCGGCGGCGGCGCACTTTCTGTCCAACACGGATGCGTCGTGGATGGACTCTTGCACCGCGCCGTCCAACACCTTCTTCTCGACGCTCTTCCCTCATCGAGTGGCGGTCGTCTCCACGACGACCGGGCTCGACTGGGTGGGCAGTGCCGCGCTGAGGTCACTGCCGCTCGTCGAGACGGCGGCGACCTTCCTGCGCCGGAGTACACGCCGAGCCCCCGTGACCCCGACGAGCACGAGCCGGTCCGCCATGTTGCCCGTTGCGATGACCGTGGAAGAGACCGTCCGCCGATCGGGATAGACCCACAGAAGCGTCTGATTGTCCTCGTAGGTGCAGCTGTCGATCCATGCTGCGTCGGTCGTGCGGCAGAGGTGTTCGATCGTGTCGAAGTGGAGCTGGATCCCCGGCGAGTACCTTGCCATCGCCTCGTCGAAGGTGAGCTTGCACAAGAACATGCCCGCGCCACCTCGGAGAAACAGCTGAGCGGCGACGACACGATCCCCTGCCTCGAGCGTATGGAGATGGAGTCGCCCGGCAACCCGGAACCGCTCGCACATCTCACGGAACCACTCGGGCTCGCCCACTTGGGTGAGGATGGCGACGCCATTTCGCCCCTTGTACCCGGACGCCTCCATTTGGAGCACGGCCTCCACCGCCGCTGGGTCCGCGCTGCGGTCGTGAAACCGAACCTCGGCGCCAAGATGGCGTCCGAGCAGTCGCCGTTTGCGGGCGATCGTCGCAATGGTCTTCTTCGAGTGGTGCGCCGAGTGCTCACTTGCGGACCGCGTCCGCACCACCGGTCGCTCCCACCGGTGGTAGACACGCCGGGTCAATCCAAGACGGCCTGCCGCGTCTGCAAGCGCTTCTGCGACGGGGCCGTCGTCCAGCCAGTTGAAAACCAGCAATCCGGGCAACCGATCATCAGCCGCAGCACGTAGCACGTGCAGGACCGCCCGCCAGGCATCGGATGCGCGGCGCTGATCCACGAGCGGCGTCGCGTCGTAGTCCATACGGCGCACCTTGGTCATGAGCAGCGGGCGGCGCAGCGCCCGCCATGACGGCTCCGCCTGCACGGGAAAGCAGGCATGCCACACTCCCTCGTCCTCGGCAACGACGAGCTGCATCCGTGAACCGTTCGACAGGTGCCCGGCCGCTGGGAGGAGGCAATCTGGCTCGAAGAGGGGGTTCGGCTGGACGGCGCGCTCAGCGAGGTCGCGCCACGCGGCAATGTCCTTTTCACCCAGGCTCAGGATCGGGCGAATGTGACCGTTCATCAGCTGTGCGCCTCCACTTGGTGGACCGTCATGTTCCTCGTTACCCTTCGCGACCGGGGCGTGCCGGCACCGCGCAGCCGAAATCCCGTTCGCTTCGCACACCTGCCATCGCCAGCACGGCGCGGGTGACACGCTCGATCACCGCGTCACGCTGCGAGGCGACGACAAGGCCATGGTCGAGACCGGGCAGCACGTCGATGTGGAACCGTTCGTCGGTGCCATCATCGAGGCCGGCGTCGGCGAGCTGACCGGCTTCGGCTTCGCCGCACACGCAGTAGATCCGGACCCCGGCCGCGGCGAGCTCGGCGGTCCATGTGACGCGCCGCCGTCTCTTCGTCCGTGCGCCATCGAGCAGCCGCCGGACGGTCGCCAGCATCCTGCTGAGCCGGTCAGGTAGCACGCGCCGGGCGCCCGCGACCCATACCGGCCGGGGCTGGCAGAGCCGGCGCCGTGACGAGACGGGGCCTCCCTCGGCAAGCTCGGGCGGCGTGAACCGCAGCAACGGGTTGATGCCGATCACGCCGAGTGGCTTCAGCACCAGCGCGCTTTCCAGCGCCTGGTACGCGCCGGAGCAGAGGCCTGCGAGCACGGTCCTCTCGGGACCGCCGACGGCGTCGACGAGGTCAGCTACGTCGTCGAACGCCTCGATCGCACGGATGACGCCCTCGGGCCGCCCCGGGCGAGGCGGGCTCTCGCCCAGACCGCTCAAGTCCACCCGCACAGAGCGAATCCCGTGGGCGGCGAGCCGCCGAGCCAGCAGGACCCACAGCCGGACAGGGCCGACATGCGACTCATTGCCGCTGGAGAGGAACAGCACGGTCGCCGGCGCTGCCACTTCGGGCGCCGCACCACCACAGCATCCGTCCTCACCCGACGCCCAGCTGCGACCGTGCGGGACCGTCTCGATGCCGAACAAGCCTCGGGCTCCCAGGGCACGCACCCGTTCGAGGACGGCCACCTCTTCCTTCACGGCGGGGGGCACGACCATCGGCTCTGAGGCTCGGGCCATGCGCAGCGACTTCTCGGCCTCTGCGCGTCGGTCGACGTCCTCGGCAGCGGTCACCCCACATCGATCTCGGTCACGGCCAAGCTCACCCAACGCGCTCGAGACCCAGTCGACGACCAAGCTCGCGGTCGCCTCAGGTACCTGCTGGCGCAGCGGGTCGACCTCAAAGCAGTCCTCCTGCTCGCTCCCGACAGCGGTGAGGACGTCTGCCGAGTCGCCCGGCGTGGAGTCCCCATACGACTCGATCAGTGGCAGCCCAGCGCTCGTGGAGGAGGCGCGCACGACGTACAGCGCTCTTCGCGCCGAGAGAGTTCCGGGCAGCTCGAGCCGATCGATCGCCTCAACGGTCGCTGGATCCAGCTCGAACCCCGGAACCTCGACGCCTCTCGACGGATCGGGCCGCGGCACTCGGATCGCCTGTAGCGCGCGCTGACCCCGGAGGAACACTCGGCCGCTTGACGAGGGATCCCAGATCACCAGTGCGTCGACGTCCTGGCGCAGCACCGCCGACTGCGCGGCAACGAGGGCGCCCGAACGCACTCCCAAGAGCGCGAGCGGTCCCGCACAGCGAGCGCGCGCAAGCATGACCGCCTGGTCCACCCCCTCGAACCAGGCCGTGGCGCTCCGAGAGCCAGCCAGTGCCCCTCCGGAGTCACCCGTGCCGCGGTAGTCGAATCGCACAGCGACCAAGCCCCTGCGCGCCACGGCGCGCGCGACCACGCGGTAGAGGGCGAACGCAGCCGCCTGCTCCCCGAGCAGCGGGGGGACGAGCACGACCGCACCCCGCGGGGCCGACGCCGGTTCGTGCAGCCACGCGAAGATCGGCCATCGGCCCTGCTCGAGCCATACCGGCGTCTCGTCGGACACCTCTCGCCCTCTCACCCGCACTCTGCTGCGTCCGAGGAGATCGGCATCGGTCGTTCGCCGTTCCACCATGTCGATCATCGTCGTTGCACCACGATGGGGACGTGGTCCGGGGAGTTCAGCGCCTGGACCGTCCCCCGGGGAACCAGCATGGCGTCGCCCGCCGAGCCCTCTTCCTGCCAAAGCTCGACGGTCCGTCGACGGCCTGGCGGGAGGTGGAACCAGGAGTCCGCCGGAATGAAGCCCTCCACCCGGAGGCTGACCCACTGGGCAAGGCGCTCGGACTGGACGTCCACCCGCCAACACCCGTCCGAGCCCTGATGGGCGGACGCCCGAAGCCCCAGGTCCCGTTCGAAGGTACGGGCCTGCCCCAGCGGCAGGTAGACGACCTGCGCGAGGGGGGTGTCTGCATTGGGGCCGGTGCCGTCGACCCCTGCACGGGGCAACAGCGTCGCCACCACCGCGTCGTACGCGGGCGGAGCGAACCGATAGGCGTACGTGACGTCGCGCCACGCGCCCAGGACCTCCTCGGCGCCGATCGAGAAGCTGCCGCGCCCCGCTACGTCCACGGCGACGTCGGCCCGCTCCACCAACACCGCGCCGGGAGCCACGAGCGCCACCTCGAGGAGGGCCGCGACGGGCTGCGGACCGTCGTTCACGACGTGGAGGGCGAGCCCGTTCAATCCTTCGTCCACCGCGAGGAGCGCAAGCGGCGCCAGCACGCGCCGCAAGGCGTACCAGGGCGCTTTCGGCCGGCCGGCACTGTCGACGAGACCCCAGCCGGCCCCGGCCCGCAGATCGGACAGCGCCAGCACGAGGCCGCCGTCGCACGGCGACCCTGGGCGCCGCCACTCGGTGAACACAGCCTCCATCAACACGGCGTTCGCAGCCCGTCCCAGCTCGAGCGCCCGCTCGGGGTCGGCGTAGCGGACCTGGAACGGATCGACGCCGAAGAGAGAGCCGACGTAGTGGGACCGCACGTCCTCCATGTCCCAGCTGCGGCCGGCGTCGTGGTGGACGGCCCGCTTCCATTCGGGGTCGTGACCGGCACGAGTGGCGCCGCCGCACAGCTCCTCCACAGTCTGGGGCTCAGGCGGAGTCGCGAGTGCCAGGCACTCGGCGGCAAAGCGAACCGAGGCGCGCCGGACGTCGTCAAGGGGCCGGAGGTACCCCCCGACCCCGAAGTACTGGCTCACCCCCTGGTCCATGCGGAATGGCGGTTCTCCGCCAGACGGGTTGGAGGCCACGTAGGGAATGCCGGGCAGCACCTCGGCGACCACGTCGGCCAGGAGCTCGTCGAAGAGCGGCGTGGCTCGACGTTCCGCTGGGAGACCGAACATCGCCGCGACCTCCTCCACCTCCTGATTCCCGCACACGACCGCGAGACTCGGATGACCGTCGAGGGCGACCAACGATTCGCGCGTCTCGGCCACCATCTCGGCCCGGAAACACTCGTCGTCAGGGGGGTCCATGAACGCGAACATGCAGTCCTGCCAGACAAGCATGCCAAGCTCGTCGCACTGTTCGACGAAGGAAGGAGTGGGCAGCACAGTGGTCCCCGGTACCCGGACCATGTTCATCCCGGCCGCCTTGGCAAGCTCCAGCAAATGGCGCTCGGGCCGTCCGGCTGCGCCCGGCGACAGCGGGTCGGGCGGGAACCACACCGCCCCCCGGCAGAATATCCGGACGTCGTTCACCTGCAGCTCGAAGCCGCCGTCGGCACGCTCGAGACCCAGGGTGCGGAAGCCGACCGACCCGAGAACACAGGCACGATCGCCCAGCTCCGCCACAACTTGGTACCGGGGTTGTGGACCATGGGTGTGGGGCCACCATCGCTCGGCGTCCGAGAGGGTGACCGACCCGGCACACAAGAGCTCACCATCTGACTCGCGCCACTCGAGCGGCGCCGTCGCGCCACCAACGACGAGACGGCCCGGCCCTTGTCCAACACGCGCGGCCGCTGCTGCTCTTGGCAGACAGAAGTGCGCCTCGACCGCGCCGCCGCCGTCTGGGAGGCAGCTCGTGCGCAGCCACACGTCGGTCACGCTCGACCCGTCGAGCGCGATGAGCTCGACCGGTCTCCACAGCCCGACAACCGGCGGGACCTCCGCCCATCCCGGCATGCGGCCGAGCAGGCTGGTACGAATCCAACGCAGCTGCTGGTGCTCGACGAGATAGGTCTTCCAGCGCGGCCGTGGCCGCCGATCACGTAGGACCGGGCCGAGTGCCGCACACCGGACAACCAGCTCGCAGTCACCCAGAAGATCACCGACATCGACGGTTGCCGCACGGTGCATCGTCGATGACGTCAGCACATGCTCACCGTTCAGCCAGACGTCCGCCAACGTGGCGATGCCCTCGAACCGGACGCGATAGGGACCACCGGGCCCCTTGAAGCGGCAACGGAACCACCAGTCGGACTCGTCCAACGCCTCATGGTGCAGTGGTCGCCCGGCGGCGCGCAGGGCGGAAGCCACGGTGCCCGGCACCTGGGCCGGGAACCAGTCCACGTGCTCTGTGAGCATCCCGACGCTCGCCATCGCCCCTGCGTCGCCCTGGGCGCATTCCCATCCAGCCTCGAGGCGCACCGGCCTGCCCCTCACCGGTCCGCCTCTCACCGGTCCGCCTTCGACGAGTTCGACGGCTCGAAGGGCCACCGCGTGGCGCGCTCGTCGCCGCCACGTCGGGGTCGCCCACGGCGGCTGGTGCCCGCCGCGCCGACAGCAGCCGACACCGCGTCGCTCACCGCCCCGATCCCCGCCGCCCAGCTGGCTGCGAGTGGAGCGAAGAGCACGTCCACGTCGACGGCACGACCGCGGACCGCGCGCGCCATGGCCATCTGCGCCGCCTTCGCCTCGATGGCCACGGTCTCGAGCGCCGCAGCGCCATCCGAGGCGCCGGCCACACCTGCCGCCTCGAGCCACGTGGCGAAGGAAGCGGCCAGCTCGGCATTGGCCCCGCACTGTCGCAGGGTGCCGAAGGCCCAGCGGTGGAAGGCGTCAAGCCCCTCCCGCTGAAGCCGGTCTAGGTCGTGGAGCACCCGCTCCGCCATCTGGATGACCGGATTACCCTGGGCGCGACGGCTGAGATGTGCGGCAGCAAGCCTGATCGCCACGGCAGGGTCGGTGGCCCCGGGCGGTCGGCGCCTGCCCAGGCGGACCTGGAGCGTGTATGGCGGCAGCACGTCTGGTGCCGGCGTTTCGGGCAGCAGGGTCTCGAAGTCCTCGCCGCGGAGCTCGTAGCAGCCGGCGTTGTGCAGGTACCGCAGGGATCGCCGCTCGGTATCGATGGACGTCACCATGAGCGTCGTCTTCTGATGGACCCGTCGATACGTGAGGCCCGCGGTGTCAGGAAGGCACCATGCGTCTGCGTCGAACGCCACGAGGTTGCCCAGCGCGAGCTGCTCGACGACGTGCTCCCGCAACGGCCGCCAGACGTTCAGCTCGTCCGCCTCGATCCCATAGAGCGACGAGAGGGTCTCCTGGGGGTAGGTGAACATTCTCCACTGGTCCCCATCGAAGCCCGAGGCAAGCGTGAAGGAGAGCCCTGCAACCGGGTCGTAGCCGAGCGCGTGGAGCGCCTCGATCCACAGATCGGCGGCGCAGTTCGTCTCCGACCAGATGCGGTCCACGCCGTGCAGCCGGTGGGGTCGGTATCGAACAGGGTCGAGACCGAAGACATCAGCTCGCATGCCGGTGATCTCCCTGTGTCAGGCTTGCGGGCCGGCCAGCCCGAGCTGGGCCCGCACGTAGAAGGGCCACGATGCCGGGTCCAAGCCGTGGACGGCCAACATCGCGACCACGATGCGGTCGATGCCGAAGGCCACGCACGCGCTGTGCGCCACCTCTCCCGCAGCGGAATGGATACCGAAGGACTTGCCGAAATGGTCCCGGTGACTGTTGGCGGACATGACCGCGGTCTCACCCTCGGTCCCCGGGATGGGAGTGACGCCCTCAATCTTCAACTGCTCCTCCAGCTGTCCGGCAGCGAGCACATTGCCCACGCGCCCGAAGAACGGGTCGGACGCCGGGACGGCCCGCATCGAGAGTCCGAGGCCCTCGAGCATGCGCAGGCCGCAAGCCAGCCCCTCCTCCCTGTGGTTCCACGCGCTCTCGGCACTCCCCACATGGACGATCTCGTGCATCACGAACGACTGCAGGCGAGCCGCGTTCACGCTCGGCTCGTGACGGAAACATGAGCTCTGGACGTCGAAGATCCTGCCGCCTTCGGGCAGTGTCCCGGTGCACAAGGGGTAGACGCCGTGGCACGCGGCGGAGCACAAGACGACGTCCGCCGGCTCGAGCAGGGCGGGCCAGTCCCCGTCGGACGCCACCCGCTGCAGGAGCTGCTTGTGCTCGGCATCACCGCCAGTGAAGACGTGCACCGACCCCATCAGGTCGGGGAACGACTCGAGGTAGTTGGTGTGGAGGAAGGTGGAGCGTGCCAGGACCGGGGGCAGGTGGACCCGCTGCGCCCCAAGATCCTGGCCCCACCGGCGCACCATGAGGCCGACACCGTCGGCCACGTCCTGGTAGACGCCGGAGCGTCCGTAGAGCCCGAGGACCCCGGTCGGCACGAGCAGGCCGGCTTTCAGCATCTTGTCGACGAGCGAGGAGTGCCCCGCGACCGGGGCTCGGGGGTCGGAAGGTGCGACCAGCGTGCCGGGGTACCCGGTCGTGGCCTCCTCGGCGTAGTGCACGTGGGTCTGGACCATTACTGTCACGGCTTTCCTTCATGTCGGTCGTTCTCGATTGGATCCCTGGAGAGGAGGAGCAGCTGGGCGTTGTCTCCGAGAATGCGGTCGTTGCTCACCATGAGCTCGGCACTATGGGCGTCGCGAAGCTGCCGACCCAGGCTGAACGGGGTCCCTTCGCGATACCCGTCCATGCCGCAAACGGCCAGCGCGCCGCTCACCACTTCGACGACCAGCTTCGACGCCCCGAGCTTGAGGGCGTTCAGGGTGACCGCATCACCGACGCCCTCCGCCCGACGCCCTCCCGCGTCCTCGTCGTAGCGGGCGAGAGTCGCGGACACGAGCCCGTCGAGCTGGTGGAAGACCACGTCGAGCTCGGCGAGCCGACGAGCCCCCGGCGGCACGGTGCCTGGTTCGTGGCGTGCCTTTCTTCGAACGAACGCACTGGCCTTGGACACCGCGGCGTCGGCGATCCCGAGCCAGACGTGGCTCCACAGGATGTGGGAGTACGGCAGCATCGTCTCGGCTGCCACATCGGCGAACGGGTCGTCGACGATCATTGTCAACGGGCCGGCGGCACGGAGCATGAAACCGGGGCTGCACGTGCCCCGCAGTCCCAGCGTGTCCCACTGGCCCGTCTGCTCGAGCAGGACGTCCGGCCGAACGCACGCCGCGAGCACCTGGTCTCCTGGAGCACTTTCGGGCGTGCGTCGAGCCGTGACCAGCACCGCATCGGCGGACGCCCCGTAGGAGACCACCGGCGCCCGCTTCTCCAGCACGAAGCGTCCGTTCTCGGCGTGCACGGCGCAGCTGCTCTCGCGCAGCCTCCCACCGCTGCCGGCCTCGGTGGTCGCCGAGGCCAGAAGGAGCTGACGGCCCGCGACGTCGGCCAGAAAGCGAAGCAAGCCAGGCGATCGGCCGTGACGCACGAGGCACGCCACCTGAAGGTGATGCATCGCCAGGATCATGGCACTCGACGCGCAGTAGCGAGCCAGCGCACGCACGCCTGCGCCGGCCTCGCCGAGCGTCGCGCCCCTCCCTCCAAGCCCCTCGGGGACAAGAGCCCCGAGGACGCCGGCTTCTTTCAGCGCGTCGAAGGCCTCGATCGGGAACCGGGCGGACCGGTCGACGTCGTCGGCGTGGGCAGCAGCCACGTCACGTCCGATCCTCCTCACGGACTGCAGGAGGGTAGGAGCTTGGACCTCCGCGGCGACCGACGTGGCATCTGCCGCTGCGTCCTGCACGACTGAGACGGTCATGCCGGTACTTCCATCGTCTCGAGCGCGCCGAGCGCTCGCCGAAGCGCGCTGATCGACGAGAACGTGCTCTTTCGCAGCATCGCCTCTGGAAACTCCACGTCGAAGGCGTCCTCCAGTGCGAGCATGACGTTCACGCTGGCATGGGAGGTCATCCCCGCCTGGAACAGGTCGTCGTCGTCGGAAAGGCGCTCCACGTGCACCGGCAGGCGGCCATGCTCGGCCAGTACGCCACGTATGCGTTGCGTCAGCTCGTCCGTCTTGCTCATCGATGTGCTCCTCGGGTGTTGGTTCGATCGATCGTGAGGGGAGGTCTCAGGAGCTCCTGGGCATGCCTTCTTCGCTGGCCGGTCGCAGACGGCCACCACCACGGCGAGCGCGATCCCTGATTCATGGCTGAGGCTCACGCTCATGCGGCCGGTCCCGCGTCGGGCGGCGAGCGAGGCAGCCCGGTCGTGCAGGCGTATGCGGCAGGCGCCGTTGGATCGACGCACCACCTCGATGTCGCGCCATTGTGGCCGGGCCCCATGCGGCTCGAGCACCTTCAGGACCGCTTCTTTGGCCGCGAAGCGAGCCGCCAGTGACGCGGCAGCGCCAGGACCGTGGCCGCAGCTTGCAATCTCCTGCTTGGTGAACAGGCGCTCGACATAGCGATCCCCGAACAGTGCGACGGACTTGGCGACGTCCGTGACCGCCGTGACGTCGACGCCGACCCTGACGTCGCCGAGCGTGCCGTCGGTGGCCCGAAGACCGAGCTCAGGCATCCAGGCCTCCCAGTACCCGTCGGAGCAGATCGTCGGCGTTCTGATCGCACGGAAGAGACACGACCAGGTGCTCGGCTCGTGCGGTCCATGGGGTGGACCCCACGGGGATTCCCTCATCTGCCAAGGCGGCGAGCGCCGCTCCCTCGAGGTGCGCTGCCACTCGAGCACCGTCTTCAGCGGGGTCGGCGAACACCACCACCACCGCCACGAAGAGCGACGACCCGACGCGTGCGAGCAGGTCGTCGAACCGCAGCTCGGCTCGGAGCCTCTTCGCCACCGTCGCCAAGAGCTCCTCGGGCGCGCTAGCTGCGCGCCCATGAACGGCCGTCGCACCGCGCCGAACCTCGATGCCGACCAGCGCCACGGACCAGCCCGGTTGGTGCACCGCCCCGAGCAGTCGCCCAATCCGCGCCAGCAGCACCGCACCGGTCGCGAGCCCCGTGACCGGATCGGTGTCGGCCAGGAATCGCGCGGCCGCGTCGTGGCTCCTCGCGTCGCGAGGGATGGGGCCGACGCCGGCTCCCATCTGCGTCCATGACGCCCTTGGAGCGCCCGGGAGGCCGGAGGATGGCTCTCCAGAGGCATGCCCCAAGAGCGTGGCGGCGCGCTCGGCTGCGCGAGAGCTTGCAGAGTCAGCGACGACGCCGGACCGCACATCGAGCGCGTCGAGCAATGAGAACCTCTGCACGGTCGCAGTACGGGGGGCGATCGCTCCATTCGCCGCCATCTCAGCGCCTCGGATCCGAGGTCCGCTGATCGCGAGGACGACTTGCGCCGGTGTGAGCACCGGTTGCGGGGCGACCGAGCCCCTGTCGGGCGCAGGCGTGCCCTTCTCGCGCGATCGCCGAACGATGGTTGTCCAGGCTGTCGATATCAGGCGCCACAGCTCTGCTCGCGTCGAACGGACGGCAAACAGCGCGAGCGTCGGGGCGAGCAGCAGGAAGCCCCACCGGATCGGGACGAGAGGAATGAACATGGGAGACGCGAGTGCGACAAGTGGAAGGATGAGCCGCCGGTATTCGAGCGGGATCAGTCGCTGCGCCGCGACGTGCGTATTGATCGTGGAGGCCACGGCAGCGAGCGCGGCGATCCCGTACCCGATGAGCCCAAGCTCTCGCACAGCCACCAGCGCGACGAGGCTCACGATCACCAGCTCGAGCACACTCGTGATGGCGGGCGCGCCGTTCCTTCCGTAGGCATACAGAACGGTCCGCTGGGCCGTGGCCGGGACTCTGAGCGTCGCCCAGAGGGCCAGCAGCACGTACAGGGGCAGCGCGGGGAGCCAGACGCGCCCGAAGCCAACGAGGATGGCCCAGTGCGCGAACAGGCCGAAGACGACGAACGGGAGTGCCGAGATAACCAGCAGTAGCAGCGTGCCCTCTTCCAGCGCCGCCGCGAGACGACCCGACTTGGACTCGCTCGCCCGCGAGATGGCCGCCAGCCCGATGCGATGCACGCCCCGGTCGGTGAAGTTCATCGTCAAGACGAGCCGTTGGGCGAAGTTCACCAAGCCGACGCCAGCTGCGCCCGCGAAGGTGCCGACGATCATCGTGAGGATTGCCGAACGTACCCCCGCCACCCACGTCGTGACGGAGAAGGTCCTCCCGTGCACGATCAGTTCGCGCGCCGTGCGGTTCGACCACGCAAGCCGGGGCCAGAGCCCCGAGAGCGCCATGCTCCCGACGAGGAGCCAGCTCTGCCAGGCGAAGAAGCCCGCGATCAGCGACCAAGGTCCTGCCCCCATCACGGCGAGGGGCACCGCCGTGCCGTACAGCACCACATCTCCGCCGAGCTCCAGGAGGCCCAACTGCCGAAATGCGAACCTTCGCTCGAGACGCGCCTGCATCGGCGCCCAGAGAATGTTGACGGGCACGCTCAAGAGCAGCACCCGCATCGGAGGCACGACGCCATGGGGTCGGAGCAGCGGGCCGACGAGGTACGAGATGCCCATTCCCGCAGCCACGACAACGCCAGAGGCAACGAGCAACGTCGTGAACACCTCGTCGTAGCGTCGCCGCGGCAGGGGTCCTGGCTGGCGGATGAGGAAGACCTCTGCGCCCATCTGCGCGAGGGTCGCGGGGAGCACGACGTATGCAGCTGCCGCGCTGTAGAGCCCGAAGTCCGACGGTCCGATCCTCCGCATCACAAGCACCAGGCCGAGCAGTCGGATGCCGACCCCCAGCACTTCGCGCCCCGTCAGGTACGCCGCGCTGCGGATAGCCGTCTCCCGCAAGGAGCTGGGCGTCTCCAGCTCCCTTCCTCTCCCACCACCACGCGCTCGGCCCAACATCTCGACCCTGCTCCGGTTCAGCCCGCACGAAGCTTCACCACCGCGGCACGAAGCAGCTCGTCTGCGTCCTGCCCGCCGTTGAGCGGCGCGACAGCATGCGCCGCGTGGACGCGCGCACCGGCGATCCTCGCGACCGCAGCCCGCGCCTGCCCAGACACATGATCCTCCACCTGCGCCGCGGTCGCGCCTCCGGGGGCGAGCGGCACCACGGCGACGAACGACAGCTCGCCGATGCGCGCCACTGGATCGTCGAAGCGCAGGCCTGTCCGTATCGACCGAACCACGTCGGTGACGCGATCCGCCGACGGATCCTCCACTCCCTCGATCTCCACGGCCACCGCGGCAAGGGAGCCGCTCATCGACGACCCTGCGCCGAGCAGCCTGCCAGCTCTCCCGAGAAGGGCACCGAGCGGGACCAGCCCGTCGATCTCCTCCTCTTCGACCAGGAGGGAACGAAAGGAGTCCTCTTGACGCGCGCGCGCGGGCTCGTCGTGTCCCGGCGCTCTGTCGCCGGCCTGCAAATCGACGGCGCGAAGGCTCGCTGATCGGCGATCACCGGTGCTGCCTTTGCTGCCTTCCCGCACCGGGAACGCCGGGAACGCACCGGCGCCCGCGGGCAACCCGTCACGCCACCGTGCGACCGCGGCGCCGGGGACGTCGCCGCCGATCGCCGCTGAAGCGGGCCGGGATCCGGCGTCGTCCTCGGATGCTCCCTCACCCCGAGGCGCAGGCTCCTGCGGCATCGGCATTGCGTCGAGTGCCGGCTCCGACGCCGTCTTGGTGTCGGTCTCAGTCGCGCGAATCAGCCGGTTGCGCACCGCGCGACGCGCCTGGACGTACGAGGTCATCCGCCGAGCGATCCTGGAGAGCAGCTCGAGCTCGGGCATCCCGAACGTCCTGCCGCTCGGATCGACGGCGCCCAAGATTCCCGCGAGTTGATCCTGCCCATTGACCGCGACAGGCACAGCGACGACCGCCAAGCGCTCATCGCCGATCTGCATGGTGCGCACGACGGCCTTGCCACGCCCGAGGCCAGGATCATGCCAGAGCTGGCGGATGAGGCAGTCCACCGTCGACTCTTCTACTGCGCCCGGCTCGGCGGAGACGGGGTAAACAAGAGAAGCAAACGAGTCGGCGGACTGCGCGAGTGCCACGAACGACGAGGCACTCTGGCAACCGCTCCGCGCAATCCGGAGCAGGTTGATCGTCCCCCCACTCAGTCGCTGTTCCATCTCTTCGTGCTCCCCGCTCCCTCGTTTGGCTACTCCGTCGTTCGGCCACCCTCTCGTTGGGGTGGCCTTTGCCAGAGCTCGTCCGACTACCGGGTCAACGATACGAAACGGCCGTCTCAGTGCCGTTTGCACCGCGTCCCACGCCGCTGCCAACGTGCGATCGAGCCGCCCCCATCAGGCGCCCAGGACGCACCACCCACCCGCTGACCGACAAGACCCCCTGGCGTCAAGACCTTCTGACCGGCAAGAAGGTCCTGGCGGAGCACTGCGGCAGCACGCGGGAACGTCCCGCCAGTCAGTGCCAGTGCCTGGTAGTCCCAAAGCATGCACATGACGAGGTGCTCGCTCACCGCCCATCGCAGCATCTGCGAGACGAACCTGGCATCGTCGCCTGCACCCCCGAGCGACGACGGGATCTCGCCCCACATGGCGATAGCCATCGGTTTGTGGTGAGCAGCAGCAAAAGAGGCCATCCACGCGGGTCCGAAGCGCTCGTGGAGCACGGTCGACCAGTGCCCGGCTGTCGATGGGTCATCGGCGACGAAATCGAACGCGTCGGTGCCGACGATGCCGACGGCCTTGTTGCCCGGGTACATAGCGGCCGGGCTCACCGGTGAAGTGCCTGCATCGCCAGCGTCCCACTCGTAGACGAAGTTGGCTCCCGGAACGTTGGTCATCGTCGACGCGATGGCGTCCCAAAAGCGCACGTACTGCCCCGCCGCAACTGCCGAGCCGACGTACCAAGGCGTTCCCGAGTCGTCCGGTTGGTACCCGAGCATCAGGATCGAGGTCCCAAGCCCGTCAGCGACGAGCCGCTCGGCGAGCAGCCGGAACTGCGGGTCATAGGCGCCGGACGCACCCTGCGCCAAGGTCGCACCCGCATTGGGGAGCATCGGCACCCCGATCACGAGGTCAAACGGAGTGCCGCGCCACCGCTGTGCCAACCACGCCGGATCGATGAGCCCTGTCCACGATGTGCGGGGCAAGAAGTCGAGCGCGTACCGCACCCTGCCGCCGAGCTGCGTGGCGAGCGCCTCGGCGATCGGAGCGCCACCCGGCCCGGTGTAGACGCCGAGCGGTGGCACCGTGGAGGACGGCGGCGCTATCCGCCGAGTCGTCGCACACTTTTCTCGTGTCGCCCTCGATTGGCCGGCATCCGTTTCCGTGTGCGCAGCCGTCGAGGGCCCATACCGGCTGAGCACACCAGTCCTGGGGGGCGCTGCTGTGTGCGGCGACGTCTCCGGCGAACCCACGGAGAGGCCCACCATCGCGACCGTCGCCGTCACCGTCGCCACGAGGCGCCGAAGCGACGCGGGACGCAGGACCGCCGGCCTCCGTCCCTTCATGGCCCCGCACCGCCGGTCCCAGGCGCGGCGGCCCGCGTGCCTGACGTCTCGAGCCCGCGCCACTTCCAAAGCGCCCCGACCGAGGTGCCCTGGGGACGTCGTGCCGGGAGAAGGAGGGCCATCAGCGCCCAGACCACTTGTGGCATGCCTCCATTGCTCAGGAACGGCCAGGTCAGGTTCATGACGAGCATGGACACCACGCAGATGGTGAGGGCATAGCCGATCGCGTGATCCTGAGGATCGGTGCCGCGCGCTGCGTCCACGGTGCGGCGTAGCATCGCCCACGCCAGCACCCCGAAGAAGATGACCATCACGACACCCCCTTCCATCAGGAAAGAGATGTACTGCGACTCGGGTGCAGCCCAGCTGATAGTGGTTGGGTACAGCGTCCCGTACCCGGTCAGTGGTCGTGCCCAGATGGCTGGGAAGTACTGCTTGGTCCAGATCGACCAGCGGAAGCTCAGCGTCTCGGGGACCCACGGGATCCGGCCGGTCCCAGGACTCGCGCCAAGCTCGTGGGAAAGACGGCCGATCAGCACAGGGCTCGCCGCCACGATCACGATGGCGCCGACCACGAGGAAGAGCCGCGTCGCCCGACCGGTCCGGTCGTAGCGGCGCACCAGCATGAACGCGCCGACGAGCGCGCAGACGATCGCCGACTGCTCGAGCGTGAGCATCATGGCCAAGGCGGCCGCAACCCCAACGGTAGTGAACCAGCGAGCCCGGCGCATATCGGCCTTGGAAACTGCGAGCGCGAGGACCACGAGCACGATCGGCAACAGGTACCCGGCCAGCGCAGCCCAGTTGATGAACGGGCCGGTGACACGGGCCACCGT
>JAJZJC010000164.1 GCA_021810205.1 Actinomycetes bacterium
TCGCCGTGGTCGTCACCGGGCCGGCCGACGCCGTCGCGGTGAGGGGATGCCAGCCGGCAGGGCTCACCCACAGCCACGTCGCCACGTTGACCAGTTGTGGGTGGCCGTCGGGCGGCGCCATCTCGATCACCGGAGAGGTAAGCCCCAGGGTCTTCGCCGCCTGCTCGGCCACCATCACCGGGGCCACCTGGACAGTCACCGCCGCTGGCTTCGCGCCGGTCACCCAGAACGGCGGCAGCGGGTCGATCGCACCGGGGCCGGCGCAGGTGGGGATGATCCACTCCCCAGGCTTCGGTCCGCCAGCCCCCAGCAGCGCCTGCCCTTGGGGGTCCGCGACGTAGGTGCAGCCATAAGGCTGGTTCGGGTTGGGCTTTCCCGGAGGTGGATCGGGCCGAGCGCTGGTTGCCCACGAAGAGGTTGCCGGGGGCGTCCACTCAGTGACGCCAGCCTGCACGCTCAGCTGCCCGCCCGACGCCTGGGCGTTCGAGTAGCTGTACTGGCCGTTCGGGTCTCCAGCCCACGCCGGTTCCGCGCCGACGACGATCGTCGTCGCAACGAGGGCCGCCGTGACCGGGATCAGGAGCCAGGCGCGCATTTCCCGTCCGTCACGGTCTGCTTGGCGACCTTCCAGGCCCCATTGACGAGCACCAACGTGGAGCGCACGCCGTCGTTCTCCGGTGGCGTGACCGGGGGCACCGGCTTGCCTGTTCTCGCGTAGACGAGCTCAGCGGTGCTGTACGCGCAGTCGACAACCGTCGCGGTCGTCGCGGAGATCGACACGACCTTGGGGTGCAAGGTGGTTGTCCCCCGACCGACCATCCCGTGCACCTGGTCGGAGAGCAGGTTCGCCTTCACCGACTGGAGCTGGGGTTCCACCATGGTGGCTGCCAGTGCTGGGTCCGCGGGGTTGGCAGTCGCCAGGGCCTGCTCGAAGGCCTTCCAGCCGGCGCGGTAGGCGGCGAGCACTGCGGTGGTGGTCGGGTCGAGCGTCGTGGAGGTCGATGAGCTGGTCGGCGAGGTGGTCGCCTTTGCACGCAACCTTGACCCGGCCGAGGGATGGGCGGTGCCGCAAGCCGACAGCACGACCGACAGGCTCACCCCGACGGCGAGGATCGTCGCATGACCACTTCGTCGACCAAGTTGCACGGGCGATGACCTCCGCTGGAGCACGATCTCTTCGCCACAGGCGGGTCTTCCGTCTCTGGCACCTCCACCGATACACCCGATCGAAAAGGCACTTCAACGAGAGCCGACTCACCCCGAGGTGCCCGGCGGAACCGGAGAGAAAGCACAAAGGTGGCCGTTCACCGTCCGTCGGCCTTGGCATCCCAGCGGCGCCGAGCCGCATCGACGAGGTCCCACTTCGCGTCCACCCACTGCCCCAGGGCAGCGAGCGGCTCGTCGAGGGATCGGCCAAGAGCGGTGAGCTTGTAGAGCGTCGCAGTGTCGACTCGCCCGGGATCGAGGGTACGGCTGATCAGACCGTCGCGCTCGGCGCGTCGCAGCGTGTCGGTAAGCACCTTGTGCGAGATCCCCTCCAGCGAGTCATGGAGATCCTGGTACCGCCGCCCGTGATCGGCGAGCTCGGCGAGCACCGCCAGAGTCCAGCGTCCCCCGACCAGGCGGACGAGCCGATGAGGTGGGCGCCAATGGTCAGACATGTCGGCGAACGCTTGAGTGCTGATCGCCCTCGGGTTCGATCGGTGGTCGGTCATGGCTCACCTGATCGACCAGCCGGCGAGGCACAACGCGCTGCGTACGTGATGAGGAGGGCCGCCAGCGCGGCTGGCCCGTGAAGCGGCTCCCCGAGACCGAGAGCGCCTTGCGGAGCCCGTCGATGAACGGCGGCGCGTGCGACGGGGCCGGCTGCTGACCGGCGTCTCCCTGCAGCAGGTGGGCGTAGACGAGCAGCCCGAGCGCTGCGATGCCGACCACCTGGTCGATCTGGCCGAAGAGCTGTCGTGTTGTGAGCCATTGCCTTCGGAACTGGGCGGCTTCGATCCCTGCGCTGCTGCTCCTGACCCGGGCCGGATCTCATCTACGTACCTACGCGTCCCCAGCTCGGCGCGTGGCAGATCCACGTGTCGGCCCCGGCGGGCGGAGGCGGGGAGCTGGGAAGGCTCGGCCAAGCGTCTCGATGCACGGCGCGACCGCTGGTGCGGCGAACGACACCACGCCGGGACGTGCCGGTGACGATGCCCGAAGGGCCTCCGGGTTGTCGTTGCGGGTGCGCTACCAGCAAGTCAGGGCGTCCTTGCCGCTCGGATGGAGAGCTGGATGAGCGCCGCGACGACCAGGACGAGAGCGAAGTCGGCGGTGGCAGCCCAGGTCATGGCGACGGGGTAGCCAAAGGCGCCGTGAGAGGCGTGGACGGCGGTGAAGAACAGAGCGCCGACGGTCGCGACGCCGATGGCGCTGGCGAACTGTTGGCCGGTGTTCAACGCCCCGGCGGCGAGGCCGGATCGCTCGGGTGCGACGTCGACGAGGGCGGCACCGATGAGGGATGGCAGGACGATCCCGTTGCCGAGGCTGGCCAGAGCGGTGGGCGCCACGATCCAGGCCAGGCCGGTATGGGTGCCACCGAGGTGGAGGACGAGGGCGAGCAGCCCCAGGCTGGCTGCGGTGAGCAGGCTCCCAGCCAGCACGGCGCGCCGGCCGGAACGGGCGAGCAGGGGGCGTCCGGCGAGCGCGCCGAGGGAGAACGTGACACCGGCGGGCGCGAAGACCAGGCCGGCGCCGAGGGCGTCAAGGCCGAGCCCGGCTTGGAGAAGCAGGGTGAGGGTGAACATGAAGCTGCCGAAGTAGCACATGAAAGCTGCGTTGGCGGCCAGCCCCGAACGGAACGTGGGCGTGCGGAGCAGGATCACATCCAGCAGGGGGGTGCCGCCGATCTCGGTCAGGTGCCGCTGCCAGGCCAAGGTGGCTGCGGCGAGCGGGATGGCGGCGGCCATGCAGACCCAGGTCCACGCCGGCCAGC